>JBIKSY010000060.1:0-17579 GCA_044348365.1 Chthoniobacteraceae bacterium
TGAGATCACCTCGCTCCCGGGCGGGCTGAGCGGGTACGAAATCAGTTCGGTGGACTTTCAGGAAAGGGACGTCGAGAAGGGCGATTATCCGCACTTCATGCTCAAGGAGATCTTTGAACAGCCGGAGACGATCACCGACGCCATGCGCGGCCGGCTCTCCCGGGAGGAGGCCACCGCAAAACTGGGCGGGCTCGAAATGACCAACGCGCAGCTCCGTTCCGTGGAGCGCATCGTGCTCACCGGGTGCGGGACGGCCTTCCACGCCGCCATGGTCGGGGAGCATCTGATCGAGCAGCTGGCCCACATTCCCGCAGAGGTCGAGTTTGCCTCGGAGTTCCGGTACAGAAACATGCCGCTACCCAAGGACGTGCTGGTCTTTGCGCTCAGTCAGAGCGGCGAGACGGCCGACACGCTGGCCGCCCTCCGCGAAAGCCAGCGCAAGGGCCACCGCACCCTGGGCATCTGCAACAACGTCGCCTCCACAATCGCCCGCGAGAGCGACGGGGGCGTGTACATGCACGCCGGGCCCGAGATAGGCGTGGCCGCCACCAAGAGCTTCACCAGCCAGTGTATGGTGCTCACCCTGGTGGCGCTGCTTCTGGGCCGCATCCGCCACCTCTCCACCACAGACGGCCTGCGTATGCTCGACGAACTGGAGGCCATCCCCGACAAGGTCCGCTCCATTCTCAAGCAGTCCGACCACATCCGCGACATCGCCAGAAAGTACGCCTCCGCCCAGTCCATGATGTTTCTGGGGCGCCAGTTCAACCATGCGGTGGCCCTCGAGGGCGCGCTCAAGATGAAGGAGATCTCCTACATTCACGCCAGCGGCCACCCCAGCGCCGAACTCAAGCACGGGATCATCGCCCTGATCACCCCCGAGCTGCCCAGCGTGTTCATCGCTCCGGAGGACACCGTTTTTGAGAAAAACCTCAGCAACATTGAGGAGGTCCGCGCCCGGAAAGGACCGGTCATCGGGATCGGTACCGAGGGCAGCCGCCGCCTGGAGGAACTCTGCGACGATTCCATCCTCATTCCACACTGTCCCGACTACCTTTCCCCGTTGCTGACCACCATCCCCCTACAGTTGCTCGCCTACCACACCTCCGTGGCACTGGGCTGCGACGTGGACAAACCGCGTAACCTGGCAAAAAGCGTGACGGTGGAGTAGGGAAGCGAAGGTTCTCTCGCCGAAAGAGTGGCAATTTGGCGGCTGTGGCCGCCAAAAACTCGGAAACGGTAAGTTTTTGCCTCGATTCACACCTCCAAACACCTGAAAGTTCCTAGGAGCGCTCGGAAGTTGCCCAGTCCGCCGACCGGGTATACGCTGAGTGAGGTCCTCAAAACCGCCACAGCCATGGATACACTGAAAGCCTGCGAATACGCCTCCGCGCCCATCAACGCGGCCCTCACACCTTCTGACAAAATCCGGCTATTGCGCGACATGCTGCGCGTGCGCCGCTTTGAGCAGGCTTCCCTGAAGGCCTATCAGGCCGGCAAGATGGGGGGGTTTCTGCACCTCTACATCGGACAGGAAAGCGTGGCGATCGGAGCCTGCTCACTGATGGGGCCCAACGACCACGTGATCACCGCCTACCGGGACCATGGGCACGCACTTGGAGTGGGGATGTCGATGAACGAGTGCATGGCGGAACTTTTTGGGAAGGTGACCGGCTGCTCGAAGGGGAAGGGGGGCTCGATGCACTTTTTCGCGCCTGACAAGAACTACTGGGGCGGCCACGGGATCGTCGGTGGGCAGACGCCTCTGGGGTTGGGGTTGGCGTACGGCCTGAAGTACAAGGGTCTGCAGGGGTCGGCCATGTGTTTCATGGGCGACGGCGCGGTCAACCAGGGCTGTTATTACGAGAGCCTGAACATGGCGGGTCTTTGGAATTTGCCGGTGATCTACATCATCGAAAACAACGGTTACTCGATGGGCACCAGCCTCGCCCGTTCCAGCGTGTTCAAGAGCTGCCTGGCCGAGCGTGCCGAGGGCTTTGGGATCGAATGGGACACCGTCAACGGAGAAAGCATGTACGAGGTCCGGGCCAAGCTGCAGGTGGCGGTGGACCGCGCCCACCAGGAATCGCGCCCCACGGTGCTGGAGATTTCAACCTACCGGTACTACGGGCACTCGGTGGCGGATGCGAAACACAAGGTGTACCGGGCGGAGGACGAGATCGAGCGCTACAAGGCGGAACACGATCCGATCAGTCTGTGGAAGGCGCAGCTTTTGGAGGAACGCGTCCTCAACGAGGAGCAGTACGAGGCGATCGACGCCGCTGCCAAGCAGGAGGCCTCGGACAGCGTGCTATTTGCGGAGGAAAGCCCGATTCCGAGCGTCGAATCCATCACGGAAGACGTGTATTTCGAGGTGGACCGCCACACGCTTGCGGGCCGCACGGGCCGCCACTTTTTCAACTCCTAAGCACTTCACGCAAAGCCGACGACGCGAGAGTCGCCGCCCCCGTTTCCAGACCTTTTACCGACCTGCATATGCCTGAAATCACCTACCGCGAGGCCCTGCGCCACGCCATGGCCGAGGAACTCGAGCGCGACCCGAACGTGGTGTTGCTCGGGGAGGAAGTGGCCGAATACGACGGCGCCTACAAGGTGACCGAAGGCCTGTGGAAGCGCTTCGGCGACAAGCGGGTGAGCGACACGCCCATCAGCGAGGCGGCCTTCATTGGCATGGGCATTGGTGCCTCGATGCTGGGCATCCGGCCGGTGATGGAGCTCATGTTCTGGAGCTTTTCCTCGGTGGCCTGGGATCAGATTGTCAACAACGCCGGCTGCGTGCGTTACATGAGCGGCGGGCTGATCAACTGCCCGATCGTAATCCGCGGCCCCGCCAATGGCGGCACCAACGTGGGCGCCACCCATTCGCACACGCCCGAAAACTGGATCGCAAACGTGCCCGGGCTCAAAGTGGTCTGTCCGGCCACCGCCTACGACGCCAAGGGGCTTCTCAAGTCGGCCATCCGTGACAACGACCCGGTGATGTTCATGGAGAACACCCTGCTGTACGGCGAAAAGTGGGAGGTGCCGGAGGAGGAGTACCTCATTCCGCTGGGCGTTGCAGACCTCAAGCGGGAAGGAACCGACGTCTCGTTGATCGCCCACGGCCGGGCCGCGCTGACCGCCCTCAAGGCCGCCGAAATCCTTCAGGCTGAGTACGACATCAGTGCCGAAGTGCTCGATTTGCGTTCGATCCGGCCCCTCGACGAAGAGGCCATCTTCCAGACGGTGCGCAAGACCCACCGCGTGGTGTTGATCGAGGAAAACAAGCCCTTCTGCGGGGTGGACGCACAGATCGCCAGCATGATTCAGGAAAAGTGCTTCGACGACCTCGACGCCCCGGTCCTGCGGATCAGCGCCATCGATGCGCCCGCCGTTTACAGTCCCGAACTGGAACGCGCCCAGTTGCCGCGGCCAACGGACATCGTGACCAAGGTGCTGAGCATCTGCCGCTGATTCCGAATCCGCCCCCGAAGCAGTGCAGGGGCGGACAAGTCGACCCCGGGGGGCCTTGCCCGCACGGAGCCCGCCGTGGGTGATTTGCAGTGTGGAGCAGAAACCGATTGCCCCGGCGGGGGCGCTGTGTTGCAAATGCCCCCCATGACGATCCTTTTCGCTGCCAGTGAAGTGGCGCCTGACGCCGCGACTGGAGGCTTGGGCGAGGTGCTCGCCTCGCTTCCCCGTTTTTTGGAAGCCATGGGGCATGACGTGGTGGTGGTGCTTCCCGGCTACCCGGCCCTGATGGCCGACGCCACCCCCGTCGACGTCCACTTCGCCCTTCCGGTGGGCGACTCGCTGCAGCCCGTTACCGTTTACGAAAAGATCCAGGCCGACGGCACCCAGTTGCTGCTCATCCACAACGACGCCCTCTTCGGCCGGCCCGGCATTTACGGCAATGCCTCCGCTGCCTATCCGGACAATGCGGTGCGGTTCATTTTCTTCTCCCGTGCCGTTGTTGAGCTGGCCAAGCGGCTCGAGCCCCGTCCCTCGGTCCTGCACCTCCACGACTGGCAGACCGCCCTCGTCCCAGCCCTGGTGCGCGAGCAGCGGCTCCCCTTCCGCACCGTGCTCACCCTGCACAACGCGGCCTATCAGGGAGCCTTTCACGTCTCGGACTTTGCCCTGACCAACCTGCCTTCCCACTGGATGGCGCCTACGGGTCTGGAGTTTTACGGCGGACTCAACCTCCTCAAGGGCGGGATCCTTTGTGCCGACGCCCTCACCACGGTCAGCTCCACCTACCGTAACGAACTGCTCACGCCCGAGGGCGGCTGCGGTCTCGACGATGTTCTGCGTGGTCGGGCCGATGCGCTGCATGTCATTCCAAACGGTGTGGACCCCGAGCGTTGGAACCCCGAGCCGCTCTTTTCAGCGGAGGCGCCGGAAGGAAAGGCAAAGTGCCGCGCGGCGGTGCTCGTGGAGACTGGGCTGCGCCCAAACCCGACGGGTCCGGTCTTTGCCATGTTTGCGAGGCTCGCCGACCAGAAGGGCTTTGATTTGCTGCTGCCTCTGCTGCCGCGGCTTCTCGCGGATGACGTCCGGCTGATCGTCGCCGGAGACGGCAGCCCCACGCTGCGGCGCGACCTGCTGGCTGCCTGCCGGCAACACCCCGCCAAGTTTGCCTTCCTGCCGGAGTGGGATGTTGATTTCCCCAGACGGCTTTTTGCCGGCGCCGACGCGCTGCTGGTGCCCTCCCACTTTGAGCCGTGTGGTTTGACTCCGCTCAACGCCCTGCGTTTTGGCACCGTCCCGGTGGCGCATGCCACCGGCGGGCTGCTCGAAAACCTGGCCGACTACGACCTGACCACCGGGGCCGGAAACGCCCTCTTGTACCGGAACGACTCGGGCGCGGCGCTGTGGGACGCCATCGGCAGGGCGGGAGCCCTGTTTCGCGACAAGGCGGCCTGGAGCCAACCGGTGCGCAACGCGATGCGTACCGTATTTTCGTGGGAAACCAGCGCGCACGCCCTCGACGGCCTGTACCGTAGGGTGAACGCCTGAGATCCTCCGCGCGCCCCTGTTCCTTTCATGTCCGAGGCCACCCCCACGCCGCAGGAACCCACCAAGCGCCACCTAAGGCGGACGCGGGCCAGCCTGCTGCCGTGGTGTCTGGGCGGCGGACTGTTCGCCGCGGTTGTAGTTTTCTTTGCCGCGGAGGCCTGGCTCAACTCGTATCTGGGAAGCGAGGCTTTCCGCGCAAAAACCGAGGCCGCCCTCGGGCGCGCCCTCAAGGCGGAGGCCCGCCTGGCTCCGCTTGAGCGGCAGGGGACGACCCTCGCCTCCGAGGCGCTCCAACTCCATGGCGGGCCCACGGCGTCCTTTGGCTCGGCCGAACTCTCGGGGATCCGCGCCGAGGTGGACCTTTCGGGCCTTTGGCAGCGCCTCTGGCGGATCCAGCACCTTGGTTTCCAGCGGTTGCATCTGGATCTGAACAAAGCCGCGTCACCCATTGGGGCCGCTGGCGCAGACCGGGACGCTCCCATCGGGGCGCCCCCTGCTGCCGGATCTTCCACTCCCTCCGCGCCGCGGGGCTTCCTAGCCGCCCTGCTGCCCAACCGCGCCAGAATTGCTACGCTGCACACCGACCGCGCCAGTTTTTCGCTCGCCGGCGCCGAGTTGCGCCAAAGCCGCCTTACCGCCCACCCCGCCGTGGCGGACGCCGGCTGGGATGCGGTGCTGGAAAGCGGCGAGCTCAGCGCGCCGGGCCTGCCAGCCATCGAGTTGCAGGAGGCCAGGGTGGCCCTGCGCCCGGGGGGGGGAGTTCTACGTAGCAGCCGGTTGCTGGTAAAAAAAGGCGGCCAGGCCTCCCTCTCTGGGGAATGGAGCGCCGGGGGCGGCAGTGATTTCCACGCAAAACTTGAAAACCTGGTGGCAGAGCCGTTCCTGCCCATCTGGTGGCAGACCCGCCTCAGCGGCCTGCTGCAAGGCAACCTGCGTTTTCAGCGGACTGCCACCGATCCGGGCACGCTCTCGGGCGAGCTGCGGCTCACCGGCGGAAAGCTGGAAGCCTTCCCGCTCCTCTCCCAACTCGACAGTTTTGTAGGCTCCCCGCGCTTCCGCCAGGTCGCCCTGAAGACAGCCTCCGCAAAAATCAAACGCTCGCCCGGCCGCACGGAACTGAGCGAGCTCGATCTTGACGCGGACGGCATCCTGCGGATTCAGGGGACGGTGCTCGTGCAAAACGGCACGCTCGACGGCCGGATGCAGCTCGGCATCCCGCCGTCCATCATCCAGTGGCTCCCCGGATCCAGGACCAAGCTTTTTGGGGAGCCCAGGGACGGCTATGTCTGGACGCCCTTCACCCTGAGCGGTCCCGTGGAACAGCCCGTCGAGGATCTCACGTCCCGGCTTGCCGGAGCGGCGGTGGAAGCCGTGACGGATACGTTGAAAAAGCTCCCCGGCAACATCCCCCAGGGTGTGCCGGAAGCAGCCAAAGGGCTGCTGGACGCGGTTAAATCCCTTTTGCCGGGGCGCTGAAACGCGCCGCCCCCCGCAAATTCCCGCTTTCCCATCCGCCGGAAAGTCCGCACGTTTGGCTGATGCGTTTCCTCCCCTTTCTCGCCGCCCTCCTTATGACCGCCACCACCGCCCTCAGTGCCGACGCCCCCGTGCGCCACGTTGTTTCCTTCAAATTCAAAAAGGACGCCGCGCCCGCGGACATCCGCAAGGTCGAGGAGGCTTTCGCCGCGCTCAAAACCAAGATCCCCCAGATCCAGTCTTTGGAATGGGGCACAAACGTGAGTGGCGAAAATCTGGACAAGGGCTTCACCCACATGTGGGTGGTGAGCTTCGCCGACGCAGCAGCGGTCAAGACCTACATTGACCACCCGGACCACCAGGCTTTTGTGCAGTTGCTCAAACCCACCCTCGAGGACGCCTTCGTCATTGATTTCCAGCCCAGGCGGTAGGCGCCGCCTCCGCGGCGGGAGCGGGCGCAAAAGAGAAATTAGCTTTCCGCGCCGGCTTGGTTGGCGGATGCTTCCGACCCCTTTTCTCATGGCACTGATTGTACAGAAATACGGCGGCACGTCGGTTGGCAACCCGGAGCGCATCCTGAACGTGGCCCGGCGCGTCATTGAAACGCACGAGGCCGGGCACAGCGTGGTGGTGGTTGTTTCCGCAATGAGCGGGGTGACCGACGGCCTCATCAAGTTGGCGCGGGAAGTTTCACCCAGCCCCACCGAACGGGAGATGGACGTGCTTCTGTCCACGGGCGAGCAGACGACGATCGCCCTGACCGCGATGGCCATTTCGGGTCTTGGCAGCCAGGCGGTCTCCCTCACCGGGGCGCAGGCGGGCATCGTCACCAGCGAAGTGCACACCCGCGCGAAGATTGCCACCATCTCACCCGAACGCGTCCTTGAGGCGCTGGGGGCCGGCAATATCGTGGTCGTCGCCGGCTTTCAGGGCGAGACGGCCGACGGCAGTATCACCACCCTCGGCCGCGGCGGTTCGGATTTGACGGCCATCGCCATCGCTGCCGCCATCAAGGCGGACCTCTGCCAGATTTTCACCGACGTCGACGGCGTTTACACGTGCGACCCGCGCGTGGTGAAGAACGCCACCAAAATCCACGAGATCTCCTACGACGAAATGTTGGAGATGGCCTCGAGCGGCTCCAAGGTCATGCAAAGCCGCTCCGTGGAGTTTGCCAAAAAGTTCGGAGTCGTCTTCGAGGTGCGCTCCAGTTTCAACCATAACCCAGGAACCATTGTGAAAGAAGAAACCGAGAGCATGGAAGCCGTCGTGGTGCGCGGGGTGAGCATCGAAAAAAACCAGGCCAAGGTCACCGTCAGCCACGTCCCGGACAAGCCCGGCACCGCCGCGCGCATCTTCACCACCCTCGCCGCTGCCAACGTGGTGATCGACATGATCGTCCAAAGCGCTGGGGCCGAGGGGGCCACCGACATCTCCTTCACCCTTTCCAAGGACGAACTTCCCAAGGCGACCGCGGCGTTGGAACCGGTGGTCCGCGAGATCGGCGCCGCCGGCATCAAGGCCCAGGACGGGATCGCCAAGCTTTCAATTGTGGGCATTGGAATGCGTTCGCATTCGGGTGTGGCCGCCAAGTTGTTCGAGGCGCTCAGCGCCGGGGGCATCAACATCCAGATGATTTCCACCAGTGAAATCAAGACGGCCGTGATCCTCGAGGAGGCCCGCATCGCGGAAGCCGCCAACCTCGTCCACGCCGCCTTCGGCCTGGGCGCCGAATAACGCCGCGCTCCGCAGATTGCGTGCGGGATTCCCACGGCGTTGCCGCGCGCTGGCGGAGGGGTGTCCGTTGGGGTCTATGCGCGTGGAGGTGGGGGGCCCAGGGCGTTGCCCCGGGCTGGCAACGGATTCGCTTTGTTGAACCTAAAAACGGGAATAGCCGTTGGACGAGCGCAGCGACACGAGCGGAATCCGCCTCCAAAAACGCGTCCCGCGAGGGATGGCGGCATACGCCTGCAATACTCGGTGGCACCCGCGGCGGTGGCTCTCATTGCTTTGGAATGCGCTGTATTGTGCAATACGTTTCGGCGCTGTCACTGTGCTCGGTCAGCGGCTTCTATTCTTTCGGCACGACCAAAAGCGGCACACGAGGCAAGCCTCCCAACGGGGCCCCGACCTTGGGGAATTCAGTCGTGAAGCGCGGGATCCAGAATGCCCTGTCCGTGCAGACTCTTGAGAACGGCTGCCGGTAGTACCCCGGCTCCATGGGCAAGTTCGCCCCAAACCGGCACTGCCAGCAGTTGTTCCAAAACCCCCAGATTGGTGATCCTGGCCGGATCCGGTTCCTCAGATCCCGGCTCGTTCAAAATCATTCCGGCACACACCGAGCCCCGCGCGGCGATTGAATCCACCGTGAGCTGGGTGTGGTTGAGCGCGCCGAGGCGGTTAGCCACCACCACCACCACCGGCAGTGCGAGCTGTGCGGCAAAGTCGCTCAGGCACATTTGATCGGTCAGCGGCACCCGCCAGCCGCCGACGCCTTCGACCACGACGAAAGCGTGCCGGGAACTCAGCGTGCGGAAGGTGTCCAGAGCCGTGGCCACGTCCAGCGTCCTGTTTTCCACCAACGCCGCGGTGTAGGGCGCGGCCGGAACCCGCAGCCAGACCGGGTTGATCAGCCCGAGCTCGACGGCCCCGTCGCAGGCTTCGTACAGGCGCTCCGCGTCCTCGCGGTCGCCGCAGCAGAAGGGTTTGAAGCCCACGGCGTCGATCCCGGCCGCCCGCAGTGACCGCAGCAGGAGGCTGGTAAAATACGTTTTTCCCGCACCCGTGTCCGTCGCGGTGATGAAGATGCCCTTGGCCATTTTGCGTTTAGGCGCCGATGGCGTTCTGTAGCGCTGCGGCGATGCGGTCGGCCTGCGCGTTGATTTGTGCGTTGTCCCTGCCTTCGATGAGGAGGCGCACCTTGGGCTCCGTGCCTGAGTAGCGCAGCAGCACGCGGCCCTGGCCTTCCAGCGCGCGCTCGGCTTCCATCACCAGCGCGCTGACCTCGGGCAGTTCCCCCAGGGGCGGTTTGCGCGTGACGCGCAGGTTCCGCTGCGCCTGTGGGTACTTGATGAGGATCTTCTTGAGTTCGCTCAGCGGTTTGCCCGTCTCCCGGACGATCCGCAAAATCTGGAGCGCGCTGACCAGTCCGTCCCCCGTGGTGCCGAAGTCGCGGAAGATCATGTGCCCGCTTTGTTCCCCGCCGATGTTGAGGTTTTCGCGCACCATGGCCTCGATGACGTACCGGTCGCCGACCGCGGTGCGGAGGACCTTACCGCCGTGCGCGCGCAGGCAGTCGTCCAGGCCGAAGTTGCTCATGACCGTGGCCACCAACGTGTTCCGGGCGAGTTCGCCCCGGCGGATGGCGTCGATGGCGGCGATGGCGAGGATCTCGTCGCCATCGACCACCTCCCCGGTTTCATCGCATAGGATCGCCCGGTCGGCGTCTCCGTCGTGGGCGATCCCGATGGAGGCACCCGAGCTTTTGACGAGGCGGCTGATTTCCTCCGGATAGGTGCTGCCGCAGTTGGCGTTGATGTTGCGCCCTGTGGGGGCGTAGTGCCCGAGGGTGAGGCGGGCGCCGAGTTCCCGCAGCACGCAGGGGGAGGACTTGTAGGCGGCTCCGTTGGCGCAATCCAGGGCGATGTGCATACCCTCGAGCGTCATGCCCTTGGGGTAGCTGGCCTTGGCGAACTCCACGTAGCGGCCCAGCGCGTCGTCGATGCGCTTGGCCTGCCCGATTTCGCCTGCGGTAGGGCGCACGGATTCGATCTCTCCACTGAAGACAAGCTGTTCGATGCGGCGTTCCACGGCGTCGTCGAGCTTGTAGCCGTCATGCCTGAAAAACTTGATGCCGTTGTCCTCGTAAGGATTGTGGGAGGCGCTCAGCACGATCCCGGCGTCCGCCCGCAGGGAACGGGTGATGTAGGCCACGCCGGGCGTTGGCAACGGTCCGATGAAGAGCACGTTTGCTCCCAGCGACATCACCCCGGCGGCCAGCGCGTTTTCCAGCATGTAGCCCGAGAGGCGGGTGTCCTTACCAATGACGATGGTGGGCCGCGCGCTGTTAGACGCCCTTGGGGTGCCCCGCTGGGTGAAGACGTGAGCTGCGGCGCGCCCGAGTTTGAGGGCGGTTTCGACGGTGACAGGCTCCAGATTGGCCACACCGCGGATGCCGTCGGTGCCAAAGAGTTTGCGGGAAGAATCGGTCGGGATGGTCATGCGCGTGAGCATCCGTAGCGCTGGAGCGGGCGAGTGCAAACAGTTTTGGCAATCCAATTGTCCAGCTTCATTGGGGACTGGTGTGAAACTACACTTGGCAAAAGTCAGATACGGCGCTAACCCAAGAGCGCATACCCATGAAAATGCTCAAAAAACTGATCCCCTTCGCCCTCGTTCTCACCCTCGGTGCCACCGCTTTCGGCGACGACACGCCGATGGAAAAGGAGATGAGCGCCATGAACAAGGCCTACAAGGCCCTGAAGAAGACCGTGGCCGATCCCGCCTCCAAGGACGCCAACCTCAAGCTGATCGCAGAGATCAAGAAGACCACGGAAACCTCCGCCAAGATGGAGCCCAAGACGACAGCCGACCAACCGGCCGCAGGCAAGGCCGCCTATCTGGAGAAGTTCAAGGCCCAGATGGCCGATTTCGCCAAGGAAGTCGCCACGCTTGAAGCAGCCGTGACCGCCGGCAACACCGCCGCCGCTGAAGCTTCCTTTGCAAAGCTTAACGACCTTAAGAAGAAGGGCCACGAAGACTTCAAAAAGGACTAGTCCCCGTTTTTCTTGAATGCCGGGTGAAGGCAGGAACTCTCTGGAATTCGTGCGGTGACTCTGTCACTCTCGAAACCTTCAGGGGGCCCTGCCTCATCTTTTTTCAGGACTCCTTCGAACCCCGCATTCAACCTCTGTAACCCTCCTCCCCGGCCAATGACCCGACAACAGGTGCTGGACCTGTACTTCATGGACGCCCGTTGCAAGCTCATCGAGCTCGCTGCGTTTTTGGACCGCATGGACCGCTCCGAGGGCGTGCCGGACTTCCGTTTCGAGGCCTTCCGTGAGGCGCTTACAGCTCTCTCGAGCGCTCCGTCCGAACGGGCCAAGGCTGTTCTCATGTCGCTGAGCGACCCCACCCTCGAACCCCTTGACGCGGCCCCGGGCAAGGGTGCCTGCGGCGCCTGGCCCGGTCGGCAAATTTGATTTCCCCCGGCCCCCGGCCTACTTTTTCTTATGCGCTACATCGAGCCGCACGCACACATGGTCAGCCGGACCACCGACGACTATGAAGCCATGCGACTGGCCGGATGCGCCGCCATCTGCGAGCCCGCCTTCTGGGCCGGCTTTGACCGCAGCAATGTCCACGGCTTTTACGACTACTTTTGCCAGCTCACCGACTATGAGCCCAAGCGTGCCGCGAAGTTCGCGCTCCCTCATTTTTCCTGGCTTTGCATCAATCCGAAAGAGTCCGAAGACATGGGCCTCGCGCGTGACGTGCTTGGGATCATTCCCGAGTTTCTGAAGCGGCCCAATGTGCTGGGCATCGGCGAAATCGGGTTGAACAAAAACACGCGGAACGAGCTCGAGATCCTGCAGGCGCACATCGACCTAGCCGCCCAGCACGACCAGCTCATCCTGGTGCACACGCCCCATCTGGAGGACAAGTTTAAGGGTACCCGCCTGATTCTGGACGTGCTCAAGGCCGACTCGAGGATCCGCCCCGAGCGGGTCATTATCGACCACGTGGAAGAGCACACCGTCGGGATGGTCTTGGACGCCGGCTTCTGGGCGGGCATCACGCTTTATCCCGAGTCCAAGGCTACCCCGGCCCGCGCCATCGACATGGTCGAGCAGGCCGGGCTGCGCAACATCTGGCTTAACTGCGCCTGCGACTGGGGGCGTTCCGATCCGCTGGCGGTTCCCCGCACCGCCGTGGAGATGGCCCGCCGTGGTCATTCTGCCGAGGCCGTAGACCATCTGGTGTACGGCAATCCGTTGCGGTTCCTTTCCCAAAACCCGCGTTTTCAGCTCGCCTGATGCGCCTCTACCGTACCGTGATGCGCACGTCCGCCGCACTGGGAGCCGTGCGGCTCGCGCCCCTTTGGTGCGCCGCCTTCCTGCCGCCCGCCGTCCTGCAGGCGCAGGCTCCCAAGACAAAAGCCGCGCCCGCCACCACGGAAGTCCCAGCGCCTGCGCCCGCGTCTGTTCCAGAAACGCCCGGGCCTGCGGGCGCGCCGCCGCCGGTGCCAGCGCCGGTCTACAACCCGACCTGGGAATCTCAGAAGCAGGCGCGCACCTGGGTGTTCAACGTCCCGGCTCCGCGCGGCCAGATTTGCGACCGCAACGGTGAGCCCCTGGTACAACAGCGGGTCGGAGGGAACCTTGCGCTTTCCTTTCCCCGTCCGCTCCAGTTTCAGGACGGGGAGTTGGACGCCTTCGTCGCCGCCGAGGCGCGGAAACTCGGGGCCCTGCTCGGCCGCGAAATCACGGTCCAACCCGGGGCCGCGCAAAAGCACTACAAGAACCGGCCCCTTCTCCCCTGGATCCTGCTTCAGAATCTCAGCGTGGCGGAGCAGAACAAGGTGCGGCAGGCCAAGAACCCGAACTGGGAGTTGCTCCCTTTTTACGCGAGGCACTATCCGAACGGAAAACTTGCCGGGCATGTGCTAGGGTATGTGGGGCGTAGTGGGAAGTTTCAGGACGGGCCTGTGGAAAACAACGAACCGCTTTTCCCCGACACCGAGGGCCGCTACGGCTTGGAGAAAACATTTGACCAGGTGCTGCGTGGGGAATCGGGGCAGTGGAACGTCACCTATAACGGAGCGGGCAAGAAGGCCTCGGAGCAGGTTTCCATCACGCCCATCGCCGGCAAGCACGTCATCACCACGCTCGACCTGCCGCTGCAGCGCATGTGTGAGGCCGCCCTTGCGGCGGGTGCCAAACGCGGCGCCATGGTGGTCATGGACCCCCAGAACGGGGACATTCTGGCGCTGGCTTCGTGGCCTCCGCTGGATCCGGCGCTGTTTGTCCCGTCCATCAGTGACGCCGACTACGCGGCGCTCAGCACCGACAAGAACAACCCGTTGTTCCCGCGCTTCTCTATGGCGGCCTATCCGCCCGGTTCCACCTTCAAGTGCTTCGTCGGCCTCGCGGCGCTCGCCTCGGGAAAACTCTCCCCCGCCGACGAGTTCGACTGTCCGCCCGGTTTCCAGATAGGCGACCGGATTTTCCACAACTGGAAGCGCGAGGAGCGGGGCATGCTCAACTTTGCCGAGGCCCTCGAGCAGTCTTGCAACACCTGGTTCTACCAGGCCGGGCTGAAGCTCGGCTCGGACGTGATCACCGACTACGCCCAGGCGCTGGGCTTCGGCGAGCGGACGGGGATCCCTATTCCCGAGGAAAGCCCCGGACTCGTGCCCACCGACGAGTACATGCGCGAAAAGCACAACGTGCGCATGACGGGCGGTCAACTGGCGATGCTGGCCATCGGCCAGGGGGCCACCGAAATCACACCGCTCCAAATGGCCCAGGCCATGTGTGTCATCGGTAACGGCGGCAAGCTCTATCAGGCGCGCCTTGTCCAGCAGGTGCAGGACATCACGGGCGAGGTGGTCAGCGCCTACAGCGTGCGGGTCAAGCGCGAGATGGAAATCCCCGCCGCCACGCTCACCGCGTTGCGTCTGGGCATGACCCAGGTGGTGACGGGTTCCCGCGGCACCGCCCACCAGGCCAAGGTCGACAAGGTCACCGTCGCGGGCAAGACCGGCACCGCCCAGTGGCGCAATAACGCCACCGTCGCGTGGTTTGCGGGGTTCGCCCCAGCCGAGGGGCCGCGGCTGGCGTTCTCTGTGGTGTACGAGGGCGACCCGAACCGAAACGACGTCCACGGCGGTTCCCACGCCGCACCCATGGTCGGGAAGGTGTTGCGCGAGTATTTCAAGGACCCGGCCAAGGCCAAGCCGGTCCGGCCCAAGGACGAAAATGGCAACGAAATCGAACCGCCTGAAATCCCGGTGGTCCCGAAAAAGGCTGTCCCCGTCAACGACGCGGGCGACCAGGAAACCGCGCCGCTCGAACCCACCCAGGCGCCGGCTACCAACCCGTCAAAGACGCCGTTCTGGAAACGGATTTTCGGCTAGCCGCCGCGTGGCCGCGACATCTTATGAAACCCGCCCCTTTTCCTTTTCCGGCCTCAGACGCGATCCTTGTGAACGGTCTGGAGTTGAGCGCCCACATCGGCGTGCCGGATGCGGAGCGTGTCGAAGCGCAGCGTTTGACGCTCAACCTCGTGCTCGTGCCGTCTGCCCCCCTGTCGGATCTGGGCGACGAGCTCGAGCGCACGGTCGACTACTACGCGCTCACCCGGCGGGTACGTCAGCTCGCAGGTGCGCGGCCGCGCAGGCTCATTGAGACCCTTGCCGAGGAAATCTGCTCCTGTGTATTGGATGAGTTTTCGGTGCGCGCCGTGGAGGTGGAGTTGCGGAAGTACATCCTGCCCGACACGGAGTACGTGGCGGTGCGTCTTTCGCGTGAGTCGCTGCGTGGGTAGGGCAGGGGGCTTCCCTCGCCGTAGATTTACTCCCGTTGACCCGCGCCAGCCTCTCTTTGTGAACGCGCGATCTAAACAAAAAGCATTCAGCGGTGAGGAGCATTTTGATGTCGTGGTGGTTGGCGGTGGACCGGCGGGCCTGCGGGCGGCGGAAGTTGCCGCCCACTGGGGGGCAAAGGTTGCCGTCTTCGATGCGAAGCCCTCCGTGGGACGGAAGTTTTTGGTCGCCGGGCGCGGAGGCTTGAACCTGACGCACGCCGAAGCTCCGGCTGTTTTCAGGGGGCGTTACCGGTCGAGCGGCGAGCCTGCGTCAGAGCAGGGGGAGGAAAGCCGCTTGCGCTGGGAGGGGCTGCTCAGGATGTTCGGCCCAGCGGCGCTGCGGGAATGGGCCGCCGGGTTGGGGGTGGAGACGTTCACGGCGAGCACCGGGCGCGTGTATCCGCGGGAAATGAAGGCGGCACCCCTGTTGCGTCGCTGGGTGACGCGCCTCCGCTCGCTGGGGGTCGAGTTCAGGATGCGGCACCGTTTGAAGGACCTTCACGAGGGAGGGGATTCGCTACGGCTGGAGTTCGAAAAGGGGGCGCATCCGGGTGAGGGGGGCATGGACACTGATGCTTCCGGAGCGCGCGGAGGATCTCTCAGTGATGGCACGCAAGGGACCGCCGGGTGCGAGAGTTCAGTCAGCGCCGGAGCCCTTGTGCTGGCTCTTGGCGGGGCCTCCTGGCCCCAGACCGGCTCGGACGGTGGCTGGGTCGGGCTGCTGCAGCGCAAAGGCGCTCTTGTTGCACCGCTGCGCCCTGCCAACTGCGGCTGGGAACGAGACTGGCCGCCGGAGGTCCTTGCGGCGTGCGAGGGCAAGCCTCTCAAAAACATACTGGCCACCGCGGGCGGCGTGACGGTGCGCGGGGAACTGCTGGTCACCCGGTATGGACTGGAGGGCGGCGCGCTTTACTCGCTTTCTCAGGCTCTCCACGACATGGCAGCGCCGGTGGTGACCCTCGATTTCAAGCCGGATTCGACACTGGAAAGTCTGCTCAGGCGCCTCGGCACCGCCCGCTCGGCCTTCCTTTCGGAGGCCCGCCTCCGCTGGCGGTTGGATGATCCCACCCACGCCCTGCTTTCCACACTCCTGCCTGCCGAATCCTTCCAGTCAGCGGAGAGCACCGCACGCTCTGTGAAGCAGTTTCAGCTCACCCTTACCCATGCCAGACCCGTCGCCGAGGCGATTTCCACTGCAGGCGGCGTGTGCTTTCGGGGGTTGGACGATCATTTCATGCTGCGCAACCTGCCGGGCGTCTTTGTCGCGGGTGAAATGCTGGACTGGGAGGCGCCCACGGGCGGCTATCTGATGCAGGGCTGCTTCGCCACGGGCACCCGTGCAGGGCAGGGCGCGGCCGACTGGCTGTCCGGGGGAAGATAGGTGTTTTTGCGTCAGAAACACCGTCTTCTTCTAAGGAACATAACAAAAACCCCAGCTTCCAAGGAAGCTGGGGTTTTTTGTAAGACATGACCGCTTGCGGCCCGTCCGAGGCTACTACTGTAGCAGCTTGAGAGCGATGGACTGGGAAGCGTTCGCTTGGGTGAGCATTGCCGCACCAGCCTGAACAAGGATGTTCGCGCGGGCGAGCTTTGCCGTTTCGGTCGCAACGTCCACGTCCTGGATGCGGGAGAGCGCGGCCTCAAGGTTGACCTGGTTCACATTGAGCGAATCGAGCGCGAACTGCACCCGGCTGGACTCCGCACCGTTGGTCGCCATCTTGGTTGCGAGGTTTTGAATCGCTGCGGTAACCAAACTGAGATTCGAACCGGTCGCCAGGTCGATGGTCCTGATATCTCTCGCAGCGTCCGAGTAAACCGAAGTTAGGTCATGCTGCGATATCCCCATCGTCTGCCCGCCATCCTGAGAGATGTACACTGTCAAGACTCCAGTCCCAGTGAATCCGGCGCCGGAAGAGAACAGCGAAACTCCGTTGAAGCTGTCCGAGCCAAGAGTGTTCAATTCGGCGACCAATGCGGAGTACTCAGTGCTGTAATTCTGCAAATCCTGACTAGATTTCGTCACGTCGCCAGAGAGCGTGGCAAGCTCGGATAAGCGATCTAACACTGCGGCAGCCGACTTCATCGACCCTGCCTGCACCTGCAGCAGAGACAGCGCATTAGCAACATTCGTTGAGGTGCTCTGAGTCCGCTTCACAGCAGCCGAGAGTTTCATGGCCACGGCAACGCCGCCGGCGTCATCCGAAGTGGTCGCAATGCGATTCCCACTGGAAAGACGGGCTAGGCTCTTCTGTAGCAGGTCACTCGACTTCTGTAAGTTGTAGGCTGCCAGCGTGGACGATGTATTGGTGTTGATCGCTATCATGATGTAAAGATTCTGGAGTTGGTCTTGCCGAGCTTTGAGGGGGTGGTTGTCTGGCAAATTACCTGCAACCTAACATAGTGTCGGCAGGGGGCGCTTTTGGCTTTAGAAAAATATTTCGAAATCATTTACGGAGACTCAATTCACGGGAGTCTCCTCCCCTCTGTGTGGTTGAAAA
>JBIKSY010000260.1:0-5385 GCA_044348365.1 Chthoniobacteraceae bacterium
CCGCGAAATCCGCAAAATCTATCTCGCGCTTGCCCTGGGGCGTTTCCGGGAGGCCAGGGGCAGCGTGCAGGTGCCCATCGGACGGCACCCAGTACACCGCCAGAAAATGGCGGTGCTTCCCGCCGGTCGCGGCCGCGAGGCGCGCACCGACTGGCGTGTGATCGGCGAAATCGAGGCCAAGGGCAACCCGGTTACGCTTGTGCAATGCCATCTTTTTACTGGGCGTACCCATCAGATCCGGGTGCACCTTGCTCATTTAGGGCACGGGCTGTTGGGGGATCTGGTTTACGGGCGGCGCCTCGGGATGGAGCGCCACATGCTGCACGCCTGGCAGCTCGGCTTTACTCATCCCAAAACGGGCCGGCGCCTCCAGTTTACCAGCCCTCTTCCCGCCGATTTCCGAGAACTGGGGATAACCCTGGACGCCCCGCTGCAGTAGGGCTGGAACCTTGCAATACCCACGCTCAAAAAGCCGCGTCTTCTCAGATCCGCGCCTAGCTCAGGGCCCTTTGGGAGCTGCCCTCCCGGAGGACTGGGCTAGGAAAAAACCGCCCGCCGCTAGCCAACAGTCTCAAGTGCAGTGAGAAGGCGCTCGTGAATATTGTCAAAGCCGCCGTTGGAGAAAACGGCGATCAAATCGCCCGGATGCGCCTCTTTTTGGAGGCGCAGAACAATTTCCTCAACGCCAGACTCATAGTAGGCAGGTTTTCCAAGTGCTGCGATGTCGCTTACCACCTTTTGCGGGTCCAGACGGTCATCTTCCGGCAGTTGTTCGAGCCGGGCGACCTTGGAAAGGATGACGGCGTCTGCCTTGCCCAGTGCCTCTGGCAGAGCCTGTTGAAAGACCGCCCTGCGGGTGGTGTTGGAGCGAGGCTCAAAGACCGCCCAGACACGCCTGCCCGGATACTGGTGGCGCAGCGCCTCTATGGTGAGGCCCAGTGCCGTGGGATGGTGTCCGAAGTCGTCCACCACGGTGATGCCGTTGACGGTGCCGCGCACCTCCTGACGGCGCGCGACCCCCTCGAAGGATGCCAGCGCGCTCTGGATGATTTCGGGAGCCACTCCGTGGAAGCTTGCGGCCGCGGCGGCCATGGCGGCGTTACGCACGTTGAATTCGCCCGGAATTTGGAGCTCCAGCTCCAGATTCATAAAACTAAACCGCGCGCCACTTCCGTAGCGAGGATTGAGGATCCTATGGGTGGCTGTTTCCGAAAAACCAACCGTGTAGACTGGGGTGCGAGCCGCTGCGGTGACTGCCATTGCGTTGGGCTCGTCGGCATTGACAATGATCGCGCCGTTTTCGGGCACCAACTGCACCAGTCGTCTGAAGCTGGTTTGGATCTCCTCCAGGCTGTTGAAGATGTCCGCGTGGTCAAACTCCAGGTTGTTGATGAGCACCACCTCCGGCAGGTAGTGCAAAAACTTGGAACGCTTGTCAAAAAAGGCCGTGTCGTATTCGTCCCCCTCGAGCACCACGTGGGTAGCGGGGTGCAGCGCACAGCCCTGGCCCAGGTTGCGGGCGATCCCGCCAATAAGGTAGGCGGGGGCCAGGCCCGCACACTCCAAAATCCAAGTCAGCAGCGAGGTCGTCGTCGTCTTGCCGTGAGTGCCCGAGACCACCGTGTTGCGGCGGCCGCTGAGAAAAAACTGTTTGAGCGCCTCTGGCAGCGAGATGTACCGGAGCCGCCGGTTGAGCACCGCCTCAAGCTCGGGGTTGCCGCGGGAAATGGCGTTGCCCACCACGATCAGGTCCGCCCCCGCTGGAAGATTTTCCGCGCAGTAGCCGCTCGAGAGGGCGATGCCGCGCTCTTCCAAAAAAGTGCTCATCGGCGGGTAAACCGCCTGGTCGGAGCCTGTGACCGTGTAGCCTTGGGCGCGGAGGGCGGCGGCGACCGCTCCCATGGCGGTGCCGCAAATGCCGATGAAATGAAGGTGGCGGAGGGTGTTCTGCATAGAGTGCGGCGTGGGTGGTATCCGTGTAGGTTAGGGAAACTCGGCGGGAGCACAAAAAAAATGCGGGACGAAATCATACGGGCGAGGGCGTCCGGGAGCGGTTTTGGAAAAAAGGGGGCCAAACGGGTCCGAATCAGCCAAAGGAGGATGGCTCCCCGGGGTTTTACCTAATGCACCGCCGGTGCGCCCTCCTGCCGGTTCCCGAACCACCTCGGTGAGAAGGCCGTTTTTCCCCTCATCCCCCTCATACAGAAAATCAGAAGGAAGAGCCCATATGCTTACCATTTCTGCCTCTCAAAGCCCCGGACAGGGCAACGGATCCCGTTTCTGCAGCGGCCACACCCGGCGCGACTTTCTGCGTATCGGAGGACTCGCCCTGGGCGGAGCCTCGCTGCCTCAGTTGCTGGCGGCGCAGGCTGGGGGTGCGGCCGCAGGTGCAGTGGGCAACGCCAAGTCGGTGATCATGATTTTTCTGCCCGGCGGCCCCTCGCACCAGGACATCTTTGACCTGAAGCCGGATGCTCCCTCGGAGATTCGGGGCGAGTTCAACCCGATTTCTACCAACGTGGACGGGATCCGGATCACCGAGTTGCTGCCGAAGCTGGCCACGCGGATGGATCGCTGCACGCTGATTCGTTCGATGGTGGATTGCGACAGCAGGCATGATGCTTTCCAGTGTTTGACGGGGCGCCCCTTTGCCAACCAGCCTCCGGGCGGATGGCCGGCATTCGGTTCTGTGGTGTCCAGTCTGCAGGGGCAACGGACCGAGCAATTGCCAGCCTTTGTCGGGCTGGCTCCCAAAATGGGGCACATGCCTTGGGCGCGTTGCGGGGAACCCGGCTTTCTTGGGGTCAGACATGCCCCTTTCGAACCCAACAAGGGGGGCGCGGGGGAGGACATGACGCTCAACGGCGTCAGCTTGGAACGTTTGGCGGACCGTCGCGCACTTTTGCAGGGTTTTGACCGGTTTCGGCGCGAGGTGGACTCCTCGGGAGTGATGGGCGGGCTGGACGTGTTCAACCAGCAGGCCTTCGGGGTTTTGACCTCCAGCAAGCTCGTCGACGCGCTGGACGTTTCCAAGGAAGATTCCCGGTGGCTGGAGCGTTACGGCAAGGGTGACTCCAAAAACCGCGATGACGGCGGCCCCAAGCTGATGACCCACTTTCTGGCTGCCCGCCGTTTGGTGGAGGCCGGCGCTCGAGTGGTGACCGTGGCGTTCAGCCGCTGGGATCATCACGGTGAAAACTTTGCGGCGCTCCGTCAGGATTTGCCCCTCTTGGACCAGGGCCTCACCGCTCTGTTGGACGACCTGCGGGAGCGGGGTCTGGAGAAGGACGTGGCGGTGGTGGTGTGGGGCGAGTTCGGGCGGACCCCCGTGATCAACAAAAATGCGGGCCGGGACCACTGGCCGCGCGTGTCGTGTGCGCTGCTTGCGGGCGGAGGCTTCCGCCACGGCCAACTCATTGGGGCGACGGACCGCACGGGCGGGGAGGCGACGGAGCGTCCGGTGAAGTTTGGCGAAGTTTTTGCAACGCTCTACCAGCACCTAGGCATCGACGCTTTGCGGGACACCGTACCCGATTTGGGCGGAAGGCCACAGTACCTGGTCGAACCGGGCTGCCTGCCGCTCAAGGAACTCGTCTAATAATCTTCATCGAGACACGCTATGTTGAACATTCTTGGATCGCCCGGCAGGGCACTCTGTGACGGCGTTTCCCGCCGCGACTTCCTGCGCATTGGCGGACTGGCGATGGGGGGGCTTTCCCTGCCCGAGTTGCTCCGGGCTGAGGCCGTTTCCCAATCGGGCCGCTCCCCCAAGTCGGTGATCATGATCTACATGGCCGGCGCCCCGCCGCATCAGGATCTTTTCGACCTGAAGATGGACGCCCCCCTGGAGTACAGGGGTCCCTACAAGCCGATCTCCACCAATGTGCCGGGAATCCAGATTTCGGAGCACATGCCCCATTCTGCCAGGATCATGGACAAGCTGGTCCCGATTCGCTCAATGTACGGATCCGTCACGGGTGACCACGACTCCCACATCTGCTACACGGGCCGGAGCGCGAAGGGCGTGGTGATGCCCCCTGGCGGTTGGCCTTCGATGGGTTCGGTCATGAGCCGGTTGCTCCCAACTGCTAGCAGGGAGATGCCTCCCTTCGTCGGCTTGGCGCCCAAGGCTGGGCATCCGCCCTACGGCTCCCCCGGACATCCGGGTTTTCTCGGCCCGGCCTGTTCCGCGTTCCGCCCCAACGGGGACGGGATGGGCGACCTGACCCTCAATGGCATCAGCAGCGACCGACTCGACGACCGCCGCACGCTGCTCCAGAGCCTAGACCGTCTGCGTAGGGAGGCGGACAAAAGCGGACTGATGGAGGGACTCGATGTCTTTAACCAGCGCGCGTTTGACGTCCTGACCTCCAGCAAACTGATCGAGGCGCTCGATCTGTCCAAAGAATCCGCCCGGGTGCGCGAACGTTACGGGAAGGGCGATACCAAAAACTACGGAGACGGTGCGCCCCGCAACAATGAACACTTTTTGATGGCGCGTCGGCTTGTCGAGGCGGGGGCCAGATGCGTGACAATGAACTATGGCCGGTGGGATTTTCACGACCGCAACCATTCCGAGCTGCTTACGCACCTGCCGCTCTTCGACCAAGGCCTGAGCGCGCTCGTCGAGGACCTGCACGAGCGTGGCCTCGACAAGGATGTTGCCGTGGTGGCCTGGGGCGAGTTCGGGCGCACCCCCCAGATCAATGCCACAGGCGGACGCGACCACTGGCCAAGGGTCGGGTGCGCGGTACTTGCGGGCGGGGGGTTCAAGACGGGCCAGGTCATTGGAGCGACGGATCGCCTGGGCGGCGAACCCTCCGAGCGGCCCGTACATTTTGGCGAGGTTTTCGCCACGCTTTACCACTGGCTCGGCATCGATTTGAACGCCTCAACGCTCCCGGACCTTTCCGGGCGCCCCCAATACTTGGTGGATGGATGGCAGCCCATGAGGGAGTTGGTCTCGTTGGTCTGAGTCTCTGTCCGCGGAATTTTCAGCCTTAACTCTCCCCCTTGTGAGCACCTACAAAACCCTAGCTTTGAGCCATCCACTAGCCCTTGTCTCCTGTGCCGCGCTGTTGTGGTGTGGTTTGGGCGCGGATTCCCGGGGCGCCGCAGTGCAGGCCCCGACCGCGCTCGAATTTGAATTTTCCACACTGGGCAAACCTGCCGGCGGCGAGGTGCTCCTGCACGGTGCGGACGCCACCAGGCAGCTCAACGTGGCCGCCAGATATTCCTCGGGCCCGATGCAGGATGTGACCCGGCGGGTGCGCTATTCGGTGGAGCCGGCCGGGGTGGTGCAGGTGGACGAGGCGGGGCGCTTGGGCGTGCTCGGGGACGGATCGGCTGTCGTACGCGCCAAGGACGAAGCTTCCGGTCTGCAGG
>JBIKSY010000061.1:0-17512 GCA_044348365.1 Chthoniobacteraceae bacterium
ACCTGCCGGCGCAAATCGAGGGTAATCCGCTGCTCGACCCAGGCGAGTTGGTAGACGGCAAGGAAGTCAAACAGCCCCCGCAGAAGGACGATTGCAGGCACGATCAAACACAAGAAAGCGACGCGGTTTGCCGTCTGCCAGTCGCCCTGCATCCAGCGCTCAAACAGGGGTGCCGCGTCCAGCTTCCCCAACACGGGAATGGTGACTGAAAGATCGGCTTTGCCGCGCAGCACAAGGGCGGTGACGGTCTTGAGGGCGACGTAAAGCGCGCCGGTGCTCGCTCCGGCAAGAAGCGCCGTGCAAAGCCCCAAAACGAAACGGGTCCTGTAGGGCAGGATGTGGCCGAAAATACGCCGATATACCTGGAGGACGCTGGTGGCTTCTGTCGGTTGCGGGGTGTGATCCATGGAGTCGGCTGGGAGCTTAGAAGGGGGGGCAGCGGGAATCCACCGCAAAGCCAACCGCTCCCAACCGCCTCGCAAACAGTGGGGAAGGCGGCGCGTCTGGGCGCGACCCTCTCAACGGACCATTGCGTCCGAGGAGATCCGTTCGATGCTCTTCTGGGGAAGCCACCCCATCTGGGCGCCCGGCGCGAGCACCCTGTTCCAGCCGCCACTGGCATCCAGCACGCGCACACGGCTGCCCGCCGGGAGCGTGTCCAAAAGGCGGGCCGGGTCCGCGGGCGCCGCCCGGAGGGAACCAGCGCGCTCGATGACCAAAGCGGTATCAGCCTCCGCCAGCGCGTTGAGCCACCACCCTGCGCCAAGGGCTGTGAGCGCGCAGCCCGCCAGTGCTCCGATCAGGGCGCCGAGACGTCTGCGATTGAACGCCCAAAACAGCCCGGGAACCGCCGCCAGCCAGATCCCAAAGGCGACGACCCAACGTTCCCTTCCGAGGGACTGGACGGGCTGCAGACGGTTCCACCAGCGCGGCGGGTCCAACTTGGAACCCAGTGTCGCACGGCCCGCAACCAGCGCCTCACGAGCGGGCTCATAGCCGGGAAGCAGGCGCAAGGCCCGCTCCCATTCCAGCATGGCCCCGGCGGGATCCGCCAGCGCTTCACGGACCCTGCCCAAATTAAAACGGGTGGGGGCGGCGTCGCCGTCCTGTGCGAGCGACCGGTTGTAAGCGGCCTCCGCCGCGTCGAACTTTCCTTCCCGGAACAGGGCGTTTCCGTCCTCGAAAGGAGTCGTCCGGCCCGTGGAGGACAGCGCCAGGAAGCACGCAAAAAAGAAGTTCAACGCCCGCTTCATACCAGCTTTCCGAGTAAATCCAGCACCCTGCGCCGCTCCTCCTCCTTGAGCACGTTCCCAGACCTGGTTCCGGCAAATCGCGCCTCGGCGTCTGCTTCAAACAGCCAGTCCAGCTCCGCCTGCAACAGCCCGCCTGCTGAAAAGGCGCGGCTGATATCCGACGCGTCCGCCGCAGCGGCCGGCTGACCGGAACGCACCTGCGAGCGCAACTGGGCGGCCCGGACGGCCCTCTCAAAAAACGCCGCACGCTCCGTGGAGCCCCGAAGGCCGGCCTCCAGCGCCTTGGCCTCCCGCACCAGCCTCGGCCCGTCGCCCTGTCTGGCCAGATAACCCCGCACCCCGATGATTCCAAGAATCGCCGCCAGCAGGAATCCCGCGGCCAGCTGCACCCCCCAAAACCATTCGCGCGACTGCCAAACCTGCGAACCCGCCTCGGACTCAAAACGCTGCTCCGCCAAAACGGGCTTTGGCTCAGGCGCGGGCTTGGGCTCCGGTTTGGGCTCCGGCGGTTTGGCTGCCACAACCTGCTTGGGCTCGGGCGCGGGTGCAGGCACCCCCTCGACTTCGAGGGAACTGATCCCGTTCTGCTGCTTCTGGTAGGTGGCGGAATTTGGATCGAAGGAGGCGAACTCAAACTGGGGGGTGCGGGTGTGCGCCTTTTCCGGCACCAGGGCGATGCGGAAGGTTTTGACCCCGCGCAGGCCGGTGTCGTCAGCCTTGGCAAAGGAAGCCTCGGCTGGGTAGGCACGCCAGCCCTCCGGCTCCAGAAGCGGCGGGGCCTCGATCCGGTCGAAGTTGCCCTCCCCCTCGACTTGCAGCGTCACAACCAGGGGTTCGCCCAACTTGACCTTGGCCTGGCTGGTGGAGGAACTGAACCGGAACTGACCGATAGCGCCTCGGAAAGAGTCCGGCTTGTTCTCGGCGGGCAGTTCCCGGATTTCCAGCGTCTGCTGGGGCAGGATGACCTTGCGCTCCTGAAGGGCAGTGGGTTGGTTGTCGAAGGGAAACCCATCGAAAAAAGCGCCGAGGGGATTGGCCGCGTTGTTGACCTTCTTTTTGGGTACGGCGGCCTGAATGTTGAACCGCAGGGGCCCGAGGGGCACGCTGCCGCTTTTGACGGCTGTCAGCGTGGTGCGGAAGTTGCAAACCTCGAGATCCTTTCCGTCGCGCTTCTCATGCCGTTGCTGAGGCTGCTGGAAGGGGGTTTTGGTGAAGGAATCGGTCTCAAACTCCGGCATCTTTTCGATGCGCCAGCGGATTTCACTGGGCACGAGCAACCGCACCTCGGCTGGGAAGGATTCCCCAACATACACGGGGCGCTTGGGCAGCTCGATTTCCGCGGTCGGCTCGGAGGACGCAGGAGCGGTGCCGGCGGGATCCTGGCCGACGTCGAGCACCTTGAGCTTGAGGGGGGCGGTCTGGTAGCGCTTGCCGTCGACGAGCACGTCGATGGCGGGAATCTGGAGCTCGCCGATCCGGTTCGGACTGACGAGGTAGCGGTTGGTGAGCGAAACGGTGAGGTTGGAATTGATGAGTTGGATCTGGGTGTTCTGGCCAATATGCTGCGCCTGGGCGCCGTCTATGACCACCGCGGGGATTTGGTCCACCCGCTGGGAGCCGTTGACCGTGATGCTCAACTGCACCGGTTCGCCCACATTTGTGGAGGCAGGCTGCAGACTGGCACCCACGGTCACCTCGGCCAGCAAGCCGTGAGACAGTCCCGCCAAGGCGCAAAGAACCCGGAGCCACATCCCTGCCAGCTTGAGATTAAACCGCAACTTAGAGTTCATGGGCCGGCTCTTCCTTTACCAGGTTTTCTGGGAGCGCGCCGCTTCGCGGGACTGCTCCTGTTTGCCGGGCGCCCAGACTTGGACACGCCGGTCTTCGCTGCGGAGCGCCTCCATGAGGGCGGCAGCCTGTTCCCTTGTCATTTTGGCGGGCCCGCTTTGCATGGCCTGGGCCTCCTGCTCCTTGCCGTCTTTTTTCCCGTCTGGCTTGTCGGCCAAAGGCGAGTCCTTCAATTCGCCGCGCTCCTTTTGTTCGCCCGGTTGTTCCTCAACGGGCTCGGGGGTCTGGCCGTTTTGCGCGGTGTCCTTGCCGTCTTTTCCATCCTTGCCGTCCTTGCCTTCACCGGGTTTCCCCCCGTTTTTGGCCTGCCCGTCCTTGGACGGCTTCTGCCCCTTACCGTCCTGCTCCTGTCCCTCGCCCTCCTTGTCTTCGCCGTCCTTGGAGTCTCCCTCTTGCTTGTCCTTCTCGGACGGGTCCTTGCCCTGGTCCTTATCTTTGTCTTTCTCCTGCTTCTCCTTTTTGTCTTTTTTGTCTTTTTTGTCCTTTTCCCCCCCGCCCTTCTGCTTTTGCTGCTGCTGTTTCTCCTTTTCCAAAAGCAGCTTCTTCACAAAGTCCCGATTGTACTGGGCCTCCTCAAAGTCACCCTTGCGCCGGAGGGCTTCCTCGTAATGGGAAACGGCCTGTTCCAGAGCGGTGTTGTCCTGTCCGCGACGGCCCTGTCTGGCCTGCTGTACCAGGGTGTTGGCCAGATTGTACTCGGCCTTGGTGCGGAGTTCCGGATCGCTGGAGGCAAGTGCCTTGCCGAAAGCCTCGATGGCCTCGGGCCACTTCTGGTTTTTGTAGGCCGCCGTGCCCAAGTTGAACGCGCGCAGTGCGACATCCCCCCTGCCCCCGAGTTCGTCACTGAAGGCTTTCTGCGCGCCGGCGTAGTCTCCGTCTTCGTAAAGTCTTTTGCCCGAAACAGCGGCTCCCGCCGGTGTGGCGGACAACGCCAGCATCCCCAGCACGGCCACCGCCGAGGCGAGCGTGCCTTTGCGGCGCACGCCTTCGCCTGCCAGCAGGGCCGCCCCCACCGACAGCAGCGCGGCGGCCAGCGGCCATTGGTAACGTTCTTTCGGCCGGGTCCGGCTTTGCACCTGCACGTCGTGTTCATCCATAGCGCCAATTCCCTCCTGTGCGATCCGGCGCATTTCGGCCGGACCAGAGACCAGTCTTGTATAGAAGCCTCCGCCGGCAACGGCAAGTTCCTGCAGGCGGGCCTCGTCCAGTTTGGACTGCACCACCCCGCCGGTGTCGTCCCGAATATACTCCGTGCCGCCGCGCGGGGAAGGCACCATGAGGACCGTGCCCTCGGGACTGCCCACGCCCACGGTAAAGAGGCGCATTTTCGCGCTCAGTTCGCGAGCGAGTGCTACGGAATCCGCCTCCAAATCCTCCCCGTCGGTGATCAGCACCACGGCGCGCTGCCCCCCCTCGGTGCGGTCGAAGGCGTCATCCACGCACTGCAACCCGGCGGAGATATTGGTGCCCGGCAGGGGGATGAGTTCGGGGTCAAGTTCGCGCATGGCGGTGAGCACGGCGGAGTGGTCAGCGGTCACGGGGGCCTGGAGGAAGGCCGACCCGGCAAAGGCGACCAGCCCGACCCGATCGCCGGGAAGCTGGCGCACAAGGTCTTCGGCGGCGAGCTTGGCCCGCTGCAGGCGGGAGGGGGGGATGTCGGTGGCCAGCATGGACCGGGAAACATCGACCATGATGATCACGTCCCGGCCGCGGCCGCGTGTTTCGGAGGTGGTCTGTCCGAGTTGGGGGCGCGCCCAGGCGGCGACTCCGAGCCCCAGGCCGAGCAACAACAGGGCCCAGCGCCATTTGCGGCCGAGCGCCTCGCCCACCAGCAGACCGTGAAGCCGGGCGGCCACCAGTTTTTGGACCTGCAGGCGCGCCTTGCGGGAGGCCAAAAACCAGAGCAAGGCAAGCAAAGGCAGGGCCAGCAACATCCAGAATGCGTTTGGATTGGCGAAACTCATGGCAATTTCCTCCCGAGGCTCAGCGACCAAAGCATGGCGGTCAGCAGCGAAGCCAACCCCAGTCCGAGCGGCCAGACAAAGAGTTCGCGCAACTGCCGGGAGCGCTGCGACTCGATCGGCACCTTTTCCAGTTCGTTGATGTCCTCGAAGATCTGTTTCAGCGCGTTGGTGTCCGTCGCCCGGTAAAACTTGCCTCCGCCGATTTCGGCAACCCGCTTGCTCTGGTTTTCGTCCACGCTCACCAGCACCTGCTGGTAAACGGTGTTACCAAACATGTCCTTGACCGGGATCGGCACCCAGCCCTGGGTGCCCGCACAGATGGTGTAGATTTTAATCCCCAAAGCACGCGCCGCCTCGGCAGCCGTGTTGGGCGAGATCTGGCCGGCGTTGTTGTCCCCGTCGGTGAGCAGCACGATGATCTTGGTGTGCGCGTCCGGATTGTCCCCGAGTCGGCGAGTGGCGGAGGCAAGGGCGGAGCCGATGGCGGTGCCGTCCTCGACCATTCCGATTTTGATGCGCTTGAGGTTTTCGAGCAGCCACTCGTGGTTGAGCGTCAAGGGGCTTACCAGATAGGGCCTCCCGGCAAAGGCCACCATTCCGATCCGGTCGCTGGAACGGCCCTCGATGAACATCTCGGTGACCTGTTTGACCGCGTCGATCCGCGAGGCGCGCTTGCCGCCGATGGTGAAGTCCTCCGCTAGCATCGAACGGGAGACGTCCAGCGCAATCAGGATGTCGATCCCGCTGGCTTTAACCACCTCGAGGTCCTTGGCCCACTGGGGCCGGGCCAGCGCCACGACCATCGCGGTCCACCCCAACAAAACCAGCCCGAACCGCAGCCGGCCCCAGGCCGCCCGCACCGGCCTGCCCACGCCGCGCAACAGTGAAACACCGGGAAACCGGACGGCCGCCGCCCCCCCGGTGGCCCCGAGGCGCCAGGCGAACAAAGGCAGCAACGCCAGCAACGCCAGCGCCGCCGGCGTCTCCCAGACCAGGTGGGAGGCGTTCATGAAAGCGCCCCCCGCAACATTTCCTCAGCGAGCACCCGCAGCCCTTGCCGCCCCGAATCGGTCGTGTCGGCCTTGGCAAACTTCAGCTCGTCGCAACGACGCAAAAAGTGGTGCAACTGCTCCCTCACCGTCTGGGGAAAGCGGTTGGAACGTTCGGCGAGTTCTAGAAACTCCTCGGTGGTCTGGCGGGGTGCCGCCAGCTGGTGGCGGGCCTCCATAAACCCGCGCAAGACCTCCGCCACGGCCGCGGCAAAGTTGCGGTCCGAGAGCTCCCTGCCCTCGGGTCCGTCCAGCCGGAGCAGGGCCGCAAGCGCAACCTTGAGCGGATCCGGCGGCGCCACCGGGGGCCGCGGCCGCAGCTGCCAGCGCCGGAAGGCCCGCCATAGAAGAAACGCCACCGCCGCGGCGGCAATGGCAACCAAAATGCGGTTCTCCAAGTTCCAGAACGGCTCGTCGACCGGGGGCAGAATGTCGCGTAATTCCTCCCCTTGAAGCCCCCCTAGACTGAGCGGATTCGGGAGACCCTGCGGGCCGACCGGTGCCGGAACGGCCCCCGGAGGTGCCGCGCCCTGCAACTGGGCCAGAAAACCGCGGATGGGAAGGGGTGCACTCATGAGGCAATGCCCGCCCGTTGTTCGCGTGCCTTGAAGAAGGTTTGCAAGGCGGGCAGCCAGTCACAGTCCGTGCGCAAGGTGACCCTGTCCACCCCGGCCCTGCGCAGTTCCGAGGAAAGCGCCTCCGAGCGGGCGCGCACCGCCGAGGCAAAAGCCTCCCGGACCTGTTTGGAACCGGTGGCGACTTCGAGGAGTTGGCCTGTTTCGGCGTCCTCCAGACGGACGGTGCCCATGTCCGGAAGGGTTTCCTCGCGGGGATCCACCAGCGGGAGCGCGACCAGGTCGTGCCTGCGGGAGGTGATTCCCAGCTGTTTGCCAAAGGCGGGCGCCTGAAAGTCGCTGAACAGAAAGACCACGCTGCGCCGGTGCAGCAACCGGTTGAACTTTTCGAGCGCCCCCCCGACGTCGGTGCCCCGGCCCTTGGCTTCAAAAAACAAGATTTCGCGCACCACCCGCAGCGCATGCCGCCGGCCGCGCCGCGGTGGCACGAAAAGCTCCACATGGTCGGAGAAGAGCAACAGCCCAACCCGGTCGTTGTTGCGGATCGCGCTGAAGGCCAGCACACAGGCGACCTCGGCTGCCAGTTCGCGTTTGTTGCGGTCCACACTGCCGAAGTCACCCGAACCGCTGATGTCGACCAGGAGCATCACCGAGAGCTCGCGCTCCTCGGTAAACTTTTTGACGTAGGCCTCGCCGCGGACCTCGCCCAGGCGGGCCGTCACATTCCACTCAATGAAGCGCACCTCGTCCCCGGGCTGGTACTCGCGCACCTCCTCGAAGTTCATGCCGCGGCCCTTGAACACGCTGCGGTACTGGCCGGAAAAGGCGGCCTCCACCCGCGCGCGGGTGCGGAGTTCCAGGCGCCGAATCCTGCGCAAAATCTCTTTGGTGTCCTCCATGACGCGACAGTCCGGGCGCCGGGGCTAGGGTACTGGCAGGTGGTGCAGCAGCTTGCCGATGATCGTTTCGCTGGTCAGGTCCTCGGCCTCGGCCTCGTAGCTGATGAGGATCCGGTGCCGCAGCACGTCGGGGGCGACGGACTTGACGTCATGGGGCGTCACGTAGCCGCGGCCCGCCAGGAAAGCCCGCGCCTTGGCGGCGAGGGTCAGGGCGATGGTGGCGCGGGGGGAGGCCCCGTAGCGGAGCATGCCGTCGAGGCCCTTGATGCCAAAGCTGGCCGGCTCGCGGGTGGCGAAGACGAGGCTGATGATGTAGTCCTTGACGCGGTCGTCGACGAAGACGGCGTTGACCAGCGTGCGCGCGGCCAGGATGTCCTTTGGGTCGATCACGGGGCTCACCTCGACCTTGGGGGCGGAGGTGCCCATCAAATCAAGAATGAGCCGCTCCTCGGCGCGGGTGGGGTACCCGACGGTGAGTTTGAGCATGAAGCGGTCCAACTGGGCTTCGGGCAGCGAGTAGGTGCCCTCCTGCTCGAGCGGGTTCTGGGTGGCCAGCACCAGGAAGGGATCCGCCAGCTTGTAGGTCTGGTCGCCGATGGTGACCTGCCGTTCCTGCATGGCCTCCAACAGGGCGCTCTGGACCTTGGCTGGGGCGCGGTTGATTTCGTCAGCGAGAATCAGATTGGAAAACAGGGGGCCCTGCTTGGTGGTGAACTCGCCTGTGCGCGGGTTGTAAATGAGGGTGCCGATGAGGTCCGCCGGCAGCAGGTCGGGAGTAAATTGGATGCGCTGGAAGCCGGTGTTGATGGATTGGGCCAGCGTCTTAACCGTCAGTGTCTTCGCGAGTCCGGGGACCCCCTCCAGCAGGATGTGTCCATTAGTCAGGAGCCCGACGAGCAAGCCCTCCACCAGCGCTTTCTGCCCCACCACAACCCGGGCGATTTCATTTTGCAGCGGCGTAACCCAATGGCTGGCAAGCCGGATTTGTTCGGTGAGTTCCTGAGGCGTGGACATGCGGTCAGCGGTATGGCGGTTGATCGGGGGTTGCTCTGCTTGGGTTGCCGGGGTTGCCAATGCTGCACGGGGAGGGCAGCCAGGGCTGCACAACGCCTGCAACAGAAGTCGCAGGACGAACCGCCCCCCATGCTCAACTGACAAATGAAGGCGCGCTTCTGTTCAACCTAAGCAAAACTAGGCAAGTGCCCACCGAAATTTAACAAAACCCGGAAAGTCTTTTTCCCGGTCCCACCCGAACCCCTCAACAAACCTTGCGAACATCCCGCCCCAGTTCCGCCCAAAGCAACGGTGCGCGCCCCCCTACCCCAGCTCCACATGCCAGTAGGCCAGGTCAATAAAGTGCCGCCAGCTCTCGTGGGGCTTGCTGTCAAAGGTGATGTGCAGAAAGGGCTGCCAGCGCGGCCGCTCCGGCTTGCGCCGCAGCCGCAGGCCCACCTCGTGGGGCATCCGGTTGGCTTTCCTCGTGTTGCACTTGATGCAGGAGCAGACGATGTTCTCCCAGTTGGTCTCCCCACCCCGCTCCCGCGGGATCACATGGTCCAGATTCAGCTCTTTGCGGTCGAAAACCTTGTCGCAGTACTGGCAGGTGTTCTTGTCCCGCTCGTAAATGTTGTGTCTGGTGAACTTCACCTCCTTGCGCGGCATCCGGTCAAAAAGTGCCAGGACGATCACGCGGGGGACCCGGATTTTGAGGGAAATGGTGCTGACCATGTCCTCGTCGCAAGGCTCGCGGGAGGAAAGGTCGCGCCAACTGTCGAAGTCGTGCGTGAAGAAGTTGCCGCCCTCGGCGTGCACCACCTGGGCATGCCCCGAGCAGAGTAAACAGAAGGCCCTTTTGGCAGAGCAAACATTGACAGCCTGCCAAAGACGATTGAGGACAAGGACGGTACGTTCCAGCATACGCGAAAAACCGAGTGACTGACGAACGAAGCGGGAGGCTAACAGCCACCTACCTCCGCGTCAACGCACGCCCGAAACTGTCACAAACTTGTCGGGGTTGAGCAGTCCCTGCGGATCCAACGCGCGCTTGAGCGCCTCGTGGACGGAACGGCCCACCTCCGGCACCGCCTGCGGCCACCAGCGCTGCTTGGCGATTCCGACCCCGTGTTCCCCGGTGATCGCCCCGCCCCAGGCCAGTACCTGAGTGAACAACTCGTCCAGGGCGGCCTCCACCCGGGCGCGGACCGCCGTGTCCTCGCGGTAACCTGCGGCCATGATGTTTACATGGATGTTTCCGTCGCCGGCATGCCCAAAACAGGCCACCGGGAACCCGCTTCGCCGCCGCAACCCGTCGGCAAACTGCGCCAGATCCACCAGGCGGCCCCGGGGCACGACAATGTCCTCGTTGAGCTTGACCAGGCCGGTCGCCTTGAGCGACGCGGAAAAGCGGCGGCGCAGCCCCCAGAGCTCCTCGCACGCGAGCTCGCCGACCGCCTTTTTGACCGAAAGCGCCCCGAGCCCCTTCAATAGTGCCTGCAGCGCGCGCGCCTCCGAGCGCACCGAAGCAGGTTGCCCGTCCAGATCCAACAAAAGATGCCCCTCCCCCGCGGGCACCACGGCCCGGCCGCAATGTTCCCGCGCAGCCTGCAGGGTGAAGGCGTCCGCGATTTCTAGGGCCGCCGGCAAAAAACCGGCGCGAAACACCGCCTGCACGCCCGCGGCAGCCTCGGCAAACGTCGCGAAACTCGCGGAGAGACTGGCCCGCGCGGGCGGCAGCGGCAACAGCCGCAGGGTTGCTTCCGTGATGACCCCCAGCAGCCCTTCAGACCCGACAAAAAGCCCCACCAGGTCAAAGCCGGTCTTGTTCTTGTGCGTGCGCCCCCCCGCCCGCAACACCCTTCCGTCGGCCAGCACCGCCTCCAGACCCAGCACGTAATGGCGGGTCACCCCATACTTGAGGCAGCGGGGGCCGCCGGCGTTGGTGGCCAGATTTCCGCCGATGCTGCACTCCTTGAGGCTGGCGGGGTCGGGCGGATAAAAAAGCCCCTGTGCCCGGACGGCCGCCTGCAGTTCGCCCGTGATGACGCCGGGTTCGACGACCGCCACACCGTCTTCAAAATGAATCTCCTTGATGCGCCGCATCCCCGCCACCGAAAGGACGATGCCTCCCCGCAGGGGCACGCAGCCTCCCACATAACCGACCCCCGCCCCACGGGGCGTCACCGGCACGCCATGCCTGGAGGCGTATTCCAGCGTCGCGGAAACATCCGCGGTCGAGGCGGCGTGCACCACCACCTGCGGGGTGCTGCTGGCAAACCAACGGTCCGCCGCGTGCGCCGCCAAGCTGGCGGGATCATCCGCGACCCGTTCCTCGCCCAAAAGGCGGCGCAGGTCAGCGGCGAGCGCTAGCGGTGGATGCTTTCCAGCCATTTTCTGCGAATCTCCTCATCCGTCATTTTGACCGGCTTCTTGGTCACCGGCGCCGGTGTGGAAACCTTGGCTTCCGCCTTCACGGAGGAACCCACTCCCGGCTTGGCTGGAACCGCCTTGGAATCGGTGTTGACCGGGGCACTCTTTCCGGGCGCCGCCGCCAGCTTGGCGGGGGTGGAGGACTCCTTCTTGGCGGTGGGCTTGGCCGCCGGCTTGGAAGCGGTCTTTGCCGCCGGGGCGGCTGCGGGTTTCGCTGCAGCGGGCTTATCCATGGCCAGCAGTTCGGAGACGGTGAGAAACTTGAAGCCCTTCGCCGCCAGCGCATCAAGGGTCTCGGGCATCGCGTCCACCGTGCTTTTGTGGATGTCGTGGGCCAGCACGATGGAGCCGGCGCGGGCATGTCCGAGGATTTCGCTCTGCACGCGAGCCGCGTCGCGCACCTTCCAATCCAACGGGTCCACGTCCCAGAGGATGGTCCGGTAACCGAAGGTCTGGTAGGTCCAGCGGCGCATGTTCTCGGTGAGCGCGCCGTAGGGCGGGCGCAGGAGCTTCATGGTGACGCCCGTGGCGCCAAGCACCGCCTGATGGGTTTTGTCCAACTGCTCCCGGATGCCGCCCTCCCCGAGGGGGTTGAGGATCGGATGGGTGTAGGAATGGTTGGCCAGTTCGTGGCCTTCAGCCGCGATACGCTTGAGAATCTCGGGATACTGCGCCGCGTTTTGGCCCACCACAAAGAAGGTGGCCTTGAGGCCGCGCTGCTTGAGCATGTCCAACAAGCGGGGGGTGTGCTGGGGATGCGGCCCGTCGTCAAAGGTCATGGCGAGGAACTGCCCCTCCACGTTGCACGAGGAGTAGGACACCTTTGCGGCGGACGCCGTTTTGGGCGCCGCCTCCGGAGCGGGGGCGGGCAGCCCTGCGGCCACCGACGGAGCTGCCTGAGGAGCGGCGGCGACAGCGGCCTGGGGAGCGGGGGCCTCCGGAGAAGAGACCTCGGCCTGGGGTGGAGCCGCCGGAGCTGGCTCCTGGGGCGCGGGACTCTGTGCCAGCAGCAGGGTCAGGTTTGAGAGGAGGAAACTGGAGGAAAGGAGCGCGCTTCGCATACGGGTGGTTTCCCTAACATCACCCAGTCACGCACCTAAAGGCAAACCGTTCCCCGAGGAAAACGGGCGGAAACTGTAGCCATCCTACTGGGAGGGGACCCGGTCTTTTCTTGTCCGCCCGGAAGAGCCACAGTGTCGCCCCACACCCACACCCACACCCACACCCACCCCGATTCCCCATGCTTCACCGTCGTCAATTTGTCGGCGCCCTCCTCGCCGGCGCCACCACCCCGTTGCTTGCCAAGACCCCCCTGCTCCGGGTGGGCCAAATCGGAACCGGGCACGCGCACGCCTCCGGAAAGATGGGGGCGGTGCGCGGCCTGCCCGAGCTTTACGAGATGGTGGGAGTCAGCGGTGCCGAGCGTGTCCTGGGAGCCGCCTACGAGGGAGTCCCCCGGATGAGCGAACCGGAACTGCTTGCCCAAAAAGGCCTGAAGGCCGTGCTGGTGGAAACCGCCGTCGGCGAGTCCTGCGCGACCGCACTCCGCGCCCTGAGGGCGGGAAAGCACGTCCATCTGGACAAACCCGGCGGGCTGGAGGCGCGGGAATTCGCACTGATGCGTCTGGAGGCGGAGGCGCTTGGGTTGACTGTGCAGATGGGCTACATGCTCCGCTACAACCCCGCCTTCCAGCTGCTTTTTCAGGCCCACAGGGAGGGCTGGCTGGGCGAGATTCTTGAAATTGACGCCATGATGGGCAAGCTCGCCGACCCGCCCACCCGGCGCACCATCGGGGCACTGCCCGGGGGCGGCATGTTTGAGCTGGCCTGCCATGTCATCGACGCGGCGGTCACGCTTCTGGGCAAGCCCTCGGAAGTCCACGCCTTCTCCACTCCCACGCCGGCCGGGGACGCGGTGAAGGACAACCAACTCGCCGTGCTCGTCTACCCCAAGGCCACCGTGACGATCCGCTGCAACCACGCCGACCCCTTCGGTGGGCCGCGCCGCCGCTTTCAAGTAGCCGGCACGCGTGGGGCGCTGGAAATCCAGCCGCTGGAATCCGGAAAAGCCACGCTTTCCCTCAGCAGCGACCAGGGTCCGTGGAAAAAAGGAAGCCAGCCGGTGTCCCTGCCGGTCCGAAAGGGACGTTACGACGAGGAGTTTATCGACCTGGCCCGGGTCCTCTCCGGCGAGAAACAGCTGCACTGGACCGCGGCGCATGACATCGCCGTCCACGAAACCGTGCTGCGGGCCGCCGGCGTCTGACTAAACCCGGCAAACATGTGTTGGGCCCGCGAAACCTTCCTTCTTGCCCTTGGAACCGGCCATCACTAAATAAAAAGTTTGTTAGACATGAGTTCCCCCCAGTGCTCAGGTCTCCCGCCGTACCCTGATTTTTCCTCCTGAAACTGTTGCACTCGAGACGGGCCGAAGGACCTCGACTGTGTGATTGCGCGCTTTCGGTTGCGAAGACACCCCGGGACCTGTGGGTACGCCGCGTCCGACAAACAAGTCCCCGCCACATCCGTCCGCTTTCCCCTCCGCAGCAACCCACCCGTAAGGTGCCATCTCCATGAATTTCAACTGTCCCACCTGCAAAATGTCCCTTCTGGCCGAGGCCCAAATGGCTGGCCAGCTTGTCAAATGCCCGGGCTGTGACTCCAAGATCCAGATCCCGGAGATGTCGGCAGAGAGCCAGTGGAATGCGGACGGCTCCGAACAGGACGGCGGTGCGGCGGGAGGACGGCCCAGCCGGAACGTGTGGAAGGAAGAGGATCCGACAAATCCCAATCCGCTCCTGAGCTTCGGCATCGGCTTTGGGCTGACGGTTGCCTGGTTTGCGTTCATCTATTTTTTCCAGGCGCCCCCCGGCAAGTCCTCCGCGGAGTTCACCACGGGTGAGACGCTGGCCAACCTGTTTTACAAGCATTTCACGGTAAGTTTCGCCAACACCCTCTTCTTCTTCTGGGCGGCGGCGATCTGTTACCTGAAGATGCTCAAACTCAAGCTGCAGCGGCGCGCCATGCTGCTTGACGTGCTGCCAAAAGACCTGGGAGCCACCATCAACGCGGAAAACGTGGGCACCTTCATCGACCACGTCTACGGCCTGCCCGTCAAACTCCGGGACAGCCTCATGGTCAACCGTATCCGCAAGGCCCTCGAGTTCTTCGAAGTCCGCCAGAACGTATCCGAGGTCAGCAGCCTGATGGGCAGCCAGTCCGCCATCGACGGTTCCCGGATCATGGGCAGCTATATTTTGTTGCGCGCCTTTTTGTGGGCGATCCCGCTTCTGGGGTTCATCGGTACGGTGGTGGGGCTTTCCCACGCCATCAGTGGGATGAGCTTCGGCAATGTGGAGGATGTCGGCAAGATCGTCGGCTCCATTAACAACGTCACCAGCGGGCTGGGCACTGCCTTCGACGCGACGCTGCTCGGCTTGATCTTTGCAGTTTTCCTCAACTTCCCACTCAACTCCCTGTCCAAGCACGAGGAGGAGGCCCTTAACGACATCGACGCCTATTGCAACGAGGTGCTGCTACCCCGCCTCGATGACGGCGCCGCGGGTGCTGCAAGCCATAAAGCCAACCAGGCAACCGCCATGGAGGACCTTGGCGCAGTGGCGGAGGTCGTGGTGCAGGCCCTCACCAACGCCCAGGCACAGTTCCTGACGGACCTCAACGCCCTCTCCACCCGCATGCTGGACTACGCCAACACGCTGGAGGCCCGCAACGAGGAGTACCAGCAGGCCGCCCTCCAGACCCTCGCCAACCAAATGGGCGCCCTCGACCTGCGAGCGCTGGAACACATGGATCTGGTACGCCAGAAACAGGACGAAGTGCTGGAGCGCGTCTCGGGTACCATCGCCAATCTGGAGGAGTCCTCGCGAGTCGCCTACGAAGCCATGGTTCAGGGCCAGACTGCCGTCGTTTCGGAGTTCACCGAAAAGCTGGGTTCCGTCTCGGCGGAACTGGAAAACTCCTTCACCGCTTCGGCGCAGATCACGCAAAAGGCTGCAGAGGGCATTGGAGACCATCTGCAAAAACTTGTCAACGCGGCCGAAAGCTATCAAGAGGCCACCAAAAACGCCGAAGGCGAGGCGTTCAAGCTGTTTGGCGACAAGCTGGACTCGATGTCGGCGGAGGTGCAGAAGGCGCTTTCCGCCGCGGTCCGCTCGGTCGGCGCTGACTCGACCGCCCTGCAACAGGCGACCAAGGCGACACAGGACGAGGCCCTCAAGCACTTTGAAGATAAGATCGGCGCGATGTCGAAAGCCGTGGAAACCTCCGTCGCATCGTCCGTGCAGCAGGCCGGACAGGTCATCGGGGGCTTGGAGTCGGGAATCCGCAGCCTGAGCACAGTCCTCGAGCAACTCGGTGCCAAGCAGGTGATCGTCCAACAGGTGACGAAGAAGGGTTGGTTCAGCAGGGGCTAGGCCGTTGCCTCCCCCCGCCCGGTTTGAATTCCGCGACAAATCCCCTCCATGGTCAGACGCCCGAAACATCGCAGCGAGGAGCTGATGCTGATTCCGTTCCTGGACATCCTCTGCTCGCTCATCGGGGTGCTGGTGTTGATCATCGTGGTGCTGGTGGTGGCCCAGACCCAACGGATCAACGGGCGGACGCCTGAGGAAATCGAGCGGGCCAAGGAACATCTGCGCCTCTTAAAGCTGCAACAGGAAAACACCCTCAAATACGCGGGGATCACCGAGAAGGTGGAGGCGCTCAAGGAACTGCAGGACAAAAAGGAGGAGAAGACCAAACAGGCGGAGAAGATCAAAAACCTCCTGACCAACTCCGCGACCATGCAGGAGGAGAACAAAAGCTCCGCCACAAAGCTGCAGGCGGAATTGGAAACCATCCTCCGCGAAATCCGGGGCTTCACCGAGCAGGAGCCGGATCTGCGCAAGAAGGTGGCCGACCTCCTTGCCTCACTCGCCAAGATCCAGCCGCCGGAAGGAAAGAAGGATCCAACCGTCACGGTCAACCCAGCCGGTTCCGGCCTTGCGGCGGGCACCTCGGTTTTCTTCATCGACGCCGCGGGGGACAAGCTGACCTATTTCTGGAACGAACGGGACAAGTCCACGGTGAGCGCCGTGCCCGACATCATCGTTTCGGACGTCAACTTCAACGCCTTCCTTGAATCGGTCAAAAAGATCCCGCAAGTGAAGCTCATCTTCCTGCTGCGTGACGACGGCATGCGCTCCTACAATCTGGGTGCGGGCTGGGCTCAGTCCAAGTTCGGCTTCCGGGTCGACCAGATCGGCAAACTGCCCGTCCCGGGCAGCGGCACCCTTGACTTGAAGCTCTTCGGCAAGCTGGCCGGCGCCCTCCAGGCCCCGCCGGAGGCACTGGCCCCGCCCAAACCTGCCACCCCCGGGGCTCCTCCGGCACCGGGCGCGCCCCCCGCCCCCATGATGGCCCCTCCGGCTCCCGGTGCGCCTCCCGCTCCCGGTGCTCCTCCGGGAACCCCGCCGCCTCCGGCCGCGCCGCCCAAACCCTAAGCCCCACGCCCCCCTCCCGCCATGGCACGCAAAGCGAAACCGCACGACGAGGAACTCCCTTTCGTCGCCCTGATGGACACCATGACCAACGTCGTGGGTGTGTTGATTATCGTGCTGGTGATGATCGGCATCGGCCTGGCCAAGTCGGTCAAAAAGGTCCTGTCCGAGCTCCCGCTGGTCTCCGAGGAGGAGCATGTAAAGCTCAAGGAGGAGGTGGCCAAGATCGACACCAGCCGCGACCCCGCCGAGGTCGCCGCCGAAACCGCAAAGCTGCAGAAGGAGTTGGAGAAAGTCGTGGAAGCTCTCAAGGAGGTCGAGACGGCCCAAGCCAAGAACCCCATTGTGCTGGAGGATTTGGACAAGCTCTTAAAGCAGATCGACGCCCTGCGGAAGGAGCGCGACCAGCGGAAACTGACCGTTTCAGAATTGTTGGCCGAAATCGACAAGCTCAAGATCAAGCTCGATACCACGCCGGCCTACGTCCCCCCTCCAGGCATCGCCATCCGCCTCCCCAACCCCAAGCCCATGCCCGAGCAGGCGGAACTTCAGCGGGTGCTGGTCACGGAGAACAGGCTGGTCTTCCTGAGGGAGAAAGACTTCGCCAAGGCGGTGGAGGAAGAGCTTAAAAACGGCAACTCCGACTACACCACGCGGCGGGAAGTGGTCAAAGGCCCCGACGGCAAGCCTGTCATGAAAAAGGGGTCCACGGGCCAGCCCGCACCCGTGCGGAAACTCACCTTTGACCCGCTGAAGATGGCCAACTTCTTCAACCGGGCAAACGTCGGCAACCGGGATGTCAAAGTCGAGGTTTTGCAGCGCCCAAACTCCCCAAACATCCAACTCACCGTCCTGCCAAAACCCACCGGCGGGGAAACCGTCGAGCAGGCTCGGAAAATGAGTTCCGCCTTCCGCTCCCAGTTGCACGCCCTCAAAACAAACCCGAAGGCAGTCGTCTGGTTTCATGTGTGCAAGGATTCCATTCCCGCGTATCTGGGCG
>JBIKSY010000261.1:0-5318 GCA_044348365.1 Chthoniobacteraceae bacterium
CAAACAGCATTTCCACCACTGGAGCGCTCGTGGCTGCGTCCAGATTCCCAGTGGGCTCGTCTGCGAAAAGAATCTTCGGAGGTCGCACAAACGCCCGCGCAAGCGCCACCCGCTGCTGCTCGCCTCCCGAGAGTTGGCTGGGATAGTGCCGCATCCGTTCGCCGAGCCCCACCCGGCGCAGCATCGCCTCGGCCATCGGCCCGCCGCCGCTCTCCCCACGCAGTTCCAGAGGCACCAGCACGTTCTCGAGTGCGGTGAGAGTCGGGATGAGCTGGAAGTTCTGGAACACAAATCCCACGCAGCGGCCGCGTAAAGCCGCCCGCCCGTCCTGTGACAGATTTTCCAGCGCCTCCCCGTCCAGCAGCACACTCCCTGAGGTCGCGTCGTCCAGTCCGGCACACAACCCCAGAAGTGTCGTTTTGCCGCTCCCCGAAGGCCCCACGATGGCGCAGGTCTCGCCGGCAAGTAGTCGCAACTGGATGTCGCTCAGAACCGTCAAGGCGCTTCCCGCCTCCGTGTACGTCTTCACAAGATTGCGGACCTCCAACACCGCAGGTGCGGGTGGCAGGAAAACAGGATCAGCCATGGAAACACCCTGCTCTACGATGTAGGTTACCGCAAAAGAGGAATGCTCGAAATTATGAAAAGCCGAACGCCCTTGCCGCAACTCCCCCGGTTTCTCTATCTGCTGCTGTGGATTCTCCCGCTCCTTTCTGCGCAGGCTGAATCCAGTGCCACAAAAAACACCGTCCCGTCCCGACGCGTTGTGATTCTCGGGGATTCCATCACCGCAGGCTATGGAGTCGAGCGGTCCGAAGCCTTCCCAGCTGTGCTGCAAAAAAAGGTGGTCGCCGCCTCCCTCCCCTTTGAAATTGTGCCCGCAGGCGTCAGCGGCGACACCACCGCAGGCGGTCTCCGCAGGGTCAAGTGGGCCTTTGGTCCGGGCGCCTCGGTCTTTGTCATCGCGCTGGGTGGGAACGACGGTCTGCGCGGGTTGCCCCCGAGCGAAACCGAGGAGAACTTGGCCAACATCATCCGCACGGTGCGCACGCTGGATCCAAAGACGCTGATCCTTCTGGCTGGAATGAAAATGCCGGCAAACCTCGGCGCCCAGTACGTGGCGGCTTTTGACGCGGTTTTTCCCAGAGTTGCTGCTGCGCACAAAACCCTGTTCGTGCCATTTCTACTGGAGGGAGTCGGAGGTATTCCCTCCCTGAACCAGTCCGACCTGATCCACCCCACCGCCGAGGGGCAGCGGGTGGTGGCTGATCTACTCTGGAAGACGCTCTCGCCGGTGCTCCAGAACCTGGCCTCCCACTAAGCAACAGCCACACCCATTCCTTCCCAAGTTTGGTTCAGCTGTTTCCCTTCCGACTTTCCCTCTTACTGTCTGCTTCCTTTTTGCCTTCATCAGGTTGCCCGCGGCCAGCGGTGCCCAAATCATGGGAGCTAAAAACTACTTCACAGAGTTCCTTTCTCCGATTGGCCCATTGGAGTTACACGGCACCGCCACCGCCCTTCGCTCGCTGTTTCTGACAGGGCAACGGTGCCGCCCCCCGCTTCCAGCGGATGCACTTCGGGACGACTCTCCACTTCGGCACGCACGGGAACAGGTGGAGGCGTTCCTTTCGGGTCAGCGCTTTTGTTTTTCACTGGCCATTGAAATGCAGGGCAGCCGGTTTCAGCTGCTCGTGTGGCGGGAGTTGCTCGCCATTCCCTACGGACAAACCGCCAGCTATGGCGACATTGCCAAACGCATCGGCTCTCCGGGCGCCAGTCGCGCCGTTGGCTCGGCCAACCGATGCAACCCCCTTTTGATTGTGGTCCCCTGCCACCGGGTCATTTCAGCCACCGGCGCCCTAAGCGGCTACAGCGGGGGGCAGGAACAGAAACACTTCCTCCTTTCACTCGAAGGAAAGCACGCCGCAGCCTGCATGGCCTTGTAGGATCTGCCTTGCGCCAAAGCTCCCACCGCTCACCGGATTCCGGCTTCCCAGACCGCGGGCTCACCCGCAATGTGTGGAGGTGAAGCTCCTCCTCGTTGACGGCTACTACTACGCCTACCGCTCGTTCCACGCACTTATCGGCCTGACCACCCCGAAGGGGGAGCCTATTGGAGCGGTTTACGGCTTCCTCAAGGCGCTGCGTCGGATGCAACGGGACCTGCAACCTGACCGCGCAGCAGTCGTCTGGGACGAGGGTATTCCGGCGCGCAGGTCTTTGCTGCAACCGGAGTACAAGGCACAACGGGCCGAGATGCCGGAGGCGCTAGAGACCCAGCTTCCCCTTCTTCGAACATTGATCTCCCTCCTAGGTTTTCCCTCTGTTTCCCTCCCCAACACCGAGGCGGACGACTTGATGGCGTCCTACGCCTACGCGGCGAGGGCCCTCGGCTGGGAGTCCTTCCTAGCCACCGCGGACAAGGACCTCTTTCAAATCGTCTCCAGCGACATTCGGGTCTACACCACCCAAAAAACGGAGCTCTCTACTCCCAAAGACACCCACGCGCTTTTGGACGCAACAAGGGTGCAAACCAAATGGGGCGTGGCTCCCGAACAACTGGGAGACCTGCTCAGTCTGGTCGGGGACAGCGCCGATAACATCCCCGGGGTGCCAGGGATAGGCCCAAAGGGCGCGGCCGCACTTTTGACCACCCACGGCTCCCTGACTCAGTTGTTGAAAGACCTAGAGGCTGTCCAAAACGTGAAGCTTCGCGAGAAGCTTGCCGCCGGCCGTGAGCAACTCGAACAGAACCGTGAAATGGTCCGTCTGGATCTCGACCTGCCCCTCCCCACAGCCATAGAGGAGCTTTGTATCCGACCCCAATATGAGCCGCTGCTTGCGGCGCTTCAGCAGGCTGGCCTCCGCACCCTCGAAACGGAAATGCGAAAGGAAGCGTCCCGGTCCGTGGAGCTTCGGCAAACCGACCTCTTCGCGTAGCGCATAGCGCACAAGTCGAGGCGCCTCCTAATCCTCGCTCACGCTGAAGGTCACGGTTTCGATCTTCGCTACTGCCAGGGCGTCGAGCACATTGACCGTGCGGCTGTACTTGGCCTGGGGGTCGCTGACGATGGTCACCACCACGGGCGTCTTGGCGTTGTCCGCGTTCTGTTTGAGTCGAAGGAGCGTTTCGAGCAGGCGGGGAAGATTCTGGCTCTGGGGCGAGTCAAAAGGCTCGTCATTGAGCGTCACGTCCCCTGCCTCGGAAATGCCGATGATGATCTCGTCCACAAACTCGACCGAACTGGCCGACTCCGCGCTGCCGGGAAGCGTGGTGTTGAGTTCGTTCTCCACCTTTACCGCCCCGGCCATGACCATGAAAAAAAGCATGATCACAAAAACCACGTCGATCATCGGAGCGATTTGAAACCCCGCCATCGGGACTTCCTCGGGTACAAAGCTCTTCATGCCGCGCTACTCCCGGTTGGAGGTGGAGAAGGAAATGTCGGCAATGCCGGCCTCGCCCGCCGCGTTCATCGCTTGGGAGACATGCAGCGCAGGGACGTCCCGGTCCGCCCGAATGACCACCCGGAAACTAGGGTTTTGTCCAGGGTTGCCCTGCCTCTCGGCCGACTCGCGGGCCGCGCGCAAATCCTGCACAAACTCCGCTGTTGCCGAAAACGGACGGTCCTGAAACGTAAACACCACCCGCTGCTGGGCCGCCTCCCAGCGCACATTCACGACTGCCTCGGAACGGCTGTTGTCCTTTCGGGAGGCGTTTGGAGCAGTGGGCAACTGGATGTTTTTATCTACGCGCAGCACCTGAGCCGAGGTGATGGTCATAAAGAAAATGAGCATCACCAAAAGCACATCGATCATAGGTGCTATTTGAAAGTCAGGTTCCCCTGACTCCATGTCTCCGCCGCCGCCTGCCATAAATTAAAGGGGTGTTTGTAATTGACCGCTCAGACGTGTCAGGCCTCGGCCTGCATTTTCTTTTCAAGAGAGGCGCTTTCACTGGCTTCCACCCAGTTTGGCGTTGCTGCGTAAAGTTCCTCGCCACTGATGTGCAGGCCGACCATGTGCTCGTAGGGCATCTTGCGGAACATCTCGGCTACAAGGTTTTGGATGTGATGCATCGCCCGGGTCGACCGACTCCGGAGGAGGTAAAACATCCCGAAAGCCGGAATTGCGATGAACAAACCGCTGGCGGTTGCCACCAACACCTCCCCGATCGCCGCAGAAAGCCCCGATGGATCACCAATGCCCGCTGCGCCAAGTTTTTGGAAAGCCTTTATCATCCCCGTTACAGTGCCAAGCAACCCAATCATGGGGGTGCAGACACCGATGACCGAAAGATAACTGGTGAAGGTGTTGAGCTTAGAACTTTCCTGATGCATGGCAGCAACCATGGATTCCTCCACCACAGACTTCCCGTCGCCTAGCATTCCCACTCCCGCCCTCAGTACGTTGGTCAGAGGCGAGGGATGTTTTTTGCAGTAGTTATAGGCGCCCACGTAGTCGCCATGGCGGAAGAAACGCTTGACGTCCTTTTCCATCGCGCCCGGTGCCATACGTTTGGGGGAGGTTCGCATCCAACCTTCCCCGGACAAATACACAGTCAAAACAGAACAGATGCCGATGGGAATCATGACCCAACCCCCCTCATAAATCTGCCCCCAGAGAGTGACACTTTCCGCCCCTCCCCCCTGCGGTTCGATCCCCGCCGCCTGAAGGAATGCGAGTGACAAAACCCAAAGTAAAAAAGGCAAATAAAAGGCTCGGACAGTTCGCTTCATAAAAAGTCTTCAAGCTGAATATGAAGCCGAGGTTCATGAAGTTCAAAACTATCCTTAGTCCTCTCTCTTTTTTATGAGGCGCCCCCCGTGCCGGCCCGCATTCAGGTCCAACAACACATAAAAGGGAATCAACAAGCACGCCTACATGCCAAGAACGGTGCCTGGGTTTTTGAATAAAAAGTTTGCTCCAACACACTCCCTCGCGTATCGTTCCCACCCCTTCGAGGAAAGGGGTCTTAGCTCAGTTGGTAGAGCGCCTCAATGGCATTGAGGAGGTCAGGGGTTCGAATCCCCTAGGCTCCACTTCCCTCTCCGTTCCCAAGTTTACAGGTCGCAGAATCAAGTACAGTTCGCGACCGCTATTTGCCGTTGGTCTGGGTCTACGGGGTCTACGGGGTCTACGCCAAAGTTTGGGGAGGGGTGTGTTTCAAGTTGAAGGTTGATGTTGGTGGTTGATTCAGGGGGGGGAACCGAGGGTTTATGGGTCTACGTCAAAGTTTAGGGAGGGGTGTGTTGTAAGTTGAAGGCTTTGGGAAGACATGAGGTGCCTTCATGTTTCAGTAAGAGCCCTCAATGGTC
>JBIKSY010000262.1:0-5290 GCA_044348365.1 Chthoniobacteraceae bacterium
CGCTGTCTCCGGGATAGCGGGTATTGCTCGCGTAGTTGGTTAGATTTTCGGCTGCGCGGCTGAGGTGGTTCCAGTCCGGATACACTTGCGTCAACTGCTGCAACAGACTGCCCAGATCGTGTGTCTTTGGGAAAACCACGCCGTCCTCGCATAGGCGAGCTTTCAGCCACTTCTCGCCCGCCTGCTGACAGTGAAAACAGATGACATTGTAAGGCGTCAGCCTTCCCGCACCGGCAAGGTGAGTGGCTGAAAAGAAGTCCTCCTCCGCCTTCTCAATCCATTCAGCGGTCAGCTTTTTCATACAGAACACGCCCCTTGGAAAACACATCCTGCAGAAAGCAGTCCCCCTCTTCCAATCTCCAGCTTATGTCCTCCGGATCCTTCACCAAAAGATCGAGAGGGAACGACTTGGGGATAGCAGATCGGATCGCCACCGCACGCTCCCTATTCCTCACTCCAGAGGGATCTTTCGGCATGACCACCATCAGATCGACATCGGAATCCTCTGTGGGATTCCCGTAGGCGTAGGATCCAAACAGCACGATCTTCAGCGGCCTGAACTGTCGGGCCACGTCTTCCGCGTAGGTCTCGATTTGCCGCTAGGCGATCACAAGTCCAAGCCTACACCTGTCCGAGGGGTACTTCAACTCCCTGATTCCCAATGTAGATTGGCCGGTTTTCTCCGGCCCTTAACTTTTTCCTACTTTTCCCCGCACCCACCCATCCACAGCCGAGTTGAAACCCGATTTCATCGGAATGGGATGCTCCGCCGAAGACCTGCTTAAACGCCACGAACGCCTGCTCTCCGAGCGCGCCGTCTGGGAGGCGCACTGGCGCGAGGTCGCCGAACGCGTCCTCCCTCGCAGCGACTTCTTCGCCGGACGCCGCACCCCGGGCAAAAAACATACCGAACTCCTGTTCGACGCCACCGCCTGCCTTTCCCTAGAACGCTTCACTGCGGCCATGGAATCCATGCTCATCCCGCGCCCCCAGCGCTGGCACGGGTTGCGCGTCTGGGACGAGCGCTGCAGGAGAACGTCGAGGTCAAGAAGTGGCTAGACGAGGTGGCGGACATCCTCTTTGCCGAACGCTACGCGCCCAACGCCAACTTCGCCTGTCAGGCCAACGATGTGTTCATGTCCTTGGGTGCGTTTGGCACTGGGGCGCTTTTTATTGAGTCCAGCACCGAAGGACTCCGCTACCGTTCCATCCATCTCGGGGAAATCTGCATCGCCGAGAACCACCAGGGTGTGGTGGATACCGTGTTTCGCAAGTTCCAGCTCACAGCCCGGCAGGCTGTGCAGCGTTTCGGAGCGTCAGCTCTACCTGACAAGATCGCCACCGACGCCGAGGAACGGCCTGACACGCAGCACGAGTTTTTGCACGCGGTGTTCCCAAACCCGGAACGCGTTCCCGGTGCGCTGAACCACCGGGGCATGGCGTTCGCATCCTACTACATCGCAGTCCACGGACGCCGGATTGTCAGCGAAGGCGGATACCGTACCTTTCCGTATGCTGTGGGCCGTTACGCGACCGGTCCCAAGGAGGTGTACGGCCGTTCACCTGCGATGACGGTGTTGCCCGAGATCAAGATGGTCAACGAGATGAGCAAGACCGTTCTGCGCGCCGGCCAGAAGGCGCTCGATCCGCCTTTGCTCTTGCAGGAGGACGGTGCGCTTTCCGGTTTCGACCTGCGCCCAGGTGCCTTGAACTTCGGGGGCGTCAATGACCAGGGCAATGCGGTGGTGCTCCCACTCGACCTGGGGAGCCGGGTGGATATCGGCGACGAGATGATTGAGCGGCGCCAGAAGGCGATCAACGAAGCGTTCCTTGTCACGCTCACCCAGGTGCTCGTGGCCACTCCGCGCATGACCGCGGCCGAAGCGCTGCTGAGAGCGCAGGAGAAGGCGGCGCTCCTCGCCCCGACCATGGGGCGCCAGCAAAGCGAGTTCCTTGGCCCAATGGTGGAGCGCGAACTCGATCTGCTTTCCCAGATGGGCGAACTCCCGCCCATGCCACAGGCGCTGCTCGATGCGGGCGGCATTGTGGATGTCGAATACACCTCGCCGCTCAACCGCGCACAGCGTGCCGAAGAAGGACTCGCCATCCTGCGCACTATCGAAAGCGTGACTCCGCTGGCGCAGGTCGATCCGGGGGTGATGTTGCTCTTTAACGCGGAAGCCGTGGCGCGCGAGTTGTGCGAGATCAACGGAGTGCCCGCCAAGCTGCTCCGAACTTCCGAATAGGTCGCCGAGCTCCGTAAGCTGGGCGTTGTGCAGGCCGATGGGCTGGTGAGCGCAGGTTACGTGGGGGCGCAGGCGGTAGCGAATCTGACCGAGATGCAGACCATCGCGGCAGGCGTTCCGGCTTCCAGCGGGGTGAAGATCAGCGCGGGAGGTCAACCATGACGCGACTGCTCGAACGCATTCTCAACCGGCGGCGCAACTACCGCCTGCTGTTTCTTGATGGCGACAACAAGCCGAACCGTGCCGCCGAGGTGGTCCTCGCCGACCTACGGCGCTTCTGCCGTGCGCAAAGCAGCACCGCCGCGCTCAATCCGCTGACGCGCTCCGTCGACCCGCTGGCGATGGCCATGGCCGAGGGGCGGCGCGAAGTTTGGAACCGCATCCAGGCGCATCTGAACCTGTCCGACCGGGATATCACGCACCTTCAGGAGGAACCCTGATCCTCTCCCCAACCATACACACCTTTTCCTTTATCGTATGACCACAGCCGTCGAAACCGACCCCACCGATTCAGCCGCCAACACCGCGCCCGAGCAGGCCGTCCCCTCTTGGGTGGACGCCATCAGCGATCCCGAGGTGCTGGGGTACATCCAAAAAAAGGGCTGGAGCGCACCCTCTGATATTGTCCAAGGCTACCGGAATCTGGAGAAGCTCGTGGGCAACGAAAAGGTGCCGCTCCCCAAAGGCGAACACGATGCCGAAGGCTGGGAGCGCGTGTTCACTGCACTGGGTCGCCCGTCCGCACCTGATGCCTACCAACTGGAAGACGCCGGCACGGCGGCGAAGTTTCACGAATTAGGGCTCAACACCCGGCAGGCAGAGGCGTTGTCCGGCTGGCTGGGCGAAAGCCGAGAGCGCGCGGCAAAGACCGCCGCCGAGGAAGCTGCGACCAAGCGTCTAGTTGAGCTGGGGGCGGTCCGTTCCGAGTGGGGCGTGGCCTATGAGGAAAACCTGCGCCACTCTGAGCGCGCCGTGAAGGAGTACGCCCTCACGGAGCATGCGCCCAAGATCGAATCCGCGATGGGTACGGCAAACTGGCTGAAGCTGACCGCCCAACTGGGCCGCGGCTTAGGCGAACACGCGTTTACCACAGGGGGCGCGCCACAGTTCGGAATGACCAAGGAGGAAGCCATCGAACAGATCGGGGCGCTGACCCGGGACCGCGACTTCATCAAGCGCTACGGCTCCGGGTTCCTTGGGCGTGCTATGGACGACGAGGTAATCTCCCCCAGCTCGAAGTATTTAATGGTCAGAAGAAACTTGCTGCGCTGTTCCAACTCCGCGCGGCTCTTTCCCTGCAAGGTCAGGCAGGTCGGAAGCTCGATGGCAAGTGTGACGGTCATGTCTTCAGCTTAGCCTCTGGCCAGCCGAGGGGCAAGAAGGCCCCAATGGAGAGCAGGCGGAGGGTCGTCTGACATGAAGCTTCTCCTGATGGACCATGGACTGATGGTGCGCCCCACGGTCTCCGATCAGCCGGTAAGGACTGGCCCAGAAAACGTGCCTCACTATAAAGCGTGTGCAGGCTGGCGGCGCTGCGAAGTTCCGCGATGTGCCGGACAAGAACGACTATTCGCACGTGGCCGAGAGCTTGCAGTACCTGCTGGTGGGCAGTGGTGAAGCGAGGCTTTTGGTGAAGCGCACCCAGAGCGGTCCAAGATCGGAACTGGCGGTGATGGAGTGAGGACCGCTCCGCGGAGCCATCCATGGGCGACAGCCAGCGAATCTTGGCTGGCGTAAGACGTGCCGGCGTAGACTTGAGGGTGCGTCTTGTATTGTGACCTATCTTTGGTGCGGTAAATTCATCCCACGATGCCCACCGTGTTACGTGAACGTGGTTACAGGTTTTTCTTCTACATGGCAGACCGTCTTGAACCAGCTCACATCCATGTCGAGCGAGACGACTCGGCCGCGAAGATTTGGCTTGATCCTCTCGAGTTCAGCTTCGTTGAAGGATTTCGGGAGCACGAGTGTAACGAGATTCTGCGTATTACTGACGACCACCTCGACGAGTTTCTGAGGGCGTGGTACGTTGCTTTTGGAGGCCTACAGCCATGAATGATCTGCGCATCAAATCTGTGTCGTTCCCGGACCACACCTTCAAGGTGGAGTTTTCCGACGGCCGGTCCATCGAGTTGCCCTTGGAACTCTTCGCGAAATTGAACGTGGCAACTCCCCCTGAACGGGCGCAATGGCGGTTAATAGGAAAAGGTATGGGTGTTCACTGGGACCTTCTCGATGAGGATGTTTCACTCGAGAATTTATTGTTGGCTTACAGCCGTTCCAGGCGCGGAGCCTACGCTCGGGGCGTGCTTGTTTAACAAAGCGTTGGAGGCTCGGAGGGAGCTGCATAGACTGTTGTGTGCTCTAGATTGGGAGGGGGTGGGGCTATAGCCAGCCCACGGAGAGCTGCGCTCCATTCGCCCAGAGCGTGGCGAGCTGGGGGTTGCCATACACCGGAGGCGCTCAAATCAACGCGGACTGGAGTGGCTCGGCGATCAATCGGGGCGTTGTAGGCTGGGAGCAGCCATTCACTCACATCTTTCGAACCAAAGGAGACTGGAGAGAGGCGTCGCGTGGACTTGAAGCGGGGCGGGCTGGGAGTGGCCATCCGCTGGTGGCTCTCAATGCTGTGTGGTTCGGAGCGTTGGCCGCGGAAACTGTTTCGTTACCAAACACGCGGCTTCTCTTGTTTCTTGGAGCCGCACTTGTGACTCCTCGTGTTTCAGGGGGCGCACTCGTTCACCGCTTGCCGCACTTCGCACCCCACCCTTCCCCATTTTCCCGTTCTTAGGAAGTTGATACCCCCCTCAGACATTTTTGAGGTGAAACTTTTGATGGCTAAAACCCTCCACAGTTGGAGGGGCGAAATCGCCGCCATGTGGCGGTTCACCAAAAACAATGGCATTACGGAAGGCTTCCACCGGAAAATGAAGCTCATCCAAAGGCGTGCCTTTGGATTTAGAAACTTTCAGAACTATCGCCTGCGAGTGATCGCTGCTTGCGGTTAACCACTCCTTCCCCCCCCCTGAACCAACAACCCAGCT
>JBIKSY010000263.1:0-5271 GCA_044348365.1 Chthoniobacteraceae bacterium
TGCCCAGCAGTGAAGCCTGAGGAAAGGGAAACCACCATTCCAATATCCAATCCCGCCACGCTGTTCACCGTCAGCGTCGTAGTTGTACCCGACACGGGAGCAGTGAAAGTAACCCCCGTCAAAGTCACCGAAGAGGAAGAAGCAGGAATTGCAAGTTTCAGATTACCCGTGACGCTCTCAACGGTTGTGCCGGGCTCAATCCCGGGGCCAGAAAGGACCATGCCTGCAACCAGTTCGGGGCGAGCAAAATCTGGGGGGAAAACTAGATTTAGAGACTCGGAGTCGACGCTCAGCAGACTCGCCTTGAGAGTTACGGTTCCTGCCGTAGTCGCTTTGGAGCTCAACGTCACAACGCCACCACTAATGCTCTTGACAGACGTACCTGGAGGAAAGGTTCCACCCGCGACCGGCATGCCAACCTTCAAAACAGCCAGTTCTGTGGCGGATAGTCCGCCGATTTCTGCACTATTCGCAGTGGCTGTTACCGAAATTGACTGAGTTCTCAACCCCGCCGGAATCGTGACCTTTACATTGTCCTGCTGGCCCTTCACGTCGTAGCTGCCATTGACTGCATCATAAACAACCTTGGTCTTCGCTCCAGTGGAGCCCTGCACGCGGAAGCCCTGCTGGGTGACCATGTACCCGTCCGCATCCACGCGGAAGTTGCCGGCCCGGGTGACGAAGGCCTGACCAGTCTGGGGGTTCTTCACACGGAAGAAGCCGTTCCCCGCGATTGCGAGGTCGCTATTGGAACTCGTCGTCTGGATCGTACCCTGTGAGAAAACCGGCGCGATCGACTCGACCTGCACGCCGCCGCCGACCTGCGTCGGGGCGATCTTCACCGCCGTGTTGTTCTCGTTCGGTACGAGCGGCTTAAGAATGTTCGAGAAAGTGTCCGAGTACTGGGCCCGGGAAACCTTGTACCCCACGGTGTTCACGTTCGCGATGTTGTTGGACACCACCTGAATACCCTCGGAGTACGCACGGAGGGCACTGACACCGACATTGAGGCTGGAAGCGAGAGACATAGTGTTTTGAGGTTAGAGATTGGGCTTGTCTGGGTTTTTAAAGTGGCAATTTACTTCGGCATGGTGACGGCGATAATCGTGTCCGTCGCGTAAGTTTTGTCATTCATCAGAATCTTCGGGAGGCCGTCCTCCATGACCACACCGGAAACGGTGCCACTCACGTCGACTCCGTCAACCATGACAGTCACGTTCTTGCCGAGGAACTGCTGGGCCGAGGAAAAGCCCAGCGAAGTCGAGAGCTTCCCAACCGTCGTGGTCAGTTCCTTGGTCTGCTCGAGCGACGCAAACTGGGCCATCTGGCCCATGAACTGCGCATCCTCCATTGGCTTGAGCGGATCCTGGTGCTGCAACTGAACAGTCAACAGTTTGAGGAAATCCTCTTGGGTCAGCATCGACTTGTTTTCGCGTACCTTGAAGCCCTCGAGAGCCTTCTGGATCTCGGGAGCAAGTTTGCTGGTGCTGGATGTTACTGTAGCCATGGTGCTCGGTCTTTTCTATAAACGCTAAGTTTAGGCGTAGAGTGCCATCCCGCCGTTTGCTCCCAAATCCTTTCGCACTGCCTCGGCCTGAGGCTTCCCTGAAGCGACTCCATCGCTATTCTCGTTTGCCAGGAATGCCGCTGAGGCGCTGTCTTCAAACTGCTGCCGGCGCTCGCCTGCAGTGGAACCATTGTTGGAAAATTCGCCGAACCCGGAGCGTCCTTCAAATGCTGCGGAAACCACCTTGGAATCCGCGGACTCCCTCGCCAGAAAGCCGGCCCACTGGTTTTCCAAGACCTTCAGCAGCGGTTGTGATTCGGAACGGAAAGACGCCTGTAATCCAGAAGCGCTCATGCGCACCTCGAGTCCGAAGGAGGAGCCGTCATCGAGAGTGATCTCCACGGCGAGGTGGGAGGGATTTTCAGAGCGGGCGCGCTCCAGTGCGTTCTGAACCACGTTAAAAAGCTCGCTCGCCTTCGCCTGCACGGGCGGAAGCACTGCCGGACGGGATGCAGTCTGGTGCACTGAACGTGCGCCAGTCCCACTTTGTGAGGCCGTCGCGCCCAGATTGTCCGCGGCAGGCGATACCACCGAGGTAAGCGCCTCACCCTCGACGGTAATCGGGGTGGACGACTCCTCTGAGCGCGCCAAAACGGATGAAGCTTCTCTCTGCACACTTCCCTCTTCAGCACCAAACGTGCCAACCTCCGAATCGGCCTCAGCCGACGTTTTCAAGACGGACGTGTCAGCACGATTTCCCCCGGAAACAGGAGTCTTGATCTGCTTGGAATGGCCTTCTGCGGCCGACCCTTGCGTTTCCTTTCTCAGGAGACCCAAATCCTCAGGTTTAGTGTCGAGACCCGCCTCTAATTCAGCGGAGGCAGACTCGCTCTCAAGCTCCCCTGCCGCTGTGTCCGCCAGCATCGTGCCGGACTTGGCCGGAGTCTGCTGCTGGGAGGCTTGGGCGGCAAAAAATGCCGCGGCCGGATCCACTGGCAGTGCGGAAGCCAGAAACTCAGCGTCCGAATTCGCTTCTGACCGGGAAGATTCCGTTGGTTGCAACGGGTTTAGGGAAGACCGGAGGAGTTCCCCAGCCAACTGCGAGGAGGTCTGGGTGCCTTCTGCGGGACCCGCCTGTGCCAAGACCGCGGGCCCGACAGAGACCGGCAAAGATTCAAGGTGTTGAGAGAATGGCAACCCAGCCCCAGCGGCAGCAAGCGCCACCGCCTGGTCAGGCTTTGCCGTCAACACAATGCTCGGGACGATGCTCGACGCCACAGCGGCTGCCGCCGATGGGTTTTCACCGAGGGAAACCGCCGCCTGCTGAAGTTGCTCGTGCGGTTGGGTCCGCGGAAGTGCAACGCGCACCGTCGGTGTCTTTTGCGCTGCTGGAACCGGCGCGGCGGCCACTGCTGAAAGGACTGGTTGGGTCCCGCCGGACACCGGCAAAGCTGAGGGGAGCGAAACTGAAGCTGGCAACGGGGCCTCTGCACCATTCGCCTGTCCGTCCGGTTGGGCTTGGGAGCCCCCCTGTTGCAAACCTCCCTCGGGCTGTGACTCGTCCACCACTAGCGGCAGAGGGAGTGCGACCTGTGGCTTCTGCATCAGAGCGGCAGCGAGTGCAATTGCGGCCGCCTCCAGCGCGAGTTCCGCCGGATCATCCAAACGCGGGTCACGGAACAGAGGCGGAGCGCCATCCAGCCCGGCAGGTGCGGCAGGTGCGGCAGGTGCGGCAGGTGCGGCAGGTGCGGCAGAACCTGCGGAACCACCCGTGTCTCCAAACGGCTGGGTGGAGGTCTGAATTGCTTCAGAGCCGATGCTATTTTCAGAGGAGTTTTCCCGGGCAGTCACCGGTGCTCCGGTACGAGCAGGCAAGCGGGCCTCCCTGACGGCCGGCACCGGGGCATCGACACGGTCCGAGGAACCCAGAAAGTCGGAAAAACTGGAATTACCGCCGTCCTGCTGCGGCGCCTTGGGGGCGCGGGCGAGGAGGTCGACGCCCTGAAGTGCGCCGAGGGAACCGGGTGTGAAATTGGAAACGATCATTGGGCGGCAGTGCTCTTGAGTGCTTTCATCAAGCGAAGTTTGTCTGAAATCCGGGCGGCTCTCCGGGCCGGAGGCTCGTCGGAGGTCTTGTCGACGATCCGGGCCATTTCGCCCAAGACGAGTGCGGCGCTCTTGGGCTTCATCTGGGACAAGATCTTGACCGCGGAATCTTCGTCAATCTCGCGCAGGATGACCGCCGCTCCGGCGGGCAGCATTGCAGTGTAAGTCTGCCCCAGGTTCCTGAGGTTTTCCCTTTCATTCTCGTTCACCTCGACAATCCTCGCCTCGAGTTCCTTGCGGAGTCGAAGGATCTCGTTCTTGACCTTTTCCACCTCCTGCCGCTCGGCAGTGACCTGCGAGGACATCGCGGCGAGGTCCTTTTGCTCCTCAATGACCGCTTCGCGCTCCTTTTTGAGCTCGGTGATGAGTTCGTCAACCGCGTTGGTCTTAAAGCTCCAGAGTTGCGGCGGCGGAGCGGCAGCCTCGGTTGCCTTTGCCTCCACAGCCGCGACCTCCACGGGATCCGGCACTGGGGTGAAGTCAGGCTTGGGCAAACTCTTCACGGCGGAGTTGATCATCACCACGGTGCAAACCATGTTGATCACAAATCCGATGACGGCCAAAAACCAGGGTGCAGCCAGCATAAACAATCAGTAAAAAAACAAAAATTAGAGGGCGTAATCGAGTTGGCGCTGGAAACCAATCCAACGCGCGGAGACCATGTCTTCGACGGCCTTTTCTTCCTGGCGCGCCTGCTCGGCGTTGTGGCGCTCCTTGTGCCGCTCCTTGAGACGCTCCAGCATCTGCGTCTTGGTGCGGGCCTCCATCCAAAGGTTAAAGCGAACCTCCTTCAACTGGTCCGCGCGCGCCAGACGCTGGGTGAGCGTATCGCAGTAACTGCGCTGCTGGCGGATCGTCTGCAAATAAAGAAGTTGGTCCTCCTTGTCGGACACGCCCTGACGCTTCTCAGAAAGTGTGGCCTGAAGCTGTTCGAGGCCTCCCAGTCCCTCCTCGAGAGAGAGTACCGTCCGGTTGTAAAAGCCCACGGCCTCGGCATACGAGTTCTTTGCCGCGTCCTCTTCTTGAGTACGCAGCATCAGAACGGATTCCAGGCTGAATTTAAACGGCTTCATTTGGCGGCTATCGCGATCTTCTCCCAGGCCTCAGCGCGCGAACTCTTGGTGCCCATGGTCTGCTTTAAGAACGCCATCAACGGTTCATACCGTTCGATGGCCGTGTCTACCTTTGGGTTGGATCCGCGCGCGTAAGCTCCGATGGTGATCAGATCTTCGTTGCGTCTATACACCGCCAGCAGATCCCGCGCCCGCGCGGACAAGTTATATTGAGATTCTGAACAAAGATCGCGCGTCAGCCGGCTCACGCTTTCAAGAACGTCGATGGCTGGGAAGTGGTTGGCAGTCGCAAGCGCCCGTGTCAGAACGATATGCCCGTCCAAAATCCCCCGGGCAGCGTCCGCGATCGGCTCGTTCATATCGTCCCCCTCCACCAACACCGTGTAAAACGCCGTGATGGCTCCGAGCTCCCCCGCGCCCGTGCGTTCCATGAGACGGGGCAGCAACGCGAACACGGAGGGCGTGTAGCCGCGGCTACTCGGCGGCTCCCCGATCGCTAGGCCCACCTCGCGCTGCGCCATGGCAAAGCGCGTCACCGAATCCATCATGAAAAGCACCTGCTTGCCCTCGTCCCGGAAGTGTTCG
>JBIKSY010000264.1:0-5263 GCA_044348365.1 Chthoniobacteraceae bacterium
CGAGCAAGTTGACCTCGCTAACCGTGGAGCAGGCCCGGGAGGTGATGAGGAAGAAACCGGTGAATGTGAGTTCCATCGACGGAGGCTTTGCGAGCTTCGACGCGCTGACCACGCTCACCCCAGAGGTGGCGGAGGTGCTCGTAAAGTACGAGGCTGCGCTGTCTTTCAACGGCCTCACGGAACTGTCGCCGGAAGTCGCGGCTGTCCTGGCGAAGCATGCGCCAGGCAAGGGCTTCGGCTCCGCAGACCTTCGCCTCAACGGCTTGAAGACCCTCTCCCCCAAAGCCGCCGAAGCACTCGCGGCGCATCCGGGTAAGGTGCTTCTGTACGCACTCGAGAAACTCGACTCCCTCCCGCTCGCCCAAAAGCTCGCGCGGCAGTGGGGGGAGTTGCGTCTCGGGGTCTCGGAGCTCTCTGCACCCATCGCCGCCGAACTCGCCAAGCACCGCGGCACCGAGGAGGACAAGACGCGGCCCGGCGTCATCTTCCGGCGTCAGGACGGTGCCGCCTCCGTCCTGCGTCTCGACAACCTCGAGTCGCTCACACCGGATGCCGCTGAGGCCCTGGCTGCCCACGAAGGCGTGCTCGTGCTCAACGGGCTCAGTGCGCTCCCGCCGGCAGTCGCCGCGTCCCTTGCCAGACGCGTGGGCAACAGCAACGCGATCCGCGCCAACGGCTCCAGCGTCACAGCGAAGCGCACCGGCACGCTCGTGCTGAACGGACTGGAGAATCTCTCTACGGAATCGGCCACCGCGCTTTCCTCCTTCACCGGCGAGCTTGTGCTCAAGGCACTCACCGAACTCACTCCAGATACCGCGGCCGCCCTTGCCAAACACCCGGGCCGCCTCCACCTGACCGGCCTCACCAGACTCAGTCCCGAATCCCACACCGCTCTGCAGACCCACAAAAACCTGCTGCTGCCACGACCGCTGCCCCTGAGCGCCGGAAAGTGAGCAACCAAGAACCGAAAACCCACACAATGAGGCCACTCCCCCTGCTTTTCACGGCCCTTCTGCTTGCACCGCTGGCTGCGCGGGCGGATTTGAAGGAAGACTTCTCCGCAACCGGCGAGCAGGTCTTCGCGTCCTGGATCCCGTATGGCCGGCTCGCAGACGGCACGTGGGCGCAGGGCGTGGGCAAGGCCCGGCCCGAGTGGTGGGCTCTTGAGGATGGGGCGCTGCGGGGGCAAAACTTTCCGGATGAGAAACACCCGGCGGGCATCTCTTTGAAGGAACCTCTTGCTCAGGCAAAACTTGCCGGTACCGGCGCACGCATTTCCTGGCGCATCAAGGTCACCGAGACGAGCCGGGGCACGCTGCGCTTGTTCGGGCTGACCACCAGTCCTCACGACAAGGACGCCACGGACAACCACGTGCTCGCGCTCGACGTTTCCGCGGCCGGCTTGCGCCTTTGGAATGGCAACCGCGAACTGACCGGCCCGGCTCCGGACAAGGAGTCGCGGAAGTACCGGAACACGGTTCTGGAGGAAAAGGCTGCTGGCGGAGTCACCCCCGGCGCATGGCACGCCCTTGTCCTGGAAGTGAAGGGGAACGAGGCGCAAGCCTCACTGGATGGGAAACAGGCTGTGAATTTGAAACTGCCCCACAACCAGCCCCTGCGCAGCCTCAGCTTGGAGGCCGCCGGTGACCTGAAGACCATTGGGCTTGTGTGGTTTGACGATGTCGTGGTGGTGCCCCTGACAAAGTAAGGCGGAGAAAAAATCGTATGCCTGTCTGCGACGGAGCTGTGGCGTGGCCGCGCCCCTTGAGACGAAGAACCTCAACGGAGGGGCACTCATCGGCTCGACCAGGAAGCTGTTTGTCTGGGTAGGGTGATGCAGCCGGGCAACCCGCCACGCTCCGGTTTAGCCGCAGTGTATTCTCCTGTGCCCCTTGATACGCTTCCTTTTCCTTCAGATGGCCTCTGGCTGTCTGTCTCGCTACGCTCAGTGCTTCATTTGAAAATCATCATCCCACCAATTCTGTGAACCGAGTTCCAAACTTCCACTGGCTCGTGGCGTTGTGCATGGGGCTTTCCGTGTGCGCAACCTCCGCACTCGCGGAGGAGAAGCCTTTCCGTCCCGAACCGGCCAGGTTCCCTCCGCTTGAAAAAGCGCGTGCCTACCGGGGCGAACTCGTGTTTGTAGATCACGTCAACCGTCGCGGCAGCATCCGCGTGCAGGGCGGCAGCGAGGTGTTCTTTCAACACGTTCCGCAGCCTTTTGCCCTGCTGCCCTATGGCATCGTCCGCTATCACGGCGCGCCCGCGGATTTGAGAAACATCCCGCTGGGCACCATGCTGCACGTCCGCGCCTTTCTCGCGCCGGATCCGGCGACGGCTTCCGTGCCGATCGTCCAAAAACCAACGGTTGAGCAACCCGCCGAGAACCACGTCGTTCTCCTCGAAGACGAACCCAGCCACTGCCTGCGCGAGGGCCTGATCTGGAAGCTGAAGGAAGTGGACCTTGAGTTGGGCCGGACGAAGCTCATCGCCACGCTCGAACCAACGGCTGGAGGGGACGCCAAGGCCGCCGAGCAGACCATGACCTTGGATGAGGGCACCCGCATCTGGCGCGGCCGAGAGTGCCTCGGGGTCGCGGACATGGTCGCTGAGGGCGCCTGGCCTGCGAAGGGGAAAAAAGCGCTCGGCGGCCAGCCTGTCATTCTGGGACTCACTTGGCTGCCGGCGGGCACCTGGGAAAACCGTGTGGAGAACCAGTTTCACCTCACCGATCTCTGGCTCGATGACGCTGCCCTGCAGCGCTCTGCCAGCAAGCAGACGGGGGTACACAAGGCACTGATCCGCAGCCGTCTCATGCCCGCTTGGGTGGATGCCGTTGAGTATGGCAGGTTTGGCCGCGCGACGGTGACCTTCACCCTGTTCGGAGGCATGGACCCGGGCCTCTACGAGGATTTCAAGAAGGGTGTCGAAGTGGTGCTGGCTTCGGCGGAGAACACTTTGAAGCCATGGTCCAGCATCGTCAGTTCCTCGCACATCGGCTCGAAGGGCGGCATCCTCGAGGTCACCCAGACCGGCGGCGAGCCGCCCTTTGGCAGCAGCGGCATTCAGATCCGCTGTGAGACCGACCTCATCATCGAGGGCGTCCGGCCCGGCAGAGTGGTCCGTGTCCGTCCCACCAGCTGGCCCCATGTGTCGGCACCCCGGGAGGAATACCTCATCGACCCTCGCTCCGGCCTCGACGACCGTTTTCCGACGCCGGCCATTTTTCCGAAGTACTGACCCTCACCAGCTCCCCAGCTCATGACACGCTTCCTTTTCGTTGTGGTTTCCCTTCTCCTGATTCCCGGCTGGGGCGCGGCCAGCGCAGCCGCCGAACCTTTCCGCCCCGAAGCCGGGAAGTTTCCTCCCCTTGAAAAAGCGCACTCCTACCGTGGCGAACTTATCTTTGTGGATCACGCGAACCGGCGTAGGAGTCTTCGCGTGGAGGGGACACGCGTGGAGGGACACGCGTGGAGGGGACAGGCAAGTTTTACTCGCGTGGAGGGGACATACCCGCGTGGAGGCGCGTGGAGGGGACAGGCAAGTTTTACCGAAACGACCCGCATCCCTTCGCCATGCAGCCGTATGGCATCGTGCGTTATCACGGCGCACCGGCGGATCTGCGCGATATTCCTCTCGGCACGGTGATGCACGTCCGGGCCTTTCTCCCGCCCGACCCGAAGACCTCCGCCGTCCCCGTGTAGGCGCGTGGAGAGCAATTCGAAGGACGCCGGTCATTATCGCGGGACTGGGATCTTCCCCGCCGAAAACCACGTGCTGCTGCTTGAGGACAAACCCAGCCACTGTCTGCGCGAGGAACTTGTCTGGCAGTTGCACGACGTGGAGGTGCAAAACGGCGAGGGGACCATCACCGCCAGCCGCGCACCCAAACAAGGCGGCACCCCGAAGGGGGTCGAAGACGTGCTGACCTTCGACTCCGCCACCCGCATCTGGCGCGGTAGCGAGCGCATCGGAGTTGCGCGCATGGTTGCCGAGGCAGGATGGCCCGCCAGTGGGAAGAAGATGCTCGGAGGGCAGCCCGTCCACCTCGGAATCACCTGGAAACCCGCACCTGGTGATGGGACGAGCGGCGCCTTCACCCGGTTTCAAATCTCCGACATCTGGCTGGACGAGACCGCCATCGCGCAGGCTGCCGAATTTCACACCGAGGCGCACAAGGGGTTCATCCGCAGCCGCTGGATGCCAGCCTGGGTGGATGCGGTAGAGTATGGAAAGTTTGGGCGCGCCACGGTCACCGCAACCCTGTTTGGCGGCATGGATGCCTCCCTGTACGCCGATTTCCAAACCGGGGTGCCCGCCCAGATGAACGGGGCCGAGAACACCTTGAAACATGCCGGCGGCCACTACGGCCCCGGGCACATCGCCTCCAGTGGGCAGATCACTGCCATCAGCAATGCCGACGGGAAAATCCCACTCGGCTCCAGCGGCATTCAGATCCGCTTCGAGACCGAACTCATCATCGAAGGCGCCCGGCCCACACGCGTCATCCGTGTCCGCCCGCAAGGCTGGCCTAGCAGGCAGGTGCCCCGCGAAGAATATGTCAACGACAGCGTCGAGGAGCGCTTTCCGACACCCGCCATCTTTCCGAAATACTGAGAACCGCAGGCACTGCCCTCCCACGGCCTGAGGAAACCGAGGTTCTGAAGGAACTTTTGCCGAGAGAGGGCGGCGAGATTTGAGGGGAGGCAATTGCGGCTTTCGCGATCGGGATTTGCTTTCCCAGGTGGATGCTTTCCCATGAGTATTACGCTCTTGAAGCGGTGTTTTGGCCTGCGGGAGGGGACAGCCCTGGGAGCCATAGGGTCGCGCGCTCCAGCCGCTCCCACTGTTTGAGAATAACTTGGGGGACATACAAACCATCGATTCAACGGCTGAGCCGCTCGCTCTATCTGTTTAGGGTGCTCAGCGGATTCCTTCCTCGGGTTTGGATGCCGGGGTTAGCGGGGGGTAGACGCTGAAATGGCGTCAATCGAGACCGCCACAAGACGAGGCATGCCTTCCCGGTTTGCTCAGTTTTGCCCGCAAGCAGGCGCGAAAAGTGGCGTGTCTGCATGGTTCGCCATTCTCCAAACGGTCGCGCTTGCGACCCGTAATCACGAGCCTCCGGCGCGCCTTCAGCCTTGGAATGAGCCGCATGGAGCCACCGCATGGCTCCGTAAATCCCGCAGCGCGAATACCCCACAAAAATCCACGTTTCTCATCTCACGGGCCCCACTCGTTCTATGGCTCCCGAACCGCTCGC
>JBIKSY010000265.1:0-5223 GCA_044348365.1 Chthoniobacteraceae bacterium
TGTTCAAATAGTCGATGAGTTCCTTGGTTTTTGAAAAATAAATCCGGCGCACCCCGTATGCGTCCCTGACCGAATCCACCAACCGGATCAGGTCCTTTTTCTCCTCAGTGCTGCGACGCTCATAGGCTGGCTTGAACACAAACCAGGTAATCATCGCGTCTGGTTCGGCAGCGCGAACCTGCTGAATCCTAATCCGGGCGGCGCGCACAAAATTCATCCACCAACGGTCGTGCGGATTTGGCTTGTACATCTCCCACTTCTGAAGAGACACCCCCCCTGAGACCAGAATCACTTCGCAGTCCGGCGCAGCCCCCCCCGTCTGAACAGAAACAACAGTGAGCGCAGCGGCAAGAATGAGAGGTTTTTTGCGCATGAAGATGGGCGGGTGCCGAGCTATATAGTCTGGCTCAAAAAGCCGCCATCGACACGGATGTCGGTGCCGGTGACAAACCCAGAAGCTGCAGAACTGGCAAGGAAGACGCAGGCTCCCACCAGTTCCGCGCCTTCCCCGAAACGCTTCATTGGGGTGTGGCCCCAGATTGCCTGCGTCCGCGCCGTCGGCGTGCCGTCGGGATTAAAAAGCAGGGCACGGTTTTGTTCGGCGGGAAAAAAACCCGGTGTCAGCGTGTTGACCCTCACCCCGCGGGGAGCCCACTCGCGGGCGAGGAACTGAGACAGGTTGATTACCGCGGCCTTTGCCGAGGAGTAAGCGACCACCCGGGAGAGAGGAAGATGGGCGGAAACGCTGGCGATGTTGATAATACTCCCCTTCCCTCGCTCACACATGCCGGGACCGAATACCTGGGAGGGGAGCAGCGCTCCGCCCACAAGGTTTAAATCAAAGGAAGCCACCCAATCCTGAAGCTGGATGGTCTCTATCGGCTGGGTGTCTGTGACCGTCACCTTTGGATCGTTTCCGCCGGCTGCATTCACCAACACTGTGGGCGCCCCCAGACCCACAGTGACGGCCGCGAGGGCTGCCTCGAGGGAGGGGCGGTTGGAGGCATCTGCTTCAGTAAAGAAAGCCCTCCCACCGGCTGCTTGAATTGCCTGAACACGGGCTGCCCCACGGGCTGCGTTGCGTCCGAGCACGGCGACGCTCGCGCCGGCGCGCGCAAGGCCCTCGGCCAAAGCCCCCCCCAGAACGCCTGTTCCGCCAAGAACCACCGCCACTTCGCCAGTCAGATCAAAGAGAGCACTCATAAATAAGATTGTGTAAAATCAAACACCACCACCTGTGCTCTCCGTTGGCAAGCGCGAGCCGCATCCGGCGGCGGAATCCCCGAAACTCCCAGCGCCGTCCAGCGCTCAAGGGGCTTCAATGGGCCGGTTTGAACATCGGCTGCACCCCGGGCGACGGCAGTGCTTCGTAGGCTCCCAATGCCTCCTCCATCGAGCACAGCGCCGTCGCCCAGAAGGCCGGATCTCTCAGGTCCTCTCCCAGCGTCCGACGCACGGCTTCTTCGCACGAAGCACTGCCTGTAAGTGAGAGAAAGGCCTCGTACCGCGGAAGGAATGTGGCGCCTTCCGCTCGGAATCTGGCGAATAGCGCCTGGCTTAAAAGGTAGCCGAACACGTAGGGAAAATTGTAAAAAGAGACGCCTGTGATGAAGAAGTGCATCTTGTAGGCCCAAAACATCGGATCCGTCCCGTCTTCAAACAGCGTGTCCCCGTAGAGCCCCCGCTGCGCTTCACTCATCAGTTCGCCCAACCGGGTGACCGACACCTCGCCCGAAGCCCTTTCCGTGTAGAATGCCTTCTCGAACTCATACCTCATCGGGATGTTAATCAGGTAGGCGTGCGCCCGAAGCATCTCCTGATCCAACAAGTAGGCCTTGGTTTCCGCTGTGATTGCCGGATCTCCAAGAAGTCCGTTTAGCAGGATCATCTCACCAAAGTTAGAAGCGGTCTCCGCAAGCGTCATCGGATAGCCCGCGGCAAATGCACGCGCCGGCAGCAACACCCGGGAATGCCAGGCGTGCCCTGCCTCGTGCGCCAGAGTCACCATGTCGTGAACCGTTCCGTGGAAGGTCATGTAAATCCTTTCCTCCTTGCGCAAATGCGATCCAGTGCAAAAGGCTCCCGGCCGCTTTCCCGGCCTCGGCTGCGCCTCGATCCAACGCCGGTCGAGCATCTCGCGGAAATAGTCGCCAAGCCTCGGATAGGCCGCTCCAAACGCTCCTTCCACGGTTGCGCAAGCATCCTCCCAGCTCAGGGGCTTTTCCTCGGGCGCGGCGACCTGGGGAGCCTCAAGGTCAAAGTAATGCAGTCTGGCGGTGCCCTGCAGGACAGCCGCCTTCCGCAGGGCGCGCCTAGGCAGCTCAATGTGGGTCCGGATCGCTTCCAGCATCGCTTCCAAGGATGCTCGCTCCATTCCGGAATCAAAAAGCGGAGTGTCCAGAAAGTGCCCGATCCCGCGCCGGCCATACAAACTGAGCCGTGTGCCGGCAATTCCGTTCAGCGCGGCGGCAAGAGTGACCTCGTGCTCGTGCCAGGGTTTTTGGCCGGCGTGGAAGGCCGCCTGGCGGATGCTGCGATCCGGTTCCGATAGGAGCGCCCGGCGCCTGGCCATGGGCACGGTCTCAACATGCCCGTCGGGAAAAGTCATCTCAAAAGTCATTTTTCCCGACAGCGTGTCGTAAAGCCGGCCCCACGCATGTAGCCCGTTTACATTGAGATCCGCCGCCAGTGACTCCATCTCGTTACTCATCTGGCGGCGACCGGACTCCCGCATCCGCTCGAGCAGATGCTCCGAACCGCTCAACAAAGTATTTTCCTTCAAAGCAGCGAATCCGGCGGCAGACATTCCAGCAAGCGTCGACTGCACTGTGGCACACAGCTTTGTGTGCTCCGCCTCAATGGTCGAGAGCCACGCCTCGTCGGCTTTGACGCGCTCGTCATTTGCATCGTCCGCTGAAAGGCACCCCAGATAAGCGCTTAAAAGCCCCAGTCGTTCTTCAAACCGCTCCAGATCATTGAGCAGGACGGCAAGCTCCCCTCCCTCCTGCCCCTGCCCAGCGGCCCGCTCCAACAATTCCTTCACCGCCGGCCCCAACGCCTCCTTGAACGCCAAGTAGTCGGGGTTTCCAAAGCCTGAAAACCAGGAATCGAGGGACCAGCGGTCGGGAAAAGAGGAAGGCGTGAGTGTCATAGCGGTGCCTTTAAAACCTGCAATGTTCCAGGCGCTGGGGAAAGGGGCGAAATCTAACGACCCCTGGTTTTCGTTGACCTCTCATTAGCGCGTTGGTCGGCGTCTGCTCAAAAGACAACGGGACAGCATCCTCCCCTATGGGATCAAAGGCTCCAAACCGTCTTTCCACCCACAACGGTGCGCACCGAACGTCCCTTGAGTTCCCAACCGTGAAAGGGAGTGTTGCGGCTCAAAGACAGACTCGCATTCTTGTCGACACACCATTCGAGGTCTGGATCAAGCACTGTTACGTCACCGGCAGTCCCCAGCGCGAGAGTGCCGGACTCGAGTCCAAGCAGGCGGGCCGGGTTGACCGTGTACATTTCGATGAGCCGTGGCAGGGAGATGACCTTGCGCTTGTGTACCAAAATGTCCAAAAACAAACCCAGTTCCGTCTCCAGCCCCAGAATCCCGAAGGGGGCCTGGTCAAACTCGACCTCCTTCTCAAAGTTGCAATGGGGTGCATGATCGCTGGCGAGGATGGTGATTGTGCCGTCGGCAATTCCCTCCAAAAGCGCCTCCACGTGCTCCTCGCTGCGCAGCGGTGGATTCATTTTAAAGTTGGTGTCGTATCGCTGCAGCGAGGCGTCCGTGAGCGCGATGTGGTGCGGGCAAACCTCGCCACTGAGGCGCACTCCCCGACGACGGGCCTCCCGCAGCACCCTGACGCTGCCGGCGGCGCTCAAATGCTGGCAGTGCACGGGCGTGCCAGTCAGCTCTGCAAGCAACCCGTTTCGCTGGACGATCAGTTCCTCACCCGCCGCCGGCCAACCCGGAAGTCCGAGGACCGTGCTCCAGTACCCCTCGTGCATCACCCCCTTGCCCACCAGGCTGTAGTCCTGACAGTGGTCCATGACCACCAGTCCGAACATTCCCGCGTACTCCAAGGCGCGGCGCATCAACTCATGGCTCTGTATGCAGCGCCCGTCGTCGGTGAGCGCCACCACCCCCGCCTTCTTCAATGCCCCGATCGGTGCCATCTCCTCCCCGGCAATCCCCTTGGTCAAGGCGCCCGTAGGCAGCACGCGCACACACGCCTCCGCGCGCGCCTTTTCCTGCACCCAGGAAACCACCGAGGCACTGTCGATCGAAGGGGAGGTGTTCGGCATGCACACCACCGTGGTAAAGCCCCCGGCCGCCGCTGCGCGCGCACCCGAGGCAATCGTCTCCTTGGCCGACTGCCCGGGCTCTCGAAGGTGCACATGCAGATCGATCAACCCCGGGCACACCACCTTGCCCGAACAGTCCACCGTCACCAGATCGCCGGGAACCGGGGTGCCCAGAGACGCAAACCGTCCGTCCAGCACCAGAACGTCCCCAACGGCATCCCTGTTGGAGGCTGGATCAATTACGCGGCCGTTTCGGAACAAAATGGAGTGGGACATAGAAATTCGGTCTGCCTCAATAGAAAGCTGCTCAACCCCGGGAAACGCATCAGGCCGACTCCCCGGACCGGGCGGCGTTGCAGAGGTAAAGCACGGCCATGCGCACGGCCAGTCCGTTGGTAACCTGCTCCAGAATCACACTTCGGGAGCTGTCAGCCACGTCGCTGTCGATCTCGACCCCCCTGTTGATTGGCCCGGGGTGCATGACAAGGCAGTTCGGTTTGAGCCGGGACGCCCTCGCCTTGGTCAAACCAAAGAAGGACGTGTACTCGCCAAGGCTGGGGAAATACTCCTTTCGCTGGCGCTCGTGCTGGATCCGGAGGAGATTGATCACGTCCAAATCGGGAAGAAGGGAGTCCAGGTCATGCGAAATCCGCACGCCAAGCCGCTCGAGGTCCCTAGGCACCAGCGTACTGGGGCCGACTAGGGTGACTTTTGCCCCGAGCTTTGTGAGGGCAAAAATATCGGACCGCGCAACCCTGGAAAACAAAATATCCCCCACGATGGCGACATGGAGTCCCTCGATGCTGCCCTTGTGTTCACGGATGGTGAAGGCGTCGAGCAGTGCCTGTGTGGGATGCTCGTGGGCCCCGTCCCCCGCATTTACCACGCAGGCTTCGAGACGATCCGCCAAGAACTGGGCAGCGC
>JBIKSY010000266.1:0-5222 GCA_044348365.1 Chthoniobacteraceae bacterium
TTTTTAGGTTGATGACGCTTCTCGGTATGAAGTTGAGAAGCTGCTTGAGAACGATAATGTCGGTGCGGGCTGGTTTTTGGTTCACACCCCTACTGAGTGGTAGGGATCTTTTCTCCAGCCCAACTTTTTTTACCCTGCCACGTCATTCCTATGGGACGGCTGTGTTCCCAATCCTAGACTTTGCGGCTCATAGAAAGAAAATCCTTCGATCAGGTGCTGTTTAGCAGAGTCTAAAACGACGATTTTCATGAGACGCTTCGTCGAATCTCGTCCTTAGCAGTTTCCCAAGGGGTGAACTTTTCCTGTCCTGATGATGCTCTGGCCATGCACTCATCAAGTACTTCCTTATGCCAATCCGGAGATTCCAGTGCCGCTGGAGATTTTGAGAGGTTGTCCCACAAGTCCTCCATGAGTTGGAGCTTCTCAGGCAAAGTCATCTGGTCGAGGGGCAAAACGACGGTCATAGGCTAGAGCATAGTCCAAAAGATGCGAGGAGGCGACCAGTTTGGATGCCACTTCCTTCGGAGCCGGAGTGGCCTCTCGGGAATAGGCGTCCTTCAGGTAATGCATCTCCGAGCCTCACGAAAAGTATACGTTGCCGGTTTCACCCGCGAGGCAGGTGTTGTTCCTCCCAGCACGGTCCGGCGGTGGTGGCGCCGCGGTGCCGCAAGATCGGCATACAGCAATGCCCTTGCTCATTTTGCGCGTTCGGACAGGTGATATGCTCATGCATCACTGGTCTTTCACCCTGCACGGACCCAGCGGAATCCTGAGCACCCTGGAGTCCGGGGAAACCCAGTTCGTCCTTGGGACGGAACAGGCCGCCGATGTGTGGACCATTGCAGGCGAAGGCGTCGCGCCGCGTCATGCGTTGGTGCGGGTGGCCGCGGGCCGGATCCAGGTCGAAGACCTCGCAGGCGGGACGTTGGTGAACGGACATCCCATCACGGGACGCGTCGAGGCGGAGTATCCCGCGTCGGTGCAGGTGGGCGAGGTGACGCTGGTGGTGGAACAAAAGGGCGAGGACCTTTCGCAGGCGGCGACCTTCATGCAAAGCCCCCGGCAAAAGGGCGCCCCATTCGACGATCTGGAGGCGACCGTCGTGACGCCACGGGCAGCAACGCCAGTGATCGCGCAGAAGACGGTTGATGTGAACGAGGCCGGAACCTTCTGCAAATACACCCTTGTGAAGGAAATCGCCCGGGGCGGGATGGGGCAGATCTATTTCGGCGAGGATCCGCAACTTGAGCGGCAGGTGGCGGTCAAGGTGAGCAGCATTAGCGAAGGAGGCGAAGACCCGCGTTTCACAAAGGAGGCCAAGGTGCTCGCGCTCCTGGCGCATCCGAACATCGTGCCGATCTACACAACCGGCGTGGATGCTCAAAGCCGCCCGTTCTATTCGATGAAGCTGGTGAAGGGACGCACGCTTCAGGCGGTGCTCAACGCGCTCAAGGACGGCAACACTGCCGCAACCAAGGAGTACACGCAGGCGGCGTTGTTGACCATCTTCCGGAAGGTGTGCGACGCGATGGCTTTCGCTCACGCCAAAGGCATCCTGCACCGGGATCTCAAACCCGAGAACATCATGGTAGGGGAGTACGGCGAGGTGCTGGTGATGGACTGGGGTCTGGCGAAGATTCTGGGGGAACGGGATGCTGCAGGTGCGGTCAAAGCGGCAGCCGCAGACACCGGCGACTACGGGATGACGCTGGAAGGCGAGGTCATGGGAACGCCCCAGTACATGTCGCCGGAGCAGGCCGAAGGCATGGTGGCGGAGCTGGATACCCGCAGCGACATGTACAGTCTGGGGGGAATCCTGTACGCGATATTGACGCTGCGTCCCCCGGTGGGCGGTTCGACGCTGGCCGAGGTGTTGGGGAACGTCAAAAGCGGTGTGCTCAGTCCGATGGGGACAGCGACGCGTATGGCCAAGGGGATTGGCGGCCGGCCCGAGCCGATGACGGTGGCGGTCCCCGCCGCCCTACAGGCGGTGACGCTCAAGGCTATGGCGCGCGACCGCGAAAAGCGTTACGCGAGCGTGGAGTTGTTTGCGGAGGACATCGAGTCTTACCAGAACGGGTTTGCCACCAGCGCAGAATCCGCCGGGTTGCTGAGGCGGGCGCGGCTCTGGGTGGCGAGAAACCGCACGCTTGCAGCCTCGGCAGTGGTGTTGCTGGCGTTGTTAGGCAAGGTGGTGGTGGACGGGCAGCGGGCGTCGCTGGCAATCCGTCGGCTGTCCGCGAGTGCGCCTGTGTTTGCGGCGAGGGCGCAGGAGTTGTTGAAGGACGGGGATTTCAGCGGAGCGCTGGAGGCGGCCGAGAACGCTGTGGATCTGGAGCCGGGAAACGCGTCAAACCAAGTGGTGCGCGGGAACGCTTTGCAGGTGCTGATGCGTTTGGAGGACTCGAAGAAGGCATACGAGCGGGCGTTGGCGCTGAGGGCAACCGAAGGAGCGCAGGAGGGCGTGCAACTCACGGATGCGGTGCTCGCGGCGGTTGCAAAGGGCGGGGAGGCGAAGGCGAAGCTGGCACTTTACGAGGGGTTAAGCGCCTCGGGGCGGCAGATGGAGGCCCTGGCGTTTGGAAAGGGACTGGGCGACTTCTGGCAGGAGCGGAAACAAGATTTGTCGGTAATCCCCGAGTTGGTGAAACGCCTAGCATCAAAGATGCTGCCGGTGCCGGGAACGGAGGTTATGCTAAGCCAGAAAGAGTTCACCGTTGGGGAATGGAAGCTGTACCTGAAGGCGGAGGGCCTAGCCGGTTGGCTGCAGCCTTCAAAGGACTGGGATCAGACCGATGATCACCCGGTTGTGTACGTGAGCTGGAATCAGGCAGTGAAGATGTGTGAATGGTTGTCTAGGTTGACGGGCAACATTTGGCGGTTGCCGACCAATGCGGAGTGGGAGGCGGCGGTGGGCACCCTCTCCTATCCATGGGGAGATCATTTCCCGCCAAAGTGGGATGACGGAAACTTTGCTATTTTGGCGGGCGGTAAGGACGATCCGAAGAAGATTGGAGTAGACGGGATTTTAGGAACCGCCCCTGTGGGCTCGTTCAAGCCGAATGCCCTTGGGATTTACGATCTGGGCGGGAATGTGGAAGAATGGATGGTGGACGGGTTCGATGCGAAGGACCCGAACGCGCGCCGAGTGTGGCGCGGGGGCGACTATGCCTGCGGCGCGATCTTGGCACGGAGCGCAGACCGCATGAGCGCCGCCCCGACGTTCTCGAACCACAACATCGGCTTCCGCTTGGCCCGAGGGCGTCTCCAGTCCGGCGAGGCAGGCAGCCATTGACGGCGGAGCCGGCACCGTCTGGAGCCGGAGTCGCCTATCGGGAAAACGCGTCCTGCTTGAGCACTCTTCGCTGCGACTCACGCAAAGTACACGTTGCCTGTTTCACCCGCCAGATAGGTGCCGTCCCAGTCCAGCATAGGCTGGTTGGTGCGGTGCCGCAGAAAAGCCGGTTTCTCTCACGGGATGGTACGTGCATCGTAGGAAAGACGATTGCAGCTCCTCTGAAAGTTTTACGCGCGTGAATTTCATTTCTGCAGTAGCGTCAAATCTGGATGAACGGCACAGACTCTCGTGGAACTCAAAACTCAGGCGCTCAAAAATGGGTCGATACATGGATTCACGCAGGAGATGCTCTTGAAAAAATTCGACACAATGATGTGAAACTTGCCGATACCGCGGAGGCCCTGCGTTCGTTCACCGGGAGTGTTTTGCATGTCGTTCGAACCCGTCCTGCCGCTCAGACATCCGGGTTGGTTGAACAGCAGCGCATTTTCCGTAAATTGAGGGCCTGATGAACGAACTGTGTCGCGTGGCGCTTGAGGTGCAGCGCGAATGCGAAAAACGCGATTGGAGATTTTGTTTTATTGGCGGTCTGGCTGTTCAACACTGGGGCGAACCTCGGTTCACGCGTGGTGTAGATTTGACGCTCCTCACGGGCTTTGGTGGCGAGGAAACATACATCGATCCGCTGCTGGAAGTATTTGAGCCCCGGATAGAAGATTGCAGGGATTTTGCTCTTCAAAACAGGGTTCTGCTGCTCAAAAGTGCAGAAGGTATAGGGATAGACGTAGCGCTGGGAGCTTTGCCTTTTGAGGAGGAGGCGGCCAGGCGTTCTCGGTTGATAGAAGTTGAGCCCGATGCGGTTCTCAGGCTTTGTTCGCCGGAGGATCTCATTGTGATGAAGGCCTTTGCCGATCGTCTGCAAGATCAGCTCGATGTCGAGCGTATCTTGATTAGGCAGGGCGTTGAAAATCTCGATTGGACGTACATCGCACTCCACCTCGCGCCCCTGTGTCAGTTGAAAGGCGCTCCGGAAATTGTAAGAAAGCTCGAATCGCTAAGAGCGAATCTATCCTCTTCAGGCCTTTAGAAAAGACGGGGAACAGGGCTGCCTGAGTGGACATCCGCGAGTAATTGCACACCCACTTTTCTCCGTCGGGAATGTTCTCATCTTTGGGCAGGCCAAGGTCGATGGTGTAGGGATGGTCGTAGTTGTGCGCCCGATAGTTTTGGATGCAAACGATTTACGGCAACTCCGAAGTCATCAGTTGAAGCAGGGTGTCCCAGTTTTTTGAGCCCGTTGATGGTCCAGCTGAGAATTTTCATCTTTTTGCGTGACCCGCGTGCCGCGTCATAGTAATACGCGTACGTAGCTTATTCCAGCCGCTCGAAAGGTGCAGTGGCAAGGGACAACGCCCGGCTCCACAAAAGCCCGGTGCCCCGCAAGGAAGAGGTTGCATCGCTTACTAAAACCCCGTTTTCGGGAGGCCCGTCCAGCGGACGATAAGCCCAGGGAAACACCAAACCGGCGCTACTGCGCCTCTTTCACGGCCTTCCAAAGGCCTTCCCTAGCCATGTCTTTCCAAGCTCCCACGGCTTCCGTGCAGCAGTACACCTCCAACGTGATGATGCTGCTCCAGCAGTCTGAATCGCGTTTTGAGAATGCGGTTCAAATCCGGCCTTTCTACGGCAAGGCCGCCAGTGTGGTCGAACAGTTCGGCCAGACCAACGCGGTGCGCATCACCAGCCGCCATTCCGACACCGTTCTCATGTCCACGCCGCACGACAAGCGGTGGGTGTTCCCCATCGACTACGGCTGGAACGAACTCACCGACCAGCAGGATCTCCTGCGGATGCTCATCGTTCCCGGTAACATGTACGCCGCCGGCGGTGCAGCCGCCATGAAGCGCGCGATGGACGATGAAAT
>JBIKSY010000267.1:0-5213 GCA_044348365.1 Chthoniobacteraceae bacterium
TGCTTTTTTTCACGGGTTGCCTTTATCTGTTTGGTGAGCCTCGCGGTCGGTGGTTGTACGTGCTCGGCCACGAGGGCACCCACGCGGTCTGGGCCTGGCTGAGCCGGGGCAGGGTCAGTGAGTTCAAAGTGCATCGCGACGGGGGACACATTCTCACCGACAAACCGACGGTGCTGGTGACGCTGGCGCCCTACTTTTATCCGATCCCGTGCATCCTCCTGCTCGTACTGTTTGCAGTGGTGCGTTTTTTTTACCCGCTGGAAGATGCCCCGCCTTTGTTGCAGAACGCCCATTTTCTGGTGACCCCGATGGGGGTGTTTTTTCTGCTGTTCGGGTTGGCCTGGGGGTTTCACATCAGCTTTACGGTTTGGATGATCCGGCGCGGCCAAAGCGACCTGCAGATGCACGGGAATTTTTTTTCGCTGGTTCTGATCTATATGGGGAACCTCGCCTTTTTGAGCCTGCTGTTGGTGCTGAGCGCCTCCGGGACGGGGTTTGGGTCCTTCGGGCGGGAGTTGTGGCACAACGCGGAGGACTTCAGTGAGGGGGCATGGGGCGTTCTGGCGGGGCTCTGGAAATTCTGTGTGGCTTTGCAAAATGGCAATTAGCGTCTCGACATCAATCGGGTATCTTTCCCTGAAGCGGGGCGTTTTTTCCGCTTTCTTCGGGGTGCCCTCAATTGGAGGCTGGTCTTTTGGCAAAACATGGCACCATAGACCGAAACGGCGGAGCCAGCAGGGGGACGGAGAAGACGCCGCGGAACCCCCTAAGGCGCGCCGCAGAAGAGAGTTTTTTGATTTGGGATTTGATTTGGGATTTGTTTAGAAGGACGGATTTTGCTTTTACTTTCGGGCACTTTTTTCAGGGATTTTTTACATGATTAACGGAGTTTTTGGGCTGTTCTCCACCGACATTGGGATTGATCTCGGGACGGCCAACACACTGGTGTACGTCAAGGACAGTGGCATCGTGCTGCGCGAGCCTTCCGTGGTGGCGGTACAGGCCGGCACCAACCGCGTGCTGGCCGTCGGGGACGAGGCCAAGCGGATGCTGGGCCGCACCCCGGGCAACATCGTGGCCATCCGTCCTCTCAAGGACGGGGTGATCGCGGATTTTGAGATCACCGAGGCCATGCTGAGGCACTTCATCCTCAAAGTGCACGGCCGGCGTACCTTTTTCCGTCCCAGACCCCGGGTGGTGGTGGCCGTGCCCTCGGGAATCACCGAGGTTGAAAAGCGCGCGGTGAAAGACTCCGCCCTCCGGGCGGGCGCCCGGGAGGTGCACTTGATTGAGGAACCGATGGCTGCGGCGATCGGTTGCGGTCTGCCCGTGCAGGACGCTGCCGGCAACATGATTATCGACATCGGTGGGGGGACGACCGAGGTTGCGCTCATATCGCTGTCGGGGATTGTGTATTCTCGGTCGGTGCGGGTTGCGGGGGACGAACTGGACGAGGCGATCATCCAGTATGTGAAGCGCGCCTACAATTTGATGATTGGGGAGCGGACGGCCGAAGACATCAAGATCAAGATCGGCTCGGCCTATCCGCTGGAGCGTGAGGCGACCATGGAGGTCAAGGGGCGGGACTTGGTGGCTGGGCTGCCCAAGACTCTGACGATCACCTCCCAGGAGATACGGGAGGCGCTTTTGGAGCCGATTTCAACCATTGTGGACTCCGTGCGTGTGGCACTGGAACGGTGTCCTCCAGAACTCTCGGCCGACTTGGTCGACAGGGGACTGGTGCTGGCCGGAGGGGGCGCGCTTTTGCGCGGTCTCGACAAGTTGCTGACCGAGGAAACCGGGCTGCCGGTGCACCTCGCGGAGGATCCCCTCAGCGCGGTTGCCGAAGGGACAGGCCGCGCGCTGCAGGAGTTGAATTTCCTCAGACAGGTTTCGACCCAAACCGAGACCCGCCACCATTGAGGGACCCCGGGATGTTTTTCCCTCCGTGGGTCCAGCCCCGGTGGCGGGGAAGGCAGACTGAACCGTTGCAAAGGCCATGAGGATGCGCTCAAAGCTGCTTGCCCTTGGGGTTTTCTTGGGGGCATTCCTCGTTTTGGTGGTTGGGCTGGGCACGCCTTCGGGGATTCGAAACTTTCAAGGCACGCTGCTCGGGGTTCTGACTCCGTTTCTTCGGTCGGGGTCGTCGGTGGAGAGGCGGTTTACCGCCTTCCGGGAGGGCTTGAAGTCCTTGGAGCAACTGGAAGGGGAGTCGCGAGGGCTCCGAGTGCTCAACAGGGAGCTGAGCGCCACGAACCAGACGTTGCGCGGAATGGAGGCGGAAAATAACCGCCTGCGCCGGGCGCTCGGTTACAAGGAGCGGGCTGTGTTTCGGTTGATGCCGGCCCAGATCATTGGGCGGGACATCTCCACGTGGTTTAACCAGGTCATCATCGACAGGGGCAGCGAGGACGGGCTGCGGCGTGACATGCCCGTGCTCACGGAAGAGGGGTTGGTGGGCAAAACCACGGCTGTTTCCGAGCGCTCTTCCATTGTGATCCTCATCTCGGACGAAAACTGCAAGGTCGCCTCCAGTGTGGAGAGTTCAAGGGAACAGGGGATTTCACGCGGGGAGCGCGCTTCCTCGGGAGCGGCGCCCATGTTGTCCCTGTTTTTTCTTTCAAAGCAGGCGGGGCTCAAGTCCGGCCAGAAGGTGTACACCTCGGGGGTTGGCGGCGTTTTTCCCTCGGGGATCATGCTCGGAGCGGTCCAAGACTTCCGGGTGCGCGAGTTGGACGGGGTGGCCGCGCTGATTCCTGCCGTGGATCTGGCCACGCTTCAGGATGTCTTCGTGGTGGTGAGCGAACCAAAGTGATGTTTTACGGCTTCATCATAGCGGCCTTGGTGTTTGCGACGGTTGCACAGCATTTTCTAGGTGCCGTGCCTCCCTGGGGGGCGCGTGTGTTTCTGATGCCGCTGGTTTTCCTGTACGGGGCGCTGTCGTTTTCCACAGGGGGCATGCTGTTTCTGGCGTTTTTAAGTGGCCTGATGTGGGACCTGCTTCACGCGCAATGGGTGGAAGACACGGTGGAGTTGGGCGTGGGCTGGTCGGTGATTGTCTATGCGATCTTGGGCATCATCATGAGCGGACTTCGGCCGCTGTTTTTGCGGGGCCGCTGGGAGGTGCACTGTTTGTTCAGTGGCATTGCGACCTCCGTGCTGGTGCTGGCGGAATACCTAATGATCTCGCTCCGCAGGGAACCACTCCGATTTGAGTTCAACCCTGAAATCTGGGGGCGCATCCTAGGTGCCGGCGTGGTGGCGCTGGTGCTTTCCCCGTTTGTTTTCATGGCTCTGGGCTACCTCAGTCGGTTGATGAAGCACCAGCATTACAGGCCGGAAAGGGAGGGCTTTTCACAGTGAGCCCGGAGAACACCAGACGCGCAAGCAAGGGGCCCGATCAGGAGTTGCGCCTGTATTTTCTGGCCTTCGTCATGGTCTCCGCCCTGGCTATCCTGATCGGGCGCCTCTGGTGGCTGGAAGTCGCCCACGGCGACCGGTGGGCGCGCCGCATCGCCTCCCGCTCCGAGGTGACGGTGCGCATCCCGTCGGTGCGCGGGGAGATCCGGGACCGCAACGGCCTGACGCTCGTGGGCAACCGGGCAAGCTGGGAGGTGGACTTTTACCTGCCCGACATGGTGCGCGGCTACCGACAGCAGTACGGCAAGCCGCCCGTGGCCACTTACACGGCTCCCGTGCGACAGATGCTCAAGGAAAAGCGCGAGGAGGACGTGGTGCAGATCGTCAACAGCACGATCATCCCGAGGCTGCGCGACTTGGATCTGGCACGCGACTACAACTCTGTTCGGCTTCAGCGCCACTACCGGAACGACACGGAGGTGCCCTTCACCTATATCGAGGAACTCGACTTTAACACGATTGCGCGCTTCTCGGAAAACGACGTCGGCCTGCCAGGGGTCGAGATTGCCGTCCGTCCGGTGCGCCAGTACCTGTACGGCGCCCTGGCCAGCCATCTGCTCGGGTACGTCGGGGCTCCCTTGGACATCGACAAGCTGCCCGACATCAAAAAATACACGTTTTACCAACCGGACGCGGAGGGAAAATCCCAGGTCGAGCTTAACATGGACCGCTGGCTGCGGGGCACTCCTGGGATGCGCGTGTTGCAGCGCAATGTGAAGGGGGTCATTGAAACCGAGATCCGCCGGATCGAGCCGCGGCAGGGCAACCACGTGTATCTGACAATTGACGCGCGGATCCAATACATTGTGGAGCGCGCCCTAAGGGACGCCGGAGTCGGGCGGGCCGCCGCGGTTGTGGTCGACCCAAACAACGGAGAGCTGCTTGGGATGGCTTCCGTTCCGTCTTACGATCCAAACGTGTTCATTCCCAGCATCACCAAGGAGGACTGGCAGCGGATCCGCACCGATGACACCAATCCCCTGACCAACCGGGCGATCCAGGGCTATGCGCCGGGCTCCACCTACAAGGCAGTCTCGGCCCTGGCCGGTTTCCGCAAGGGGCTCACGGTCAAAAACACCTTCAGTTGTTCCGGCGGAGTTTCGTATGGCAACAAATTCATGAAGTGCTGGGTCATGGAGAAGCACCAGGCGCCCCATGGCATGCTAGGACTACCCGATGCCCTCAAGTTTTCCTGTAACGCCTTCTTCTACCAGTGGGGCAACGCCGCTGGAATCGACCAGATTGTAGGCATCGGGCAGGCACTCGGCTTGGGCCAGCGCAGCGGCCTGCCCCTCACGGGGGAGGATCCCGGACTGGTGCCCGGTCCGGACTGGCTCAAGGTCGTCAGCCCGCAGGAGCGTTGGTCCAACGGGTACACGGCCAACGTCGCCATCGGCCAGGGGGCGGTGGAGGCTTCACCTTTGCAGATGTGTTTTGTAGCAGCCACCGTTGCCAACCGCGGAAAATCCTTCGTCCCCAAGCTGGTCTCCCGTGTGGTGGACATCGATGGAAAGGACGTACTGGATCCCGAAACGGGGCAGATGTTGGTGTCGCCCCAGCCCCTGTTGCGGGCGGACCTCCATGACTCCGGGATTTCGGATGAGGAGATGGAGTTGGTGCGGCGCGGTATGTGGAAGGTGGTCAACGAACCGGGGGGCACCGGGAAAAAGGCGCAGGTCAAGGGGGTGGAGGTGGCTGGCAAGACCGGCACCGCCCAGTTTTGGCGGGAGATCAACGGCAAAAAGGAGAAGGATAACCACACTTGGTTTATTTCCTTTGCCCCCTACGAGCAG
>JBIKSY010000062.1:0-16976 GCA_044348365.1 Chthoniobacteraceae bacterium
CTGCGGGTTAGTTGAAAAAGACTTCGTTTGCACCTGCATTCCACACCACAGCAGATAGTTATCTGATTATCCATGCAACCCCATTCCCGTTTTTAGGGTAAATGCGGGCGATGTCCAGGACCTGCTGGATCTTTCTCGCGAGCCCGGGTTCGCGCTGGAGAAGTGCGGGCCGGATGTTGTGGTGAAGAGACGTTTGCGCGCAAACAACTTACCGCAGCGCAGACTGTAGCGGATTTGAAGGAGCTAGGGCTTATGAGGGACACGCTGATGCTTCTGCAGGACAGGGCCGACTGGACGGCTGGGTCCTGCACTCGAGTGCGTGAATTTTCCAGCTTACCGGGACGCCCCGTTGTCGAGGAGGTCCGGTCGGCGGAGGCCTGTTTTTTGGAGTGCCTGGTCTTGTCGCCACTTGAGGATGGCCGCGTGGTTGCCGGAGAGCAGGATCTCGGGGACGCGTTGTCCCTGAAATTCCAAGGGACGCGTGTACTGGGGCCACTCAAGCAGGCCGGTGGCGAAGGAGTCTTCGGCCGAGGAAGCCGCGTCGCCGAGCACCCCCGGCAGCAACCGGACTACGGCGTCTGTGAGGACGGCTGCGGCGATGGCCCCGTTGGTGAGCACGTAGTCGCCGATAGAGATTTCTTCGTGCACGAGTAGGTCGATGGCCCTCTGGTCTAGTCCCTCGTAGTGGCCGCAGAGCAGGATAAGGTGCGTCTGTTCCGCAGCGATGCGCGCTGCCAGCGAGTGTTTCAGGGGGGTGCCCCCGGGGGAGAGGTAGATCACCCGGGCCTCGGGCGTGCGCAACGCCTCGACCGCGGCGAAGACCGGTTCACATTTAAGCACCATTCCCTGTCCGCCTCCGTAGGGAGTGTCGTCGGTGGTGCGGTGCTTGTCTTGCGCCCAGTCCCTAAGGTTATGGGAGTGGATCCGGACCAGGCCACGTTCCTGAGCACGCCCGATCATGCTTTCCCCGAGGGCGCCCGAGGCAATCTGGGGAAACAGGGAAATAATGTCGATGCGCATGCGATCAAATCGGCCCGGGTTCCGGGGCGGGTTGCTTCCGGCCTAGACGGTATTGGATTCTGCCGCGGCCTGCATGGTTTCCAGCAGCCCGAAGAGCTGGTCCTGAAAAACCTGCATGTCTTGGATCACCTGCGGACAGCGCTCCAAAACCGCCTTGCCCAGACGCTCGTAGTTGGCCGGGTTGCGCTGGCCCAGTTCTGAGAGCGCCAACAGCACGGCAAACACGTTGTTCAGGTCGTGCTTGGTGTCCCGAAAGCGGTCGCACAGGGCTTGCATGGCTTCCAGTGCAGGGGGGGGCGGAGGGTTGCTCATAGGGAATTGAAGCTGGAGAATGGCCCCGAATGGTGGTCAGGTAAAGCGCTTGTCCATTCACCCCACATCGTCGCATGGCTAGAGAAAGCATCCGGATCCTCGGTGCCCGCCAGCACAACCTCAAAAACGTCTCCCTCGAGATTCCGAGGGATGCGCTTGTGGTTTTTACGGGTTTGAGCGGCTCGGGTAAGAGCTCGCTGGCTTTCGACACCCTTTATGCCGAAGGGCAGCGGCGCTATGTGGAAAGCCTTTCGGCCTACGCGCGCCAGTTTCTCGACCAGTTGCAGAAGCCGGACGTGGATTTTATCGAGGGGCTGTCCCCGGCCATCGCCATCGAGCAGCGTTCCTCCACAGGGAATCCGCGTTCCACCATCGCCACCCAGACCGAGATCTACGACTACCTCCGTCTGCTCTACTCCTCCGCAGGACAGCCCCACGATCCGGCCACGGGCGAGCCCGTCCGCCGGCTTTCCTCGCAGCAAATCGTGGATCGGATTTTGGAGCTGCCGGAGGAAAGCCGCCTGACGCTCCTGGCGCCGCTGGTGGCGGAGGAGGAGGGGCAGTTCCGGGACGTGCTGGAGCGTTTGCGGCGCGAGGGGTATGTCCGGGCGCGGATCGACGGCCAGATTTATGACATCAGCGCGCAGCAACCCCTGCCGAAGGCTGCGCCCGGAGGGGCCCGTTCCATCGAGGCGGTGGTCGATCGGATCATCCTGAAGGAGGGGGTGCGTCAGAGGTTGGCCGAGTCTGTGGAAATGGCGCTTAAGCTGGGGCGCAACCGGCTCTTGGTGCTCCGGCAGGAAGGGGCCTCGGACGCCGGTGTGCTGATGTCTTTCACCACCGCGTTCGCCAATCCAACCACGGGCTTTGAAATGCCAGAGCTCACGCCGAAACATTTTTCCTTCAACAGCTATCTTGGCGCCTGTGTGGCCTGCGAAGGTCTTGGCACCCGCTTGGAAATCGACCCCGAGCTCGTGGTTCCAGATCCTGACAAGACGCTGGCGGAGGGCGCTGTGGTATCTTGGGCCAAGGCGCCCAAGGCGCTGGCGCCCTTCTACCAGGCAGTACAGGAAAAACTCGCCGCCCATTTTAAGGTGTCGCTGGAGGTCTCTTGGCATCACCTGCCGGAAAGCTTTCAGGAGGCAGTGCTTTTCGGCACCGGCGAGAAAGCGCTGTTGCTTCCCTCGTTGGAAAAGGGCGGGGCGGCAAAGCGTCCCTTCGAGGGCGTTGTGGCCCAGTTGCGCTCCCTTCATGAGGTCGCGGAATCCGACGCCGCCCGGCAGAGGGTGCAGCAGTTCATGGGGCCGCGGAGCTGTCCGGCCTGTGCAGGGCGGCGGCTCCGGCCGGAAATGCTCGCTGTGCGGGTGTCTGCGCGCTCGGATGCCGGCCTTGAGCAGTTGGGCATCGCGGATTTTTGCCGGCTGAACGTGGCGGAGGCCTTCTCCTTTGTGGAGCGGCTGGAACTGGACTCCTCGCAGGAGTTCATCACGGCGGAGGTGCGCAGGGAACTGGGCAACCGGCTGCGCTTTCTCAACGAAGTGGGTCTGGGCTACCTCAATCTGGACCGCCAAAGCGGGACACTTTCCGGCGGCGAAGCCCAGCGCATCCGCCTCGCCACCCAGATTGGTTCCGGCCTGGCGGGCTGCCTTTATGTTCTGGACGAGCCGTCCATCGGCCTGCACCAGCGCGACAACGAACAGCTCATCGAGACCCTTCGCAAGCTCAGGGACCTGGGCAACTCCGTTGTCGTCGTCGAACACGACGAGGACACCATCCGTGCGGCGGACTACGTGGTGGACCTCGGCCCGGGCGCGGGAGTGCGCGGGGGCAACATTATCGCGGCGGGCACCCCTGCGGAGATCGAGGCCGCGCCGGCTTCGCTGACCGGGCAGTATCTGGCGGGAAAGATGCGCATCCCGGTGCCCAAGCACCGGGTGCGGCCACAGTCGCCCCGAAGCCAGATTGATCCGAGCCACATTCCGCCGGGATGGATCAGCCTGCTCGGGGTGACAGAGAACAACTTGCGGACGGTTGACGCCCATTTTCCGCTGGGCTGCTTCACCTGCGTGACCGGGGTTTCTGGCTCGGGCAAGTCCACGTTGGTTGACGATGTCCTGCGAAGGGTTCTCGCGCGGAAGCTGCACCGCTCCAAAGAGCGCGCGGGAGCCCATCGTACTTGCATCGGTGTCGACCAGGTTGACAAGATTGTGGTCATCGACCAAGCGCCCATCGGTCGCTCTCCGCGTTCTAATCCGGTCATCTATGTGGGCGCGTTTGCGGCCATCCGCGAGCTGTTTACCAGCCTGCCGGGATCCCGCGTGCGCGGTTATGGAGTAGGCCGGTTTTCCTTCAACACCAAGGGGGGGCGTTGCGAGGCCTGCGAGGGGGACGGGGTAAAGCGCATCGAGATGCACTTTCTCGCGGATGTGTTTGTCGAGTGCGAGGTCTGTCACGGCCGCCGCTACAACCGCGAGACGCTCGAGGTCACTTATAAGGGGAGGAACATCGCGGACATTCTGGACATGACGGTGGACGAGGGGTGCCGGTTTTTTCGCAATGTGCCGCAGGTTTGCGAGAAGCTTGTCGCTCTGGAGGACGTGGGGCTGGGGTACGTGCGGCTGGGGCAGTCCTCGGCCACCCTTTCCGGGGGCGAAGCACAGCGGGTGAAACTTGCGGCAGAACTGGCCAGAAAAGCGACGGGCCGCTCCGTTTACATTTTGGACGAACCCACTACGGGGTTGCATTTCGCGGACATCCACAAACTTTTGGAGGTTCTGCTCAAACTGCGGGACGCAGGGAACACCCTGGTGGTCATCGAGCACAATCTGGAGGTTATCAAGTGCGCGGACTGGGTGCTGGACCTCGGGCCGGAGGGGGGAGCGGGTGGCGGACAAATCGTGGTGGAAGGAACCCCGGAAACTGTGGCGCGGTGCGAAGTCTCGCACACGGGGCGCTATTTGAGGAGGATTCTGCCATGACCCAGCAGTCCCGTTCCGCTTCAACCCCAACCGGTCCCCTTGCCAGCGCGCTGGGGTGGGGGGTGTTTGCCTCGGCGCTCTTGCTTGGCGACCTGCGTGCTGGTGCAACGCCTCCCGGTGAGGTGCTCGCCCAGGCACGGAGCGCCTTTGCTCAGGGGGCTTCCGAACTGGCGGCGGGAGTGCTGGACGGGTTGCTTTCTGGGGGAGACCTTCCGACGGGGGTCCGGGAGGAGGCTTGGCTGTTGCGCGCCAAAATACTCCTTCAAAAAGGGGACTCGGCCCAAGTGGAGCGCCTGCTTTCTGGCAGGGAAGGGGAGCCGGAGGCGGCCCTCCTCCTCGCTCAAGCAGCCCTCCTCGAGGAGCGTTGGGCTCCCGCTGTAGAGCGTTTTGGAACGGCCTTGAAGCAGGGAGCGGATGCACTCGGTTGCGCCTTGGGAGGGGCGACGGCCCTGGCCCGTTTGGGGCGTGAACGCGAGGCCATTGCGCAATTGCGCCGGTTCTCCGAAGCGGGAACCTCTCCCGGTCAAAACCCGCTTTCGTTGGCCCTGGCGGGGTTATTGCTGGATGTCGGGAGTGCGCCGGACGCCAGAGCCGAGATTTCCAAGGTCCAGCCGACGACGCCGCAGCAGAGCGCCGTGCTTGTTCTTCTCGAGGCGCGGTTGGCTTTGTCCGAGGGGCGGTTAGCTGAAGCCTCTACTGGCTTTGGCAGCCTGATGCATCCGGCGGTTCCAGCACCCCCTGAGGTGCTTGCTGGTGCCTGGCTTGGGGAGGCTTCCGTGCTGGAGGCGAAAGGGGAGCCTGCGGCGGCGGCGAAGTTGCTGCTCCAGTTTTTGAAGACCGGCCGCGACTTGCCGTGCGCCGAACCGTTGTTTAGCAAAGCCGCCCAGCTTTTGTCCGAGGTGGTGGATCCCTCGGTGGCCGACTTTGAAACGTGCACCCGGACCGGCCCCCCAAACCAGCGGGCGCTGGCCGCCTTTTACCTCGCGCAGTTTTACTCCCTCACGGGCAGGACGGACCGCGCCGCCGCTGCCCACGCGGCTTTTTGTGAGCAGTTCCAGCACCACCGCCTACTGCCTGTTTCGCTGCTGCAACGCGCCGAAATCCTGATGGGTTCGGACAAATGGGCGGAGGCCTTGGCGCTTCTCAAGGAAGCGCTCCGTGTCTGTGAGGAACCCGGGCTCAGGGCCGCCTTGCAGATGCGTCAGGGGCTTGCGTTGATGCGAACCGGGGATTTCGGCCGGGCGCTTGCCGTATTTGAAGGGATAGGCCGGGCTGGGGCCGAGCTCCGGGTAGAGGCCGGTTTCAACGCCGGGTTGGCCGCGATCCGTTTGGGGGACTTAAAGAAGGCGGCCGCCCAACGGGAGGCACTCAATACCCTGCCGGGAACCCAGGAACTGGTCGCATCGCTAGAGCTCGAGACCGCCCTTTTTCGGGCCGCCGGCGGCCTGGCCCAAGGACACGAGGCGCTCCAAGCTTTCATGCAGCATCATCCCGGCCATCCGCGGACCGGCGATGCAAAGGTGGCCCTTGCGGAACTGCTGCTTCGCGAGGCGGAGTCCGCGGCGGGTGCCGACCGTGCTTTGGCGGCAAGCGCAATGCGGGAGCGAGCCTCCGGGTTGCTCAAGGCGGTGGCCGTGGACCCGCAGTCCCCCCAGTCCGCAATGCACGCGAAGTTTCTGGCGGTTTTCCTCACCGATTCGGGCGGCGGTGCGCAACCGGAGGAGGTGCTCAACCTGGGTGAGGCGTTTCTTCGGGAGTACCCCGAAGCGGTGCTGTCAAACGAGATGCGGATGAAGCTTGGGGAGGTCTATTTTCGCAGGAAAGACTACGCTAATGCCGAGGAGCAGTTCGCCGGCATTGCCTCCAGGCAACCGGAGGGCGCTCTTTCTGAAACAGCCCTTTTTCTTGCTGGGCAATGCGCTGCAAGCCGGCTGAATCCAGGCTCTGTGGACGAGGCTCTGCGGTATTGGGAGCGGGTGGCCCAAGGCAATGGGTCGCTCCGTTGGCGCGCCCGTTACCAGCAGGCGGCGGTGAAAAGCCGCATTGGAGAGGAGGCGGACGGCGCGGAGCTTTTTGAGCGCATCGTCAATTCCCCCGAAGCCATCGACGTGGAGCTGCGTTTGGCGGCCCGCTGCGGGAGGGCGGACGCCATGCTCTCGCTGGCGAGGCGCGGGGTGGTTCCCCTTGCCGAAGTGCTCGCCGAGTACGAGGCGCTGGCGGTGCACTCCGAGGTCACCCCTGTGTGGCGTAACCAGGCTCTGCATAAAAAAGCCAAGGCCTTGGAGGCCACGCAGCAGCAGGAAGCGCTCGAGGGATTTTACAGGGTTTTGGAGGCGCCGGACTCCGTGGCGGCCGGCGAGTTCTTCTGGCTTTTTAAGGCGGGCTTCGACGCGGCCCGGATTCTGGAGGGGCGACAAGCCTGGCGTGACTGTGTTGCCCTGTACGAACGGCTTGGGCGCCTTGGTGGACCCCGTTCGCAGGAGGCCAAGAACCGGGCGTTTCAGATTCGCCTTGAGCGCTTTCTCTGGGAGTAGACGGTGGCGGGGCGTTGCGCGATATGGTGAGGCCTGGTACGGAGATTTTGGCTTCCGGTGTGGTGGGAGTCGGGCTGCTGGAGCCTGGCCCGAGGCAGATTAGCGCAGGTACATGAGCTCGTTGGTCAGCAATAGCACTTGGGCGTAACGTTCCCAGTTGTTGAGGAGACGGGGAGCGGCGGCCTGCGTTGTGGCAGCCCTTTTGAGTCCGCGCTCCTGAGGCGAGCCGGGCGCGGCTGCGGGCGCGATGAGCGCATTGGTTTCTATCAGGCTTTTGGGATCCGAATCGAGGAACTCGCGGGCCGTTTCCAGCTCCTTCGCGGTGGGAGCACGCTGCAGGGCGGTCTTGAAGATGAAACGCACCTTGTCGTCATCCGAAGCTCCCCGGGGGAAGTCCTTGCGTTCAAAAAGGCTGCGGACCTGTTCGGCGATGAAGGGGCTGTTCATCATGAAAAGGGCCTGCTGGGGCACCGTGGTCAGCACCCGTTCGCCGGTGCTGATCTCCGGGTTTGCGAAGTCAAAGGTGGTGAACATCTCCGGCAGGTTGGCCCGGTCAATCATGGCGTAAACGGTGCGCCGGTTGGAATTGGCCGGAAGCGCGGCGGGATCCAATGTTGCGTAGCGTTTTTTCTCGTTGGTGACCGTGGCGGTGGAGGCGCCCGCCAGGGCGAATGGCCGACCACCCACCGAGGAGGCGTCCAGGTTGTTGCTTACGGACAGGAGGGTGTCGCGGACCTGTTCGAAGTCGAGTCGCTGCACGTTGAAACGCCAGAGCCACTGGTTAGTCGGGTCCGATGCCATGGCATTTTCCGAGATCTTGCTCTCCTGTTGGTACGTGGCCGAGGTAACGATGAGCTTGTTGAGCTGTTTAAGCGACCAGCCGTGGTCCATGAGCCAGGTGGCCATCCAATCCAGCAGTTCCGGGTGGGTCGGGGGCTCCGAACGGGTGCCAAAATCGCTGGGCGTGCGCACGATGGCCTCGCCGAAATGCCATTGCCAAACGCGGTTGACGATCACGCGGGCGGTGAGGGGGTTGTCACGGTTGGCGATGGACTGGGCGAGTTCGAGGCGGCCGCTGCCCTGGGTGAACGGCTTGTTGTCCTCGCCCCCGAGCAGGGTGAGGAAACGCCGGGGCACCTTGGGACCGAGGTTTTTGGCCTCGCCGCGGATCAGCACGTTGGAATCCTTGGGGGCAGCCTTGTCAACGAGGCTCATCGCACGCACTGGGGCGCCGGGATGGGCCAGTTCGATGGCGGCGATCTTGTTTCGGAAGGTGGCCTGCGTGTTCGTGTAGGTCACACCAAAGGTGCGGGCGACGGTCCGCTCATCGGGCACCATCGCCGAGGTTTGGGCAAACACATCCTTACGAAGGCCCTCGCTGAACTCGTTTGTCAGTGCCCTGTCCACCTTGGCGGTGACACTTTCCCGTGCGCCCTTGCGGCCCGTGAACTCCGGAAGAGCCAGGTCTTTTCGGAGCGCGTCGAAAGCCTCGGTGTACACGGCGGCCACGTCCGCCAGCGAGGCGGGCCACTTGTCGATTAGCATGCCCACTAGGGTGGCGTTGTAGCTTGGCGAGGCAGCCATTTCCGCCAGGGCTCCGAGGGCCCGTTCCTCGAAGCCTTCCGCGGGAAGAGCCGCTAGAGTCAGCCAAGGGGCCAGCACCGAATCCTTTTTCTTTTTGTGGACCAGTTCCGCCTGCTTGAGCTGATCCGCCCACACCGCCGCAAGTTCAGCCTTTAGCCCCATACCCCGCGCCGCCAAGCGGAAGTTTCCGCCCTTTTTGGAAGTGTCGTTGGTCTTGGCCGACTCGTGAACAGCCAGCAGGTAGTCGCCCGCCCGCTCCAACATCCCGGCAGTGAGTCGCAGAGCCTCGGATCTCTCATAGCCTTTGGCTTCCAGGTTGACCTTCTCCACCTCGGCGAGGAAACCCTGATAGGCTGGGTTGGCCTTGGGATCGCCGATGACCGGGCGGGAGCCGGGCTCCTCGCTGCTGGCGAAAACCCCGTGCAAGGAGTAGTAGTCTTTGGTGGGAATGGGGTCGAATTTGTGGTCGTGGCAACGCGCGCAGGCGCCGGTCAGCCCCATGAGCCCCTTGGTGACGACGTCGATTCGGTCGTCGAGAATGTCGTTTTCATTCCCCATGAAACGCTTGCCCACCGTCAGAAAGCCCATTGCCTGGAGCTTGGACTTCTCGTTGGCTGATTCCGGAAGCTGGTCAGCGGCGATCTGTTCGAGAATGAATCGGTCGTAGGGCAGGTCGGCGTTGAAGGCGTTGATGACGTAGTCCCTGTAGGTCCAGGCGCTGGGGTAAAGTGGGGTGTGCTGGCGGCCGTTGAGCCGGTCGCCTGAGGTGTCCGCGTACCGGGCGATGTCGAGCCAGTGCCGACCCCACCGCTCGCCGTAGCGTGGGGAGGCGAGGAGCCTGTCGACGGCCTTCTCGTAGGCGTTGGGTGCCTTGTCGGCAAGAAACGCCTCCAGTTCCGCGGCGGTCGGGGGAAGCCCCGTGAGGTCGTAGGTCACTCGCCGCAGGAGGGTCTGCTTGTCCGCCATGGGGGAAGGCGCCAGTTTATGTTCCTTGAGCCGCTGGAGGACAAAGCTGTCGATGGGGTTGAGGACAAACTTTTTGGGGTCCGCCGTCTTTGGCACCGGCGGGTTGGTCACCGGCTTGAACGCCCAGTGGTCGGCGGCTTTGGCTGAATCCCATGCGGCGGTTTTGGCACGGTTTGCCCCCGAGCGGGGATCGGGCGCACCCATTTTCACCCAGGTTTCAAAGTTGGCGAGAACGGCTGCTGGGAGCTTGTCCTTTTTTGGCGGCATCGCCATGTCGGGATCCTTGTGCTCATGCCGCATGGAGGTGAGCAGGAGGCTCTTTTCCGGGCTGCCGGGTACGAGCGCCGGGCCGCTGTCCCCGCCTTGGAGCAAACCTTCACGCGAATCCAGGAGCAGGCCGCCCTTGAGCTTTTTGCTTTCCTGACTGTGGCATTCGTAGCAGCTACCCGAGAGGACGGGACGGATGTTTTTTTCGAAAAAGTCCAACTGCGCCAGATCGGAGGGGGAGTCTGCCAAGGCGGCGTTGGCACCGCTTAAAAGGCCCAGAAAGGTGAGAGCTGCGGCAGAAGAGGAGGGGCGGCGGATCATGGACGTATGGGGGTGGCCGGCGGCAGGGGAAGGGCCTGTGGCTAGGGCGGAGTGCAGGGAAGCTCTCCAGGGCAGGAGCTTTTAAGAGACTCTTTCGGGGGGATGGGCAAGTTGCTTAGGCGAGTAGGCCCTTGACCACGTTGCCGTAAACGTCTGTGAGCCGAAAATCCCGGCCGTTGTAGCGGTGGGTGAGCTTTTCGTGATCGAAGCCTAGGAGATGCAGGATGGTGGCGTGCAGGTCGTGTACGTGGACAGGGTTTTCGGTGACGTCGTAGCCGAATTCGTCGGTGGCCCCGTGGACCTGGCCTCCCTTGACCCCGCCGCCTGCCATCCACGAGCAGAAGGCTTTGTGGTGGTGGTCCCGGCCGGGTTCACCGCGGGCACCCTTGTCGTGGCGGGGGGTCCGGCCGAATTCTCCGCCCCAGACCACCAAAGTGTCTTCCAGCATTCCACGCTGTTTGAGATCTCTAAGCAGGGCGCCAACGGGTTGGTCGATGATGGCCGCCTGTTTTTCGAGGTTTCCCTTCACGTCTGTGTGGTGGTCCCAGCCCCCAGCCCATACTTGGACAAAGCGCACGCCGTTCTCCACCAGCCTGCGGGCCACAAGCATCCGCCTTCCAATTTCGGTGTCCCCATACATGGACCTGATGCTTTCGGGCTCCTTGTTGACGTCAAAGACGTCGACCGCCTCGGTCTGCATTTTAAACGCGAGCTCGAAGGACTGGATCCGCGCCTCAAGCACCGACTCGCGGCGGAGTTGTTCGGCGTGCTGCTCGTTAAGGGTGCGCAAAAGGTCCAGTTGCTTCCGCTGGTCCCCCAGATTGGCGTGGGAGCTTTTGATGTTGGCGATGATCTTTTCCGCAGGGGCGCTGACCGAACTGACCAGCGTGCCCTGAAAGGCGCCGGGCAGGAAAGCCGAACGCCAGTTGGTCGCTCCGCCCAACCCGCCGCCTAGGGCGACAAAGCCCGGTAAGTTCTGGTTTTCGGAGCCCAGGCCGTACAACGCCCAGGAACCCATCGAGGGCTTTACGAGTCGGCCGGAGCCTGTGTGCATCATGACGGTGGCAAACTCGTGCGCCGGAATGTCGGTTTTCATCGAGCGGATCACCGCGATCTCGTCGATGCTTTCGCCGATTTTTGGGAAGAGCGAACTGACCTCCGTCCCGCTTTGACCCATTTTTTTGAACGGAAACTGCGAAGGCAGCGGCAGTCCCCCGATCTCAGTGACGTCCTTGCCCACATGGGCGACCATACCGGGCTTCGGGTCCCAGGTGTCGATGTGGGAGGGGCCGCCCTGGGTGAAGATGTGAATCACCCGTTTGGCAGTGCCCGGAAAATGCCCCGATCTGGGGCTCATCGGGGAGAGACTGGCTGCTGTCTCGGCGCCTCCCGCGGAGGCTTCGCCAAGAAGCGACCCGAGGCTGAGCGCACCAAAGCCCATGCCGAAGCGGTTTAGAAACTGGCGGCGGGTGGCGCAGTAATCTGCGGAGGAGGGAAGGTGTTGCGTGATATCCATGGCCTGCGGGGTGGGGTGAAGGAGAAGCAGCCTGCTTTCCACCTGTAGAATACCCGCGGGCGAGGAAATGTTTCGATAAAAGTTGAGCCTTGAGCCGGCCGTTTTGGGTGCCTCCCGCGATTTGTTTTGCTCGGTGCGCTCACTGATTGGGCGCGGATTGGGTTTTGGCGGGGCTGAAAATTGGGGCGGAGAGGGTATGGCAAACAAGAAGGGCGCCCCCGGAGTGAGGGCGCCCGTCGTAGCAGCGAAGACTTCGCTGGCCGCGTCAGAGTGGGACGACTAGAAGCGGTAGGTAAACCCGGCGCTCAGGATGTGGCTCAGATGAGACTCAAGTTTGAGTTTGGCGGAGTAGGTTTCCGTCGGCCCGACGGTGGGGATGAAAGAGATGTCGCGTTGGCCTAGTTCCGAGGTGCCCACAAACCGGAGTTTGTAACCCGCATCAAAGCTCCAGCGGTCATCGAGTGGCACGGAGACCCCTGCCTTGATTTGCCCGATGAAAGCGGTGTCAGATTTTTTAGAAAAGTTTGAGGCGAGGCTTCCCCCTGTCACGGCTGAGGAAGGGGAGGAGGAGTCGCTGATGTTGGTGTCTTGGAATTGCGCGCCAAGGCCGCCCCCAATCCAGAGAGTCACTCCTTCGTAGGTCGGGGCCCAAATCACGTTTCCCATCAGCGTCGTTTGGCGGAAGGAATCCGTCCAAGGACCGTCGCCGGGGCCGGATTTGAATTTGTTGTGGGTGTTGTCCAGTTCGACTTCAAAGGCGACTTCCTCAACGCGGTAGCCAAAGGCGCCGCCGTAAGCAAAGCCGGGTTTGAATTTGACCTTGCCGCTGATGCCTTCGCCCAAGGGGAGGTCGAGTTTCACGTCTGCGTTGGAAATAAAGCTGACGCCTGCGTCAATCCGTATGTAGGGGCCGTCACCCGTGGTGGCGGAGGCGGCTCCGGCGGTCGCATCGGGACGCATGGAGGGTTGCTGCACGCCCGCGAATGCAGTGATGCAGCCAACGGCGGCGGCGGCTGTGGTGAGGCTCAGAATTCGGGAAGTAGTGGTCATAGTTTTGAAGCGCTGTTTCTTTACTTCAGCCACCTAGGTTCGTGTTCGAGATGCGGATTGGATGTTTTTGCGGAGCATTTGGTGTCAGTCCGCCCTCCCATTGCAGGCTGAGGCTGCTATGGTTCCGCCGTGTCCCCCCTTCGTTCTTTGAGGCAGCAGCGGTCTCCCGTTATTTTTTGCGGGCGCGGGTGCCATGCTGGTGGCGACCCTCGTTCAGGTGCCGCATTTTTGCTGATTTTGGTCCTGGCCGCCTTGTTGTCGGCGACGGTGGTGGCGTTTCTTTCCCTTTCGAGCAAACGACTCGCGCTGGGAAGTTCTGATGAAGCGGGCAAACAGGCAGCCGCGCTCGCTTTGCTTGCCCAGACCCAGCTTATCGGGAATTTCAAAAACGAAATGCTGGCGGGGTTTGCGCATCCGCTCGACCCCTCGCGGCCCGAATTTCTGTCGGTGAACGGGCCTGCGGGACCGCTAAACCTGCTTTACCCGGCGAGTCCTTGGGCTGCTGTTCCGGCGCGCATCGAAAAGCCGGCGCCGCCGAATCTGGTAAAGTGGAGCACGCGCGAGGCCCCGTTTTACAAGGAGAGAGTTCAGGGTTCCTACCCTTGGCAATCCCGCTTTTCACCCGCGCCACCCGCCTCGCCGGTGTCCACCCTCGAGCGTTCTGCCAACGGAAAATTCATCCCCCTGAAACGTTGGAACGCCACCTGGCTGCTTCCAAAAAGGTCGCAGGCATCCACGGATCCCACCCCCGGTTCCTTTCCCGTTCCAGATTGGATTTGCTTAAACGCACGGGGGGAACCGCGCAACAGCCTGCTGACCCAGCGGGAGGATCCGATCGTGGGCCGTTACGCTTACCTCGTCTTTGAAGAGGGCGGATTGCTGGACGCCTGCGTGGCTGGCTTTGACTCGCGGCTCGACCCGGCTGTGGTTGCCGCAAAGGGCTCCGCACGGCAGGCAGACCTTCGCCCGCTGTTTGAGGCCGGCGGCCTTTCATCTGCAGACGCCACCGCCTGTAACGATGCATTTGTCCAGTGGCGCGACCCCGCATTTTTCGCCAACCCAGCCTCGACTTATTCCAATGCCCTCCGCTCTCTTGCGCTTCCCGTTCCCGGTAGCCTGTTTCCGGGAAACCGGGCGCTGGTGAGCCGTCAGGAGTTGATCCGTTTGATGGTCGACCGCCTGCCCGGAAGGCTCGCCGCACGCCAGAATACTTTGCAATACCTAGGAACATTCAGCCGCTCTCTGGCCCAACCCAACCTTGCACCTGGGTGGCCCGGAAAAACGCCACGCATCCTTCCCTCCGCGGATGGCGGTAATGATGGCGCCGGATGGAACGAGCGCTATCTCAACCCTGTCCAACACCTCAACCCACCTTTTGCCATGGTGCGGGTCAAGGCTCCCTTCACTCGGGCCGACGGCAGACCCGCTCTGGTTGGGGAGCCCCTGGTGAAAAAGCGCTTTTCGCTGACGCAGCTGGGTCTTTTAGACAAAGACGGCACCGCCGCCGTGGGCAGTCAGATCGAGCGACTCTTTGGGTTTTCGCGTGCGCAGTCGGAGGAGCCGTGGCTTTACCGGGTTGGCCAGCGGCGGATTCTCACGCTAAACGAGGTGGCCGACCTGGCTGGCAATGCCGCGCGCGAGCCTGATTTCGTGGAACTCCTGAAGGCTGCGCTGCTCGCAGGTGCCCTCGCGAAAAACTCCGGGGTTGCGTCGCTGCCCGCGGACGACTCGCTGGATGAAGCCGTGTTACAGATAGCCGCGAGCATAATAGACCAAGCAGACGGCGACGCCTTCCCCACCCGGGTCAAGTTCGACGAGCGTAAGGAGGCCCGGGGCTTTAGCGGAATTGAAAACCTGCCCTACCTGGCTGGGGTCAGCACCCGGGTGAACGTGGTGCGCGAGGCTTTGCCGCAGAAGTTGCTCCGTTCTGCGGACGGAACGCCGGCGCCATACTACTCTAAAACTCCCGCGACCGATCCAGGCGAGGTGGTGATGTGGCAGGCCTTCCAGTTCTGGAATCCACACGAGCTTTCGGGCGTCATGCTGGCGCAGGAAAGGCCCGTGGAATTCAGAATAACCACTGAGGCAACCGACGGATTTGGGCTGCAACTTGTGCAAAAAGCTCCAATCCCGCTTCATTCGGGCGCCCTGTTGTCCGGGGTGGCCTCGAAGCCAGAATCCGAACCGAGAATTTTTGGCGAACAACTCCGGTTCGACCTGCCGCTTTCCGCCGTGGCGGCGTTTTATGCACCGCAGTGGTTGTTGTCCGCCGCGCGGCCTGAAGGACTCAATGCGCGCCTGGGGGACGGGAACTTTCTCCCGCCCACGGGGCTGCCCGATGTCACGAACCAGACGGTTTTCGGGGTTGGCCTGGCCCGCGGAACGCAGGTATTTCAGACCAGTACGCCCCCGGATGTGTACACGGTTTTGCCCTCGGTTTTTCTGCCAAAGCCTGCGCCGCAGCTTTTTTACCGGTTGGAGTACAACCTGCACAAACCCGGCACGCCTCCTCTTTGGATTTCGTACGACGAAAAGCTTGGGGTTCCTCTCGGTGGGGTGGCGGCTGGGGGAGACGCCCCCTTTGAATGTTGGCCCGATCCAAGGACCGCCAGGTTTGGAGCGTTTGGAAGCGCACAAGGGCAGGTTGAGATGCAGGTTAGAGAGCGCTTTTTTCAAAACACCGGCGAGTTTCCAGGTGACTACCCGGACGCAGACGGGGTGCGCAGGCGGGGCTCTGGGGCATCCTGTAATGCAACGTCTCCTCTGACTGTCGGCGCGCGTCCTCGAGTGCTGGACCGGCCTTTTCGCTCGGTGGGCGAGCTGGCCTTTGTTTTTGCGGGGACACCTTGGCGGCAGCTGGATTTTGCAACCCCTGAAAGTGGCTTTTCCGGGTTGCTGGAGGTTTTTTGCGTGGGCGAAAACTCCGATCCGGGAGCGCTGGAGGCTGGGCGGGTGAATCTCAACACCCGACAGGCGCCCGTTTTACAGGCGGTGCTCGCGGGTGCCGATCTTGGCGTGGACGCTTCCGCCCCGGTGGCCCTGCCCAGCACCGGGGCGTTTTCCGCTCAAAGTCTGGCGGAGGCGCTGGTTGCCCGCACCAGCAGTTTCACCCCCGGTGCTGGTCCTTTGCAAAGTCTCAGCGATCTGGTGGGGCGCAGAGGGGGCGACGGGAAATACTCAGGAGTCGCCTCGGACTTACAGGCGCTCTTTGCCAAGGCCCCCAACGGGGGAACCTCCGTGGAACGGCACGCCATTGCACGGACGCTTGCGGCTTGCGGGGATACCCGGGTATGGAACCTTCTTTTTGACATTATTGCCCAGACGGGTCGCTTTCCTCCGGGCTCAGAGAAGCAGGGTGACCTCCGGAATTTTGTCGTCGAGGCGGAGCACCGCATCTGGGTGCACATCGCACTCGACCGCCTGACAGGAGAGGTGTTGGACCTCCAGACGGAGGAGGTTGTCGAATAATCCGTCCAGCCTGCACCGGGGCGATTTTGGTGGCGGGCCCGGGCGCTCCGGTTGCACACTTTGGAGAATAACATGAACCAATCGCAACAGGATGCAGTGGACCGCGCTTTTGAGATTTTGAGCGAACATTTCGACCACGTCGTGCTCGCCGTTGGCGCTTATGACGAGGATCGCCAGTACACGACGGCCGCCAGTTTTACCGGCGGCGTGGCGGCCGCCCTTGGGCTTTGCCAGCTCTACACCACTAAGTGGACTCGGGAGCACCTTTGGGGCGACTCCGGAGCCGAGGAGGAGGAAGATCTCTAGTCCTGCCGGCCGCTCCCCTTCCGTTTTATGAGTCCCGAAGTCCTGCGCAGTTGGGTTGAAGTCAATATTGATGCCCTGAGGCACAACGCCCTGACGCTTCGCTCGCTGTGCGCTGAGGGCACAGCCTTCATGGGGGTCGTCAAGGCAGACGCCTATGGTCACGGCATCGAGTTGGTGGTGCCGGTTCTCGCCCCGCTGGTGGACTGGTTTGGCGTGGCCAATCTTGCTGAGGCGCTAGAGGTCCGTGCTTTGGCGGAGAAAACGCCCGTGATGATTCTTGGCACGGCGTTGCCTTCCGAGTGGAAAGGGATTCGGGAGGGCGGTTTTGTGCCGGTCATTTCCACGTGGGAAGAAGCTCGCGGACTGGCCTCACTGCACGGAGAGGCCCCCTTTGCGGTGCACCTTGCCGTCGACACTGGCATGGGGCGCATCGGCGTGTGGGAGGCGGAAGCCCTGGCGCTGGCCACCAAGATCCGTGCGCTGCCCGGGCTCGAGTTGTCGGGCGTGGGCTCCCATTTTCCTGCGGCGGACGAAGACGATGCATTTACCGTGGCGCAGACGGTTAGGTTCGCCGCGCTGGTCGGGAAGTTGCGGGCGGAGGGGTTGGTGCGGGGGCCTGCGCATATCGCAAACAGCGCGGGTCTCATCCTGCAT
>JBIKSY010000063.1:0-16975 GCA_044348365.1 Chthoniobacteraceae bacterium
CCGCTTCTTTCGGAGAACTGCTTGAGTTGCCATGGCGCTGACGAAAGCCACCGGAAGGCTGGTTTGCGGTTGGATCTGCGGGAGGGGGCTTTGGCAGCCAAGGAGGGGGTGGCTGCGGTGGTGCCTTATCAACCGGAGGCCAGCGAGTTACTCAAGCGCGTGACGAGTGGGGATCCCGACGAAGTAATGCCCACGCCCAAGTCCCACAAGCTGCCGCTCAAGCCCGCGCAGGTGGAGGTGTTGCGCCGCTGGATCGCCGAGGGTGCGCCTTGGGGCAGGCACTGGGCTTTTGAACGTCCGCGGCGATCGGAGTTGCCGGGGGCGGGGGCGGCTTTTGGGAATCCGGTGGATCGGTGGGTGAGCGCCGCGTGGGAACGGGCCGGAGTACGGGGGGCGGAGCGCGCGGATGCTGCAACGCTGCTGCGGCGGGTGAGCTTCGACCTGACCGGGCTTCCCCCGACGCGAGCCGAACTGGAGCTCTACCTCTCCGACCAAGCGCCGGGTGCATGGGAGCGGGCGGTGGCGCGGTTGTTGGATTCGCCGCACTTTGGCGAGAGGATGGCGATGTGGTGGCTGGATGTTGCGCGGTATGCGGACACGGACGGTTTTCAGTCCGACGCGACGCGCACCAACTGGGCCTGGCGGGATTGGGTGGTGGACGCCTTCAACCGGAACCAGCGTTTTGACCTGTTTACGGTGGAGCAGTTTGCCGGGGACCTGCTTCCCGGGGCGACCGCTGAGCAGAAAGTGGCGACGTGTTTTCACCGCAACCACATGGCCAACGGGGAGGGGGGCAGGGATCCGGAGGAGAGCCGGGTGGACTACGTGATCGACCGAGTCAACACGATGGGCACGGCGTGGTTGGGGTTGACGTTGGGGTGTACACAGTGTCACACGCACAAGTTCGATCCAATCAGCCACTCCGAGTACTACGGCCTGAGTGCCTTCTTCAACAGCATCGACGAAACCGGCGTTGCAGGCGGGGGGGCGAAACCTGTTTTGGAGTACACATCCGCGCACGCGCAGGCGGCGGTGCGGGAGGCGGAGCAACTGGTGACGGAGGCGAAGGCTGCGGAGGCGGTGGCACGCGTGGGCGCGCGCTCTGCTTTCGCAGGCGCGTTGCCTGGTTTGATCGGGCGATCGCGCAATGGGTTGAGGGAGTGGACTCCGCTGCTGGCAGCGGGCATCGAAAGCGCCGAGGGAACCGTGCTGGTCCAGCAGTCGGACGCTTCGGTGCGGGCTACCGGGCCGCATCCGCTTCAGGACGAGTACCGTCTGGCAGGGCGCGTAGGGCTGGCGCGCGTGACGGGGCTGATGCTCGAGGTACTGCCGGATGCGGCTCACACGCGGGGTGGACTTTCCCGGGGCAAGAGCGGCGAGTTCATCCTCACGGATTTGAAGGTACAGGTGCGGCAGCGGGGGCGCGCAGAGGTGCGGGACGTCAAGGTGTCGGGGGCCGTGGCGGATTATTCCTCTGATAAGAAGTCCAACGGCGGCTATGGGGACGTCAATGACACACTCGACGATGACCCGCGCAATGGTTGGAGCACCAAGGGCGCGCCGCAAACGGAGCCACATGTTGCCGTGTTTCGGCTGGAGGAGGCGCTGGTGTTGGAGGCGGATGAGGAGCTGCTCGTGGAACTACGGCAGCGTTCCACCCTCGGCGATGCCAACATCGGCTTGTTCCGGCTCTCGGTCAGCGACCAGCTCGGGGAGACGGTCCGTAAGCTGGGCAGCGGCCCCCTCGCCACTTTGGCCGCCAGTGGAGCATACACGGCGGACGCGCTGCCGCAGGATTTGGAGATGCGTTTGTTCGAACAGTTTTTGGAAGAGCACCCGCCCTATCTGGCCGCTCGCCAGAGGCTCTCCGTAGCCAATACGCAGCTTGCGGAGGCGAAGGCGGCGGCGGGAAAGCTCAAGGTGCTGGTGCTCGAGGAACGCAAGGAGCCTCGCGAGACGTTTGTGCTTTTGCGGGGGATCTGGGACAAGCACGGCGAGCGTGTGAAGCCTGGAGTGCCTGCGGCCATTGCGCCGTGGCCGGCGGGAGAGCCGGAGAACCGGCTGGGCCTGGCCCGGTGGCTGGTTTCCCCAGAGAACCCCCTGACAGCGCGCGTGGTGGTCAACCAGTTGTGGCAGCTTCTCTTCGGGGAGGGATTGGTGCGCACGCCCGAGGACTTTGGCTTGCAGGGGGAGCGGCCAACTCATCCGGAGCTGCTCGACTGGCTGGCGGTGGAGTTTGTCGAGAGCGGATGGGACGTGAAAAAGCTGCTTGCGCTGCTGGCCGGCAGCCAGACCTACCAGCAGTCTTCCAGAGTGGGCGCGGAAGCACTTGCGCAAGACCCGCAAAACAGGCTGCTGGGGCGGGGTGCGCGTTACAGGCTGCCGAGTTGGATGCTCAGGGACGCGGCCCTGCGGGCGGCTGGCCTTTTGGAAACCAGACTGGGGGGGCCGCCGGTGCGCCCCTACCAGCCGGCGGGGGTGTGGGAGGAACTCTTCATGGGGCGGTTCAAGTACGAGCCGAGTCTCGGACCCGCCCAGTACCGGCGTACGCTGTACGCTTTTTGGAGACGGGCGATTGCGCCGACGTTTCTTTTCGATAACGCGCAAAGGCGGGTTTGCGAGGTGCGCTCCCTCCGCACCAACACCCCGCTCCAGGCGCTGACGCTTCTCAACGACGAGACCTTCCGCGAGGCATCTCGTGTGCTGGGGGCCCGGGCGTTGGAACAGGGCGGCGCAGGAGACCGGGGGCGTTTGGAGTGGCTCAGCCTTGCCGTGCTTTCTCGTGCGCCGCGCACCGCGGAGTGGCCCGTGCTCGAGCGGGCCCTGCGGAGGTCGCTGGACCACTACTCCTCCACTCCGGCCGATGCAAAGGCCCTGCTACAGAGCGGCCAGCCGCCCTTGCCTCCTGAGGCGCTCCGTGTGGAAACGGCCGCCTATTCGGTCGTGGCCAGTCTGTTACTCAATCTCGACGAAACCCTTTCCCATGAATGATCCACTCGCCATCAGCCGCCGTTATTTTGTGGACCGGTGCACCGGCCTTTCGCTTGGAGCGATGGCTCTTGGAGCGCTGGGCCGCGAGGCCGGAGGCGCCGCAACCGGGCAGGACGGGGAGGCGCCCCCTCGGCTCGGGATTGCGGAACTGCCCCATTTTCAGCCAAAGGCGAAAAGCGTGATTTTCCTGACGCAGTCCGGCGGTCCATCGCAGATCGAGCTTTTCGACCAGAAGCCCGACTTGCACAAGTGGGCGGGCACGGAGTTGCCGGAGTCGGTGCGCAAAGGGCAGCGGCTCACGACCATGACGGCCAACCAGAAGCAGTTGCTGAAGCCGGCCGCGACACGGTTTTATCGATCGAAGGGCGGGGCGACCGTGGGTGAGTGGCTTCCGCACACGGCGGGCGTGGCTGACGAGCTTTGCTTCATCAAGTCAATGTGCACCGAGGAGATCAACCACGCGCCGGCTATGACCAAGCTGCTTACCGGCAATCAGATTGCCGGCCGACCGAGCATCGGCGCATGGGTAAGTTACGGACTGGGCAGCACCAACCGCAACCTCCCGGAGTATCTGGTCCTCATTTCCAAGATGCAGCGCCCCAGCGACCAGCCCCTTTACGACCACTACTGGGGGAGTGGGTTTCTGCCCTCACGCTACCAGGGGGTGAAGCTGCGCAACGCCAAAGAGCCCGTGCTCTATCTGCGCGATCCCGACGGCATGCCCCGCGCACTCAGGCGCGACCTGCTCGACGGGTTGGGCGAGCTCAACGCACAGCATTTGGAGGAAAAGGGAGATCCTGAAATCGCCACGCGCATCCGCCAGTACGAGATGGCGTTTCGGATGCAGAGCAGCGTACCCGAGTTGACCGACCTTTCCGGTGAACCGGAGGAGGTGTTTGAATTGTACGGGCCGGATTCGCGGCGGCCGGGAAGCTACGCAGCCAACTGCATTCTGGCTCGGCGCCTGGTGGAGCGGGGGGTGCGGTTTGTTCAGTTGGTGCACCCGGACTGGGATCATCACAGCCGGCTGACGTCCTGGTGCACGGCTCGCTGTCGGGACACCGATCAAGCCAGCGCAGCGTTGGTGCTGGATTTAAAGCGGCGCGGTTTGCTCGAGGATACGCTGGTGGTTTGGGGCGGGGAGTTTGGGCGCGGTGTTGCCGGCCAGGGCAAGTGGGACAGTCCGGAGGCGGGGCGGGACCATCATCCGCGCTGTTTTACGATGTGGTTGGCCGGGGGCGGCGTTAAAAGCGGGTTTACCTACGGGGCGACCGACGACTTCAGCTACAACGTGGCCGAGAATCCTGTGCAGGTGCGGGATTTACACGCCACTATTTTGCACCAACTGGGGGTTGAGCACGAGCGCTTCGGGTATCGCTTTCAGGGGCTCGATTTTAGGCTTACCGGCGTGGAACAGGCCCGTGTGGTGCGCGAGGTGCTCGCGTAAGAAAGCTCATGAAGCGTTTTTTCTAAAATAGATCCGCAGACTTCTGTGGAACACTCCTCCGTTCCGCCGGGAGCGCGGGAAACGTGCCGTACAGAAAGCAGGGGAGACGCGTTGTTTTTTGAGCGCTAGGTGTGTTTCCCCTTTCTGAGGCGGCACGGAGTGCGATTCTAGCCGAACCCTCCTACGCACAGCCTTCCAGGAGGGTGTTTTTTATGATGACTCCCGCACTAATGCTCCAAAAAACGGCCGGTTTTTTAATGATGCCCGCTGGTCTTCTCTGGTTGGGCTTGCTCGCAGCCACTGTCTTAGCGTGGCGGCGCGGGGGGAGGCTCGGAAGGGGCGGACGTTCGCGGGAGGCGCTGCCACTACTGTTAATCACAATTGGCTACACGGTTGCAGGCAACATCCACGTGGGCCACGCCCTGATGCGGCGACTGGAGGCGGAGGTGCCAAATCTAGGGGAAACGCCTCCGGCGGCTTTCGATGCTGCGTGCGTCTTTGGCGGGGCGACGGAGGTGGACTCCTTTGGGCGCCCGCAACTGGCCTGCAGCGGAGACCGGGTGATGGCAGCCGCCCGCCTCTACCACGCCGGTCTGGCTGGGGTTTTGGTGGCTAGCGGCGTGTCCGAAGACGATCCCGCAGGTCCGCGCAATCTTGGTTTGGAGGCGCGCAGTCTGTGGCTTTCGGTGGGGGTTCCTGAGAGCGCAATCTGGGTGGTCGAGACTCCGTGCCGGGTGACCAAGGAAGAGGTGGCGGCCTTCCTGTCACTCAAGGAGCGCAAGGGGTGGACACGGGTCGCTCTGGTGAGCTCCGCCTGGCATCTACCGCGCATCCAGCGCCTGGCCAAGAGGGCCGGACTGGACGCAATTCCTTACGGCAGCGACTGGCGCGGGCGGCACCATGTGTTCCAGTGGCAGGATTGCGTGCCTCAGGGGGCGGGTTTTTGGCGTGTGAATCTGGCCGTTTGGGAGTACGTGGGACGTCTGGCGGGCCGTTGAATTCGGCTTTAGAGGGGGGGCTTGCTTGCGCGCAGGTGTTTGTTTTAATAGGACACACCCCTATGAAACGCCACCTCCTCCCCCTAGCGTCCCTTCTGCTCACCGGCTCAGCTTTGGCCCAAGACAGCCAACTTGTCTATTTCGGGACCTACACCAACCCGACGTCCGGCAGCAAGGGTGTGTATGTTTCCCGTTTTAACGCCGCCAGCGGAGAGCTTTCCAAGCCGGAACTTGCCGTTGAAACCCTCAGTCCGAGTTTCGTGGCACTGCATCCCAACGGAAAGTTTTTGTACGCGGTTGGCGAGCAGGGGGGCGCCCAAAAAAAGGGTGGCGCGCTCAGCGCCTTCCGCATCGGGTTGCCCAGCGGAAAACTGGAGTTGGTTAACCAGGTGGATACCGGCGGAGCCGGCCCCTGTTATGTGAGTCTGGACAAGACGGCCAAGGTGGCAATGACTGCGCAGTATGGCGCGGGCAGTGTATCCTCCTTCCGGGTGGGGGAGGACGGGGTGCTCAGCAGCGCCGTGACGGTCATCCAGCACCAGGGCTCCGGTGCCGATCCCAAACGGCAGGCCGGGCCCCACGCCCACTCGATTCGCATGGCGCCCGAAAACCGGTACGCGGTGGCGTGTGATCTGGGGCTCGACAAGGTGTTGATCTACCGGGTCGACCCCGCCACTGGCGAATTGGTGTCGCACGGCTTTGGCACCGTTCCTCCGGGGTCGGGACCGAGGCACTTGGCGTTCCATCCCAATGGCCACTTCGCCTTTGTAAACAACGAGATGAAGATGAGCGTCAGCACCATGGCCTACGATGGGAGTAAGGGCGCCCTGACGTTGGTGGACACGGTCTCCACTTTGCCCGCGGAAGACCGCGGCATGGCGGGCCTCAGCACGGCTGAAACAGTGGTGCATCCTAACGGCAAGTTTGTCTACGTATCCAATCGCGGCCATGACACCATCGCGGTGTTCCGGTGTGATCCGGTCACGGGCAAGCTGACGCTTGTGGCCAATGTTAAAACCGAGGGCCGGACCCCGCGTAATTTTGCGCTCGATCTCACGGGCAAATGGATGATCGCCGGACATCAGGACGGCAATTCGGCGGCGGTGTTCAAAGTGGATTCTGAAACCGGCATTCCCAAATTTACGGGGTCGCGCGTGGAGGTTGGCGCTCCGGTTTGCATCAGGTTTCTTGCGTTGTAGCAGGGGTTCGGAGAGGGGGGGCGCCCCACGTTTTGAGCGATGCCCTCTCAGAGTCCGCTCGGCAAAATGGGTTCATGAGCAGTGGACTTCCGGTGTCCTACCTCCCGGAAAGGTTCTCTGTGAAAGGCTTCGGGGTTCGGCCTTCCTGTGGTTTTGCTGTCTTGACGCTCGTCAGATTCGCTGAAGATACCGGGCGGGCCGGAGTGGAAAATTGCGGTCAGGCGGGTTGTTGCGCAGTCGAGTAGTTTCGAGCCGCTGTTTGGAAAGCTTCCCAGCGTTCCCAAGGATAGGCGGGGGCGTGGGCGGAGTGGCGAAGGAGGCTGCGCCATTCCAAAAGGGCGCGCTCAATGTCTCCGAGGCGGAGCGTTTCTGAAAGAAACTCCTGTTTTCCCCGGCGCAGTTGGACGATGCCCCGGACGGTTTCGCTTGCTCCCGCTCCATAAGTGGTGGGAATTCCAAATTCTAGGTAGCCTGGGTAGTCGGCATTGCGGAAGGTCCGCTGGCAAACAAGGCCAAGCCGTCCGGAGGCCTGGCCGTCCTCTTCTGCAAAGCGGGGCCCACCGCGCAGGTCTGCGAGGTCAAAAATGAGGTCCTCTATTGCGTAGCCGGGATCCTCGAGGGCCGCCGCGATGGCAAGCCCCTCTCCATGTTGGAAGAAGGAAAAAAGGACGCCCCGGCGGGTGGGGGTGCCATCGGGAAGCGTCAGCCCTAGCTCCCGCCATGCATAGGCGGCCGATTGGGCGATTGGCACGGTTTCACACCAGCTCCTTTGGGGGCAGTCCGTGCAGGGCGCAGGCAGCACCCTTCTGGTTGGGGGATCCAGCAGCAGCCGACCGGCGGCGTCTCGCCATGCCTTCAGTGGGAGGTTTCCGTAGTCGAGTTGCACAAAAAGCTGCTCGCCTCTTGGCAGCAGCCCGACGGGGACCCCTCCGCCGGTGGCGGAGGGCAGCCGGGCCAGGACACTTTCGGAGAGGTCCTCGGCGGCAACCGCCAAAAGCCCGAGAGATTTGCGCAGCTTGGGCGAAAGCGCCAGCTCGCCGTCGCCGCGGCGCTGGCCTAGGTGGAGTTCCCGGCCGTAGCGTTTGAGTGGACCAGGGAGCCTGCAAAGGGGGCCGGAGCCAAAACGCTGCATGAACGCCGGGAGGCTGGAGGCGGGAACCCAGTCGCGCTCGGGACTTTCAGGGGGACTGGCGTCCTGCGGGCCGACGGTTTCTTTTTTTAGGGAGGTCTGAACAAAAACCTCCGAAAGCAGCGCGGCCTCCTCCCTAGCCGGCCGCTCCTCCCAAGCGCGGGCGCTGCCCCACATCTCGACGGAACCCCTGCGCAGAAACCGGGCCCGTTCCGCATCTACGGAAAGCCCGCAAGGACTCGGGCCCGTCTGAAGCGAATGTTCGCAGCCGACGGGAACTGTATCCGCGGTAAAAAGCCGGCCGTTGAGGCGCACGGCCGCCTGATAGGGCGGTTCGTGGCGCAGAGCGGCGTGGTGCATTACCGCTAGAAGCGTTGTCCAATCGAGCTGCGTGCTGCGGCGGAGGGGGAGGGCCTGCGCATCGTGGAGGCGGGGTGGATGCTGGGAGACAAGCGCGTAGCCGGTGTCATCCAGCCCGCGGCGGCCAGCGCGACCGAACATCTGGAGCAGTTCGGCGGCGCTGACTTTGCGCTCGCTGCCGCCGACCAGGTAGGTGGTGCCCGAGACGGCTACCGAACGCATGGAAAAGTTAATGCCGGCCGCAAGACCCATGGTCGCGACCACCACCCGGAGCTGTCCGGCTTTTGCGAGGGGCTCCACCAGTTGGGCGCGTTGCGCGAAGGAAAGTCCGCTGTGGTGGAATGCAACGCGGGCGCGGAGCAGCTTGGTTAGCTGGCGGCCGGCAAGTTGGACTTGCGCTTCCGTGAGGGAAAGCGGGGCACACGGAGGGAGAGCCGTCGCCAGCTCCGAAGCAAGCTGTTCGGCTGCCTTGCGCCGCGGGGCAAAGAGGAGTACGGGGCCCATATCCTCTGCCAAGGCGTTACGAATCATGCGAGGCCACCAGGTCCGCAGCCCGGCGGGCGAGTGGTCGGGGATGCCCGGTAGATCCACCTCCACGAGGGGCACAGGCCGCTCGTAGTGGGCCACCAAGAGGGCTTTGCGGCCGATGCGTTGGAGCCACTTGACCACGTCGTGCGGGTTGGAGACCGAACCGCTCAGCAGCAGCAGTTGGGTCCTGGGCGGAGCCAACGCGATGCTCAGTTCGTAGTGCACCCCCCGGACCGGGTCGGAAATCAGTTGGTATTCGTCGATGACAAGCAGCCTGGGGCCATCGGCTGAGAGGAGGCGGTTGCGCTGCGTCTCCAGGGTGGCGACGAGCACCTTGCGATCAAGTCCCTCGGCGACGTCGCCCGTGGCAATCCCCACCTCCCAACCCCGGCGGCGCCACTCTGCAAGTTTGTCGTTGGCCAGTGCCCGGGTCGGAACCGTAAAGACCGCCTGCCCCTTGAGTGACGGGTGCAGCAGTTCAAATATGAAGGTTTTTCCCGCCCCTGTGGGTGCGTGCACGACCACGTCGTAGCCTTCCCTCAGGGCCCGGACAGCTTGCTGCTGCCACAGGTCGGGAATGGAAAGGTTTTGAAGCAGGGCAGGGTTTGTCACTGCAGGTTTTAGAGGAGCTCCGAGGCTTGTTCCGAGCCGGACGCCATGAGGGGGCTCGCGCCTTCGGGCGAGCCTGAACGACAGGTCAACAACTTTGCCACGGCCCTGCGGTGGCCCGCCGGCAGGGCAGCCTCGTCTAGGATACGCTCGGGCGCAAACCAGTGCTGTTCCGCGGACGGCGCGTCTGGGGGAGGGGCGGCGTAAACCTGCAATGTGATCCGATGGTGGGTGAAAGGGTAAACCGTTTCAAACAAGGGTTCCGCTTCAGGGGGCGTCTCCAGTTTTGGAAGACTCCAGAGCCCGCCTGAGCGGCGGCCGGTTTGGCGCTCAAGAAGAATCCCGCCTTTGCCAAGGATCCAGGCGGCGCACTCCCTGAGCTGGACGGTGGTCTTGCGAGGAGCCTTGAGGGGAAGTGTCTCCGGTTCCTGTGCCAGGCAGTGGGAGTGTACGGGGCAAACAAGGCACTGGGGCTTTTTGGGGAGACAAACCAATGCGCCGAGTTCCATCAATGCGGAGGTGTGAAGGCGCCCGCCGACTTTGTCCGGCACAAGTGCGGAGGCAATCGACCAGATTACCCGGCTTCCGGCGGGGGAATCGACGGGCAGGCGCACATTGGCCAACCGGGCGAGAACCCTGGCAATGTTGGCATCCACGGCGGGCACGGGCCGGTCGAAGGCGAAGGCGGCGATGGCTCCGGCAGCGTAGGGTCCAACCCCCGGCAAGGTGGAGAGGATTGCGGGATCGGAGGGCAGTTCGCCTCCGAACCGCTCCTGCACCAACCGGGCCGTCCGGTGAAGGTTTCGGGCGCGCGAGTAGTAACCGAGGCCCTGCCAGAGGCCTAGCACGTTGTCCTCGGACGCTTCTGCCAGGCGGGGCAGGCTGGGGAGGCGCTCCATCCAACGCACAAAATACGGCACCACCGTCACCACCTGCGTCTGCTGGAGCATGAATTCTGAAACTAGCACTGCATAGGGCGCGGGGTTGGTGCGCCAGGGCAGGACGCGGCCGTGCGCGAAAAACCATTCAGCCAGTGCGGCACGCAGGTTTGCAGCGGGAAGTGTTGCGGACTCGGGGTGGAGCACCGTAGGACTCTGCCAGAGACCCCGCCAAGTGCAGCAGCAGAAACGCCGCCGTGCCAAAAGGAATGCGGCTCGGTACCCTCGGTTTGCCCTGAAGTTACCTAATCCCGCTACCACCCCTCCAGTTTTCTGCGGCCTTGCTGCAGGATTCTCCATTCCGCCCGGGTCAGGCTGTTGATCCCTTTGTTAGAGATTTTTTCCAGTACTGGGTTGAGCTCGGTGCTGAGAAATTCCTCCCAATCCATTTCCTCTACGCGCCGAAAGCCCGGCGTGAAGGGCGTGGCCTTGTGCCGCCCAAAAAGCGGTTCTCCGAAGCCTAGGAGCCGGGCGAAACCCCAGCCGGCAATCAGGCCAGCAAGCATGGGGACCGGACCTGCCTCTGGAAACCATCCACTTGCCCACCACAGCGCGCAGCCGACGGCCACCAGCCAGCCGAAGGCGCCTGCGCTCAGTGGGCACAACACCCTACAGCGGGATGCGGCGCCCATCCTCCAGCCGGGCAGGATCGTGCTGTACACCCCTATGAGCGCCGCAAGCATTGGCAGCGTCCCCTCAAGCGGCGCCCCATCCGGACAGACTTGCCCTGTTGCCGGCCCGGTGTCCGGGTTTCCTCTGGGCTGTGCCAGGGCGATGAAGTCGCTCAACCCGCAGCTGGCAAATGCCCCGGCCAACGTTCCCAACAGCGCAGCGCCCAACATTTGCCCCGTGCCGATGATGGGCTCCACCGCCCGCCCGGCAACGTAGAGACCTAAGGCGCCGGCAACGGCGTGCCAAAACGCATGGTGCACGGCGCAGTAACTGAGCAACCTCCACCACTCCCCAAAGTCCCTGACTCTCTCCCAGCGCAGGGCGCAAAGCTCGGTCCAGCGCAGCCCTTCGCCGCTGGGCGCCCCTGTGCCGCTGGGCGCCCCTGCGCCGATGCCGGTAACGGAAGACACGTCCGCGCCCCACCATTGCACCAGCGCAGCGATCAGAAAGAATCCCGCCAGGGCAAGTGCCGCCGGGGAGCCCGCCTTTGTACGCGCAGGATTGTGTCCGGCAAAGTATCCGCCTCCAGTTTGCATAAGTCTGCCCTCCCAATTTATCTGTGTTAACCAGCCTTGATTTTCAGCAAGGGGCGCCGGTGGAATGCCGTTTGTTTACGGACCTTTTGATTAAAGCCCCTCCGGAAGCCTCCAAACCTCCCTGTGGCCTCACTGGATGCTCTGGAGATCCAGCGCGCTTGGCTGAGGGAACCTCTCGTAGCGTTGCTTGACCCTTTGTTTGCTGCGAGGGGAGTCCTACCCCTCGCTACGGAGCACACTCCAAAAAGGTTTGATCTAAAATGAGTCCGATATCGGATTCTGTGTCGCCATTGGATGGATCCAGTCGGTATACCTCAACATACGCCATGGCCTCCCAACGCTCCTCCGATCTGACCAAAGCCAGTCTTGTAGCCGTCACCCAGACTGCCGTCGGTTGCGGTATCGGACTTTTGATCGCCGGCAAACTGCAGCGTCCGACCCAAAAGACGACCGCGGCCACCCTCCTTTCCTTGGGCGTATTGCTGGCCGTGCCGGCAGTCGTACAGACGGTGCTGCGCGCCTGGCAGAATCCAGACTCGGAGCGGGGTGCTCGCCGCCGGCTCGATTCTATTCGGTTGGACCCAGGACTGACGGACGAGACAGAGGTTTATTAGCCTTGTCTGGGGTGCACGGATCCGTGCCTGCGGGCATGGTCTGACGGCAGTTTTGTTGTCGTTTTTTTACCGGCCCTTTATTTATGCATGCTCTTATCCTGATTTGGTTTGGCTGGGTGCGCGACTGGGGTTACGCGGGCGTGGTGGTTCTCATGGCATTGGAGAGCACTGTTTTTCCTGTGCCAAGCGAGTTGGTAATTCCTCCAGCGGCCTACTGGGCTGCACAGGGTAGGATGAGTCTGGTTGGGGTGGTTCTTGCCGGCACCCTGGGCTCCTATCTGGGGTCCGCTGCATCCTACTGGCTGGCCCTTTGGGGCGGGCGTCTGGCCGTCGCCCGGTTTGGAAAGCGCCTGCTGCTTAACGAGGAAAAGCTGGAGAGGGCGGAGCGTTTTTTGCACCGCTACGAAGCTGGGGGAATCTTTTTCGCACGCCTTTTGCCCGTGGTGCGGCATGTGGTCTCTATCCCGGCGGGAATCCTTCGCATGGGGTTTGGACGGTTTAGTTTGATGACGATTTCAGGCTCCGCCATTTGGTGTTCGATCCTAGCCTGGTTGGGCGCCCGCGTGTCTGAACGCAACCCCGGGCTGATTGAAAATCCAGAGTTGATGATCAAGGCGGTGAAAAACGAGTCGCTCTGGTTCGTCGGAGCTGTGGCCGGAATGGCAGTGCTGTACGTGGTCATGTTGCGCTTGAGCGCAAGGCGTTCCCCTTAGGTCTCCAAAACGGTGCCCTCCGAGGCGCGCCCAAAGGCTTGCTCAAATACTCGTCGGAGCAGTCGGGGTTGAAAGTTTTGGACAAACCGGGCTCGCTGGATAGGTTATCCCGCCCCTGCTTAGTCTGTGTCCCAGTTGAGGGAAATTACTGGCAAGGCCGCCATCCCGCTGTCCCAAACCTTTTAAAACACATTTATGTACCAGATTCCATTGATGCTCGCGCAGGCCACAGGCGCCGCACCGCCCCCCGGAGTGGCCGGAATGATTGTTCCCATGGTCTGCGTGTTTGTGATCATGTACTTTTTGGTGCTTCGGCCCCAGCAGCAGCAGCAGCGTAAGAAGTTGCAGGAAATGGTGGACAACATGAAGACGGGGGATGCGGTGGTGACCACCGGCGGCATCCATGGGATCGTGTCCAACATGAAGGACGGGAACACTCTGATGCTCAAGGTTGCAGACAATGTACGCATCGAAGTGGACAAGAGCGCCATCGCTTCGGTGCTGAAGGAAGTCAAAGTAAGCTTGGAGAAGGCCTAGTTCCGGAGCCTTTCCTGCGCTTGAGACTGTGATTTTCCCTCCGCTCTGGCAGCGCCTTGCTGCAGCCTGCTTCGTAAGCCGTTGGGCTTGTGTTCAGGCTAGGGTTAAAGCTCATCCTTGCTTTCTTTTTTAAGTTTCCTTTAGGCACCCTCCATCTCCCCTCTAACAGAAATCTCCCTCATGACACCCGTGTTTGTATTTTTTGTCGGCCTGCTCTTGGCAGGGCTTTTCGCCTGGTACTTCTTCACTGATAACGAGCGTTCCAAGCGCATTCTGGGGAGCCTGCTCACCGTGCTGGTTGCCTTTGTGGCGCTCTCGGCAGTGTATCCGCCCGAAGAGAAGTTGGCCCTTGGCTTGGATTTGAAGGGGGGCACCTCCTTTCTGGTGCGCCTCAAGGCTGAGGCTGAGGACGGCAGCCCAGCCCGGGAGATTACCCCGGCGATGTTGGACCAGGCCAGAGAGGTGATCCGGCGGCGAGTGGACTCGATGGGGACTAGCGAACCGGTGATTGCCCCGCAGGGAACTGACCGGATCTTGGTTCAGATTCCGGGGATCAACACTGCGAAGCTCCAGGAGGCTCGCGAGCAACTGTACCGGCCGGCAAAGCTGGATTTCAAGATGGTGCATCCCCAGAGCGATTCGATTGTGGCGGGGTTGGTCCCTCCGGATCCGGCTTACAAGGTGGAGGTTTACAGCGAGCAAGGGAGCGCGCGTGCGCCGGAATCCTTGGTGGTCCACAAGAAGGCGGATATCCCCGGCAGCATGGTTAGCGGGGCGCACGCCTACTTTGACACCCAAGGCTGGGGGGTGAGCCTGCGCTTTAGCAGCGAGGGGGCGGCGTTGTTTGCAAAGCTGACACAGGAGAATGTGGGCAAGCGTTTTGCAATTATGCTGGACGGGAAGGTGCAGTCTGCACCTGTGATTCGCGAGGCGATCACCGGGGGCAATGCTTCGATTTCGGGCAGCTTTACGGAGGATCAGGCGCGGAATTTGGCCAGTGTTTTGGAGAACCCGTTACAGACGCCCGTGGTGATTGAGGAGGAACGCTCGGCTTCGGCGACTCTCGGGGAGGACTCCATTAAGAGTGGGGTGTTTTCTGGGCTCCTGGGCGTGGCGATGACGGCGATTTTTGTGCTGCTCTACTATCGCTTCAGTGGCGTCGTGGCCAACATCGCGCTCTTGGTGAACCTCCTTCTTTTGTTTGGCGCCATGGGCATGTTCGGGACGGTTTTGACCCTGCCGGGGATCGCCGGGGTGATCTTGACCTTGGGCATGGCCGTGGATGCGAACGTGCTGGTTTACGAGCGGCTTCGCGAGGAGATGGACGAGCGGCGTCCCTTGTCCGCGATCGTGCGCTCGGCCTTTGACAAAGCGTCCTCCGCAATTTTTGACTCCAACATCACCACTCTGATCACGGCGATGATCCTCTTCTGGAAGGCGTCGGGTCCGGTCAAAGGCTTTGCCGTGGCCCTGATCATCGGGATTGTCGCAACCCTGTTCACTGCGCTGGTGGCATCGAGGAGCCTGTTTGCCTGGGCGGTGGAGTGGGGCTTCATCAAGCGGGTGAGCATGGGCAAGCTTTTGGTTTCGACAAACATCGACTTTCTGGGCTGGAGAAAGGTGTCAGTGACAGCCTCGGTGCTGATCATCATTTCATCTGTGGTTTTGTTTGCGGTGCGCGGGGAAAAGAACTTCGGAGTCGATTTCAAGGGTGGGGACCGTGTGGTGCTTGAGGCAACCCAGACGAAACCTGATTTGAAGGACGTGCGCACGACCGTGGCCGCGTTGAACCTTGGTGACGTGGCCGTCCAGATTGAGAAGTCTGCGGCGAAAGAGTTTTTTACCATCCGGAGTCCGCACACGGAGAACGCCTCGCAGGGGATTGGCGAGCGGATCGGGGAGGTGCTCAAGACAAAGTTTCCCGAGGCGGGCTTCCGCTTGGAGCAGGTGGAGACCGTAGGCGGTTTGGTGGGTGGCGAACTGGCGAGAAACTCCGTGCTTGCGCTGGTTCTGGGCTGTCTGGGGATCCTCGTGTATGTGACGGTCCGGTTTGAATTTTCCTTCGCCCTTGGCGCCTTGGTTGCGCTGCTGCACGACGTGGTGATTACCGTTGGGGTGTTTGCCCTGCTTGGGAAGGAGTTCTCCCTGGTGACGGTGGGTGCCGTGCTGACGATCGCCGGTTATTCGGTGAATGACACCATCGTTGTTTTCGACCGTATCCGGGAAGGAATGCAGACGGGACGCAAGGGCACTGTGCAGGACATCATGAACGGGAGCATCAACGAGACCCTTTCCCGGACGATCATCACCGGAGGAATCACCCTGCTTACCACGATTTCTCTCCTGTTTTTCGGGGGACCGGTGCTGGCGGACTTTGCGCTTGCGATTTCGATCGGTGTCTTGGTGGGCACTTATTCCTCAGTGTTTGTGGCAGCCCCCGTGGTGCTTTGGTGGACGGGCAAGAGGGGCGGAGACGATTCCAGAGAGGGCAAGGGGACCCAGATTTTGCCGGGTGGGGCAGCCAGTGCCTAGTGTGGGCAGATCTTACAGAGCTTCACTCTGTTGAGTAAGCCACCTTGGATCGGCTGACAACAAGCGGCTTACGCGGGAAAAGCGGACATGGATCTAATCCTGATCTACTAAGAAAGTTTGCCTTTTTTGCCGAAAAACACCGCCCTTTGTGGTGCGAGGCGATTTCGATAAACAGGCTGCGATAAACTGCTGGGGAGATCTCATTGAGATGGTTGTCGCCACATGGGTAGACCTAGAAAAGCCTTGAGCTTAGAAAGAGACGCCTCGGAGGTGTTGGACCGTCTCAAAGATAAGAAACTGGATGGGTGGCAAAGCCAGCGCTTGAGCGCTGTCGGTTTGGGATTGGAGGGGCATCGCACCCTTCCCCAAATAGCGGAGGAAGTTGGAGTTGGGGCGCAAAGCATTCTCCACCACAAGCACTTGCGCGAAAATTTACTCTGGGAGTTGGATTTTGTGACCACACTCTACAAGCCTTTTTGTTCCTTGCGCCAAACTGCCGAACTTGGGGCACCCCTTTCGCCGGTTGACTTCGAGCAGTTGTAAGTACGCCCTAGGAAACAAGGGACGGTGCGAGGGGTTATTGCTCGGGCAAGGCCTTGCGGTAGTCCCCTCTACTGAGGGTTTTCTCGAGCCAAACGTAAAGGCAGATGAAAAGGTACCGGCTCCCCATTTCCGCGATCTTGAGCTTAGCCACGCCAAAACGGCGGTTGCGCCATGTAATGGGGATCACCGTCCAGGAGTAGCCGCGGACGATGGCCTTGAGGGGCAGTTCGACCGTCAGGTTAAAATGCTGGGAAAGGATAGGGTTAACCCCCTTGATCACCGAACGTCGGTAGGCCTTGAATGCGTTGGTTGTGTCGTTGAGCTTGATCCCAAACAGAATGCGAATGAACAGATTGAACCCGCGATTGAGCAGCAGTTTGATCCAAGGGTAGTCGATCACCCCGCCCCCGCGCATAAACCGACTTCCGAAGACGCAGTCGTAGCCCTCGTTGAGCACGTCCCAGTAGCGGACAACATCGCGGCAGTCGTCAGATTCGTCGGCCATCATGATGACGACGGCGTCTCCCCGCATCACCTCCAGGCCGTACTGGATAGCCCTTCCAAAGCCGTTGGCGCCGGGATTTTGTACGGGACGGACCTGCGTGATCTCGGCGGCCGTTTGGGTGAGT
>JBIKSY010000268.1:0-5195 GCA_044348365.1 Chthoniobacteraceae bacterium
AGTTTAGCTCAGGATTGTCTGGGGTCAAAGGAGGAGGGAACAGAAGAGTGGCCGTTCGAATGGGGGCGGCAGGTCCGAGTGGGGACCGCTCCCGGGCATTCCTGCCAGAGACGGCGCCACCCCAGAGGCGCAGGGTGACAGACCCCGGCCACGCCTTCCCTGCGTGGGTGATGTCTTTTCAAAAAAAGGTCAGTGCCTCTCCCCGTTCATGGCGGCATTCGGCGGCCACAGCCGTCCCGCATGGCGTCCCCTCTGTAAAAACTCCAAAAAGAGACAATTTAAAGTTTACAAAACCCCCGAAAACATCAAGATGTCACACGAATGTCACATAGCTGACACGCGACTGTTGCATTCCGTAGAGCTTGAAACACCGGTTCCGAGCGGTCCTTCAGGGCGGTCCGGATCCCCAACGAAAGCTTAGAATTAGCCTCACTGTTACCCCCTATGAAACTCCTCAGATTCGCCCTCCTCATTCTGGTCTCGACCCTTGGCGTTGGCTGCGCAAGCAAGTGCTCCAGTTGCTGCAAAACCACAGCCTCCGTAGGCCATTCCTACGGCGTCATGCTTGAAGGCAGTTACTAGGTTTGGCTGCCTCCTCCCCGGAGACGCGGGACAATCCCTTGTCTCCTGAGAGTTGTTTGCCCGGCAACCTGGATCGGCCCTCCGGCCTTCATTGACTGCGCGACCCCCGGTCCACGGGGGCATCGCGCCTCTTTCGTGACCCCCCCCTCACCCTCGCGTCGCTCCCGAACAGGGACGCTGCAGACAGTTCTGTGACATTTGTGTGACAAGCCCCCGGCGTTGATTGGCCGCTGGCAATTTCGGGGGGTGCTGTTAGGAAAGGGGAAACAGCCAAAAGCTGTTGGAAGGAGGTGGAAAATCTATGACTCTCATTCGTCTTTTCTTGCTGCTGACGGTTTGCTCACTCTGGGCGGGTTGCGCCACCGAGAATTCGTCTCACTCCTCCGGCGGCGGACTGAGAGGCTTCCTCTCCCGTCCTGTCAAACTCGAGGGAAGTTACTGAGACCGGCGTCCTCTTGGGGCGTTCTCCCGGATTGAGCCGCACCCGGCAGAACCCCCTTCCGCCCGGATCCTAACTGTCGGACTCCGCGAAGTCGGCATTCACCGGGTGCACCTAGGGCTCCCGGCCTTGGCTTTGAGCCGACAGCGGTGCCGTTGTTGCTCTGCAGGAAGGCAGGTGCGTTTGCATCCCCTGCACACGAAGCATCACCCGTAAAAGCAGGAGGCCACGCGGCGGCACCAGCGCCGCTGCGGCCTACCGCGCCCGCCGGCGCGCTCAATAGATGCGGCGCCATTTCGATCCCACCAACGCCATCCCCGGGGTTGTGCTGCTCTTCCCCGGTCCCGTTCACGGGAAACGCGGCTGCCGCTACGCTTGTTGCCGCTTCCGCATCAGCAGCGTCGATGGTAGGTGTGGGGACCTTCCAGCTGCAGGAGAACGGCGGACCGCGGCGGAAGCCCTCACGAATCTGTTGCCAGTGAATGACTTTTGAGCGCCACCTCCCGTGAAACCCCTGCTTCTTCTCCTTTACACGCTTTTATCCTTCGCCGCTTCGGCCTTCGCCGAAGAACGCTACCTGCTCGCGGCGGACGCTCAGGTCATTGAGGTCGACCGCTCAGGGAAGGTCACCGCGTTGTTGAAGCAACCAGGCCACGGCGGAATTTACGACGCTGCCCGCCTGCCCGACGGCGGCACCGCCTATGCCCACAGGGGCGGTCTCGCGGTGTTTGATGCCGCGGGCAAGCTCGTCCTGGAGCACAAGGCCCGTGCGGACGAAAAAGGGGCGGAGGCGAACAGCGTGGCAGTTCTCGAAGGAGGCAAGCAGTTCGCGCTCATGGACAGCGGCGTGAATCAGATCCGCATCGTCGACCGCAGCGGTGCCGTGGTCAGCGAGACGCCACTGCCCGTGCTCAAGGATGATCCGTTGCACTTTCGTTACCGGATGATACGCGAGGTGCTTGGCGAGAACGCCTTCTGGGTCGCCCAATATGCGCGCAAGACGGTGCTGAAGGTGGAAACGGGAACCGGCCGGGTGTTGCAGACGATCCCGCTCGAGCCGCTGCTCAAACCGTCCCCAACGGTGAAAAAGGCCTTTGCCACTCTGCAGGCGAGGGATGGCTCGCTTTGGGTGGCCACGTCCACGGGAGGCCAGTTGCTGCATCTCGATGCAGCGGGCCAAAAGCTCGGCTGCTGGACCAGCGAAGAGCTTGGTCTGCAATGCCGTTACTTACTTGGACTCTCGCAGCTTGCCAACGGCAACCTGCTGGTCGCCTGTGGCGACTACCACATGCAGGCCGCCGAAGAGGGGCGTGACGTGCTGGCGGAGATCGGGCCGGATGGCAAGGTAGTGTGGAAGCTCACGCGCGACCAGCTGGTCGGGCAGGTCGACGGCTTTATCGACAAGAAGACGGGCCTCGAGGAACTGCACATCACCAATGTGCATGTCTTTGAAGCTCCGGCTCCGAAACCGTCTTCCAGCCCTTTCAAGGCGGCGGCGCACCCGATCCAAGGTTTTCTCGAACGGCACTGCATCGACTGCCATGACGACAGCGCGGCCAAGGGCGGGTTTGACATCGCCGCGCTGGGTTTTGAGCTCCACGACACCGACACCCGCAACCGGTGGACCGGGGTGTTTGACCGTATCGAAAAGGGCGAGATGCCGCCGCCCGAAAAATCCAAGGTCAGTGCGGGGGAACGGCAGGCGGTAGTGCTACAGCTCGGCAGGGAGCTGCTGGCCTCTGCGCAGGAGGAAGTTGCGAGGAACGGGCGCGGTCCGGTGAGACGCCTGACGCGGGTGGAGTTTGAGAACAACCTGCGCGTGTTGCTAAAGCTCCCCCAGCTCGACATTCGTGACAAACTGCCCGAGGAGCGTGATTCGCACGGGTTCACCAAGGTTTCCGCACTGCTGGACATTTCGCACGTGCAGCTAGACGCCTACCTCGATGCCGCGGAGGCGGCACTACGCCAGGCGATGGGGAAGGCAAGCCCCCCCACCGAACCGGCCACCCGGCGCTTTACCGGCACCGACCTGTTTCCCTCGCTCAACACCTTCGGTGAGCGTGAGGCGATGTTCTTCGCGAGGGATGGCCGCATGGTGCCTCTAAGCGCCAAAGAATTTGCCGAGCTGACCCCCGAGCAGCGCCGCGATCCCACGCTTGAGCTGGCGCTGTTCCGCTCGGCTACCTGGCCGTACTATGGCTATCCCCGTGGCTTCATCGCAAAGGAAAGTGGCACCTATCGGGTGCGCTTTCGCGGGCGTGCCGTACGGCAGATGCGCGATTTCCGGCTGGTTCCGGCCTATGCGCCGATCGCGATGAGCTTTCGCGCACGGCAGCCCTCGGGGCCGGATGTTTCCGGCAATGTGCGCGAGACAGGCGGTTGGTTGGATTTGCAGCCGGAGCCGCGCGATTTTGAGACCACGATTCAGCTCACGGCTGGTGAGACTTTTGAATACAGTCCGCTCGGCCTGCCCGTCCCTTTTATCCGCACAGACGGCGGCTTCTTTTACGACTATCCGCCGATGCCGCCGGAGGGTCACCGCGGGGTGGCGATCCAGTGGCTCGAGGTCACGGGCCCGTTGCGCGAGCCGGAGTGGCCTTCGCAGGCGCAGCGGGTGTTGTTTGACAATGTGTTCCCCGAGGGTGGCACGGCGGCGGATGCGGAGCGGTTGTTCCGTCGGTTCAGCGCGCTGGCGACCTTGCGCCCGATGAGCGAAGAGGCGCAGGAGCCCTTCCTCAAACTCATCCGCGCCAAGCTTTCCGGTGGCGGCGCTTTTTCCAATGCACTGCTCGCGGGCTATCAGGCTTTGCTATGCTCCTCCCACTGCCTCTATCTCAACGAGCCGCGGGAGGGGGCCGTGGATGGACACTTTGCGATCGCCAACCGGCTTTCACATTTTCTCTGGAACTCGCGCCCCGATGACGACCTCAACCGGCTTGCCAGCGCCGGCCGGTTGCGCGACGCCGGGGTGCTGCGGTTGCAAACCGAACGACTCATTGCGGACCCCCGCTTTGAGGAGTTTGTGACCACCTTCGCCGAGGAATGGCTCGACCTGCGCAAGCTGCGCCGCGACATCCCGGACGAACGCCTGTATCCGGAGTACCGCAAGGACGACTATCTTGTGGACTCGATGGGGCTCGAGACACGGGCCTTTCTTCGCGCCATGGTCCGCGAAAATCTGCCGGCCAGCACCGTCATCGCCGCCGACTTCGCCTTTGTGAACGACCGGCTTGCAGCACACTACGACCTGCCGCGCGTCGTCGGTTCCGCCATGCAACGGGTGAGTTTGCCCACGGGCAGTCCGTTTGGAGGGTTGCTCGCGCAGGCCGCGCTGCTCAAACACACCGCCAACGGCACCACCACTTCGCCCGTGCTGCGCGGCGTCTGGATCATGGAAAAGCTGCTTGGCCAGCCGCCACCGCCACCGCCCAAAAGCGTACCCGCCGTGGAGCCGGACATCCGTGGCGCCACCACCATCCGCGAGTTGTTGGCAAAACACACCGAATCCAAAAGCTGTGCAAACTGTCATGCAAAGTTTGATCCGGTTGGCTTTGCGCTGGAGAACTTTGATGTGATGGGCGCCTGGCGTGACCGTTATCGCGGCATGGAAAAGGGGGAGAAAATCACCGGCATCGATCCCGCCGGCCATCCCTACACGTACTTCGTCGGCCAGCCCGTGGACGCTTCCGGAACACTGCCTGGCGGGGGGAGCTTCCGGGATATCCACGAGGTAAAACGCCTCCTCGCCGCCCAACCGCGCCAGCTCGCCCGCAACCTTCTCCAGCATCTTGTGCTCCACGCCACGGGGGCACCCGTGGGCTTCGCGGACCGCGCGGAACTCGAGGCCATGCTCGACGCGTGCGCTCCGGGTGAATTCCGCGTGCGCGACCTCGTGCACGCGCTGGTGCGTAGCCGCATCTTTCTTGGTTCGCAGACCCCCCAATGAACACGCCACACATTTCCACGCCCATCCCCCGCCGCCGCTTCCTGCGCGGTGTCGGCGTCACCCTTGCACTGCCCGCGCTGGAGTGCGAGACACCCGTCTTTGCCCGCGCCGCCGCAAAGCTGGAGCCCAAGCGGATGCTTCTCATCTCCAACAACCTTGGCGTGCTGCCCCAGCACTTTTTTCCGAAGAACAAGGGGGCGGCCTACACGCCCTCGCTTTACTTGAAGG
>JBIKSY010000269.1:0-5174 GCA_044348365.1 Chthoniobacteraceae bacterium
CGGGCCTGTTCCTGCGAAAAAGGGGGCGAGGCTTTGCGCCCCGCCCCCAAAAGTAAAGTCGGCCGAGGCCGCGCTTTAGCAACCGGTCTCTATTCTTGTCCAGGCGGCGTTGTGCTTGCTGGAGCCAACGACGGCATCGATAAACGCCATTCCGCGCACGCCATCCTCAATCTTGGGGTAGTCCAGCACGAGCGGCGACGGTTCAATGCCTTCGATGCGTGCGCGGATGTGGTTTGCAAAGTTACGGTAGATGTTGGCGAAGGCCTCGAGATAGCCTTCGGGATGGGCTGCGGGAGTTCTGGCATTGGCTGCCGCGGCCGCTCCCAGATAGCCGTTTGCGGTCCGGTAGACCTCCATGGGCTTGTCTATCCATTTGATGAGGAGCGTGTTGGGCTCTCTTTGGTGCCACTCCAGTCCGCCCTTTTCGCCGTACACCCGGATGTTGAGGTTGTTTTCCTCTCCCACGCTGATCTGTGAGCAGTGGAGCACCCCTTTGGCACCCCCTTCAAAGCGGAGCAAAATATTGGCGTCGTCGTCGAGTAGGCGGCCTTCGACAAAGCTGGTGAGGTCTGCCGCCAGTTCGCGAATCTTCAGGCCGGTGATGTATTCGGCGAGGTTCTCGGCGTGAGTACCAATGTCACCAACACATCCGGCGGCACCAGAACGGGCGGGGTCTGTGCGCCAGCCGGCCTGTTTCTGGCCGCTTTCCTCAAGGCGCGTCGCCAGCCAGCCCTGGGGGTATTCGGCGACCACTTTGCGGATCTTCCCGAACGCGCCTGAGAGGACCATTTCCCGGGCCTGCTTGACCAGCGGATAGCCGGTGTAGTTGTGGGTGAGGCCGTAGAGGAGTCCGGTTTGGGCGACGATCCCGGCAAGGGATCTTGCCTCGGCGAGGTTGAACGTCGCGGGCTTGTCGGAAAGCACGTGAAAGCCGTTCTCGAGTGCGAGCTTCGCCGGGGCGAAGTGCATGTGGTTTGGGGTCACAATGGAAATGAAATCCATCCGCCTGTCGGCCGGGAGGGCCTTCTCCGCGAGGATCATTTCCTCGAAGGAACCGTAGCAGCGGTTGGTGTCCAGAAAGAGGTCACTCCCGGAGGCTCTTGATTTTTCCGGGTCGGAGGAGAAGGCGCCGCCGACCAGTTCGATTTGGCCGTCCATGTTTGCTGCAATGCGGTGAACGCCGCCGATGAAGGCGCCGCGTCCGCCGCCGACCATACCGTAACGAATTTTTCGACTCATAGAATGTGAAGCTGGGGTTGAACGAGGATTTAGGCAAAAAAGCAGGCCCTACACCAGTCCCAGCTTGGGTAAAATGGAGGAGCGTACGGAAGGGCAGACCAGTTCGGAAACAAGGGTCTCTGAAAAGCAAAAACTCCACCCCTTTCGAGGTGGAGTCTTTGAAGACTAAGATGCCAACAGAGCTTACTGGAGAAGCTTGAGGGCGATCTGGGAAGCGGCGTTCGCCTGCGAGAGCATCGCTGCGCCGGACTGAACGAGGATGTTCGCGCGGGCGAGCTTGGTCGTTTCAGCAGCGACGTCGACGTCGTAGATGCGGCTGTTGGCGGCTTCGAGGTTGACCTTGTTCACATTGAGCGAATCCAGAGCGAACTGGAGACGGCTGGCCTGTGCGCCGTTGTTGGCCATGAGGGTGGAGATGCCTTGGATCGATGTCGAAACATCAGCGATGCCCGAGCCAGTTGCATCAGACAAGGAGGTGATGGAGGCCCAGTTTGAACCGACACCTGCCTGATCGATGCTCATCGTCTGAGTGCCATCCTGAGAGATGTACACGGTCAGCTCGCTGTTGGTCGTGGTGGCATTGCTGAACAATGCGATACCATTGAAGCTGTCCGAAGAAAGCTTGCCGAGTTCGGTCACAAGATTGTTGTACTCGGTGCTGTAGTTCGCGATGTCCGCAGTGGACTTCGTGACGTCACCTGCCAACGTGCCGAGTTCGGACATACGGTCGAGCACTGAGGCAATGCTCTTAAGGGAGCCAGCCTGAGTCTGGAGGAACGAAAGGGCGTTTGCCACGTTCGTTGCCGTTGCATCCGTGCGCTTGATCGCTGCCTGCAGCTTCATGCTGACTGCGAGACCACCCGCGTCGTCAGAAGGAGTGGAGATTTTCGAACCGCTGGAAAGACGGGCGAGGCTCTTCTGGAGCAGGTCGCTGGACTTCGTGAGGTTGAGTGAGGCGTAGGACGCCGAGCTGTTGGTGTTGATTACGACTGCCATATAACTTCCTTGTTTTGTTTTTTTGTTTCACCCCCCTTTCTTGGGGAGCGGGCCTCTTGCCAACGAACATATAGGCTGGCCTGGGCGGTGACTTAAATGATTTTTTTGGAAAGTTTATTTCGCACCCGCCTTGCAACCGTTGGCCTGGCAGCAGTGCGGAAAAATGTGTGACGCGATTGTGCCTCAGGCGAGGGTCGCCTGAATGATCGGTGAAAATACCCAAAACTACTGAATCTGTCACCGCTGGAGGTGCTTGAATTTGGGTGAGCAGGGATCGGCAGGGAAGGTGGATGTTCGGCGATATTTTTTGCGGAGTCCTTCTGGATGCCCTAATGGGTTTCCGAGCTGAACTTAATTCGATGGCTGAAACTCCCCCCAACTCCTTTTTGAACCCATCAGATCGTCTGGCATCTCTTCTATGCAGGATTTCGGGGAGGGGAGAGGATGTCCCCCAACTGCCAGAGATTTTGGAGGTTCTTGGTAAGTGTGATTTAGAGGCTTACAAGGCGGAGCGGATCAAGATTCTCCGACTTGCGTCCGTCAGGCTGCCTGAGGCGGGAAGGGTGCGGTTGCTGTTGTTGCGCGAAATCTATCCCGGCGGTTCCGGTTCGGAGATAGGGGAGGTTGCACTCGCTCTGTCCCAGGTTGTTCCCGAGGCGGAGCGGGACTGCGCTCTGGTCCAGCAGGCCTTGATGCACTCGGGATTTGTGGAAGATTCGGCGGTTTTTGCACAGCGGGCGGTGGTTATGCATCCTGATGTTCACCACCTCAGGCACAATCTTGGGATAGCACTCCGGAGTCTGGGACGTTTGCCTGAGGCCCTTGAGGCTTTCCGCGGCGCCGTGGAGGTCCAACCATATTCAGACGCCAGCCTCACGATGGCCGGCTCCGTGTTGCGTGAGTTGGGCAGACTTGACGAGGCGCTCGAGTTCCATGGCGCTGCTGTACGGATGGCTCCGACCTCGAGTGTTGCTTTGTATAACCTCGGGAATTCGCTTCTCGCCAAAGGCGAGTTGGGCGGGGCGGTGGAGGCTTACAAGAGGGCCGTCGGCTTGCGCGCGGACTGGCCGGATCTGCTCAACAATCTGAGCGCCACCTTGGTTCGGTTGGACAGGCATTTGGAAGCGGTGCCCCACCTGATCGCCCTTTGCAGGCTGCGCAAGGAGTCTGAGCCGGATCTTGCCCGACTCGCCTTCACCCTGCGCGAGGCAAACCGTCCCGCAGAGGCGCTGGAGCTGGCGGAGAGTCTGGTGGCGCGCGCCCCCAAGGAGTCCAAGTATCGGATGCTCAGGGGGGCGTGCCTGGTCAGGGTCGGGAGAGCCGAGGAGGCGGTCCGAGAGTACCAGCGTGCCATTGCACTGAATCCCAACGATATAGAGGGCTACAATTCCCTGATCTATGCGGCCAACTACCTTCCCTACGAAAGTCCCGCGGAGCTCTTCGCGTTTTACAAAATGTATAGCGAGCTGGTGGAGGCTCCAGGGTTTGCCAGGCCGGCTTCCTTGGCCAAGGCCGAACCCTTTCCTAGGAAAATGCGGATTGGGTACGTCTCCGGGGATCTGTGTCACCACCCGGTTACCACCTTTATAGAGCCTGTTCTTGAAAAGCACGAGCGGGCCGAATTTGACGTGTTTTGCTATTACAACAACACTCGGGTGGACGCCTTCACTCGGAGGCTACAGTCGCTTCCATTGCATTGGAGGCAGGTGCAAGGCCTCTCGGACGAGGCCTTTTGCGAGCTTGTGGGCAGGGACGGGATTGACGTGTTGGTGGACCTCTCCGGCCACACCACGCGGAACCGGCTCACCGCTTTCGCGCGGAGGCCAGCGCCGGTGCAGGTGACGATGGTCGGCTGCATGCAAACCACGGGGCTGCGTGCCATGGACTACCGCATCACTGATGCCGGGTTGGATCCGGAGGGTATGACCGAGGCGTTCCACTCGGAACGTCTCGTGCGGATGCGGTCGGGTGCGGTTTGCTACAGGCCTCACCCCTCAGCCCCTCAGGTGGCTCCTCTGCCCTGCCTTTCTGGGAAGCCCTTCACCTTTGGGTCCTTTAACAATCTGGCAAAAATTACAGCGCCGGTGCTCGATTTGTGGGCGGAAGTGTTGGCCGGGGCACCGGAGTCTAGAATGCAGGTGGTGGCCGACTCGGATGAGTTTTTTCTGCGGGAAATGCAAAAAAGGGGCATCGCTAAAGAGAGGTTTGTCATTTTGCGCCGCCTGGCTGAGGTGCAGTACCTAGAGGCCCACGCGACGGTGGACCTTCTTTTGGACACTTTCCCGTTCAACGGATTGACGATCACTTCCAACGCCCTCTGGATGGGGGTTCCCTGTGTGACCCTCTCGGGCAACACGTCTGCGAGTCGAGCCGGCACCTCTTTGCTGGGACGTCTCGGTTTGGAGCGGTTTGCGACTTCGAGCAAGGAAGAGTATGTGCAGGTTGCGGTCTTTCATGCGCGGAACCCTGCGGATCTTTTTGGAGTGCGTGCTTCCCTGCGTGAAAAGATGCGGGTTGTTTGGGCGGACGCCGTTGCTTACACCCGAGAGCTCGAGAGCCAGTTCCGGGAAATGTGGCTCGCCGCCACTGGAGAAGTCGTTCATCCACCGGTTGCACCCGAAACACTTTTGCCTGTGATTGCGGCAAGGGCGCAGTCCGTTGGTTTGCCCCAAGCGGAGCGCCCTCCCCTCGAAAAAGCAGGGGGTGACCAAATGCCTGCCGCACCGTGTGTTGTCCGGGAGGCTGCTCCCGTCCCTTTTGACTTGGCCGAGGCAGTGGGTTTGCTAGCAACTTTGGCAGTCTTGGAGGAAGGAATGGAGACCGTCTGGGCGCAGCTGAAATGCATGCCGGAGGCGGCGCTTCAATTGTCTGCTCTTGAGAAGACACTGGTCGGTGACACCGCCCGGTGGCGCCAGGTTGCGGTATGCGGGGCGCTCTGG
>JBIKSY010000270.1:0-5173 GCA_044348365.1 Chthoniobacteraceae bacterium
TGGCGTTGACCGTCGTGGCCACGGGGACGGACCCAAAGACCTACCAGTGGCGCAAGGACGGGGTGGCGCTTCAGGGTGGCACGGCCGCAACCTTCTCGCTGCCTTCGGTCCAGACCACGGATGCCGGCACCTACACGGTGGTGGTGTCGAACGTAGTCAACAGCGTGACCAGCGCCCCGGCGGTGGTGCAACTCGGGCTCGGGGTGAACATTACCGCGCAGCCCGTGTCGCTCACGGTCAATCCCGGCACGCTCGCTGTGTTTAGCGTCACCGCCACAGGAGGCGGCACGTTGACCTACCAGTGGAAGAAGGCGGGCGTAAACCTCGCGGGCGGCACCTCCTCGAGCTTCCGGATCGCGGCGGTCAAGACGACGGATGCGGGCACCTACACGGTGGTGGTGAGCAACTCCATCAACAGCGTCACGAGCAGTCCGGCGGAGCTGGCGTTGAATACGCCGGCCGCAATCACCACGCAGCCCGTCGGCGCAACCATCAACGCGGGAGCGTCCTACACCTTCCGGGTGGTTGCGACGGGGACCGCGCCGTTGGCCTACCAGTGGCTCAAGGGGGGAGTGGCGATCGCGGGCGCGACATCGGCCAACTACACGATCTCCTCGCCCGGCAGCGCAGACACTGGCTCCTACTCGGTGAGGGTCTCCAACGTGGTCAACGCGGTGACAAGTGCCGCCGTGAACTTGACGGTGGCGGGTCCGCCTGCGATCACGGCGAATCCGGTGGCGGTCCAGTTGGTGGCGGGCTCCGGCGGTTCGTTGACGGCGAAGGTGCGCAGCACCCTGGCACTGACCTACCAGTGGAAGAAGGACGGCGTGTCGTTGAGCAACGGGTCGCTTTATACAAGCGCGGCTGGAACGGTTCCGGCGAGCGCAGCCGAGACGACGCTGACGCTGGGCTTGCTCAATGCGAGCGATCTGACCCCGGGCAGCTACACGGTGGTTGTCACCAATGCGCAGGGCAATGCCACCAGCACGGGCGCTGCCGTGACGGTGTCCTTCTCCAAGCCCAAGTTCCTTGAGGTGACGCTGGTCAAGGCGGCCAGAACGTTTGACGTGCGCAGCCTGCCGGAACCGACAGGGCCCTCCTGGCTGACACCAGTGGTGGCTTCCAACGAGACGTTGCGCGTCAACGTGCTTGGGAGCGGTTCGCTTACCTACGCCTGGCGCTATACCACGCTGAAGGCGTCCACCACGCAGATTGCACTCAGCAGCCAGACCGGGGCGTCCCTCGACTTCTCGGCTTCGGGCGTGAACAGGGGGCCGGGCAACTACTTCTGTAAGGTCACTTCCGGGACGGTCTCCACGGAGATGAAGTTCGTCATCACGAGATTTGCCGCAGCTTTGGCAGGGGCCGAGGTCTCGGCCAGCGGGGCGCCTCTGGGGATCGTGTCCGAGCCGGTTTCCGTCAGTGCCAACGCCGGTGGGGTGGTGGTGCTCGGGGTCAGCGCGACCGCCGGCAAGCGCACCTTCGCCTGGTTCCGGGAAGCCAGCGACGGTCAAAGCGTGCTGCTGAGCGCCGGCGGCACAGGCTTCCTCCGCTTGGATCCTCTGCGCGCCTCCGACGCGGGTACCTACTTCGTGGTGATCACTGATCCGGAAGGCAACTCCGTCAAGAGCCGTCCTGCGGTGCTGACCGTCCTGTCAGCCTTGGACTAACCCGCCCGCCTTCCAACAGACGACCCAGCTCCCCCACCCATATGCTACCCACCATCCAAACAAACAACGCAGCGACCGAGGCCGCCCGCAACCTGGCCAAGGCCTCTTCCTCCCAGGCCCGCAGCTTGGCCCGCCTCTCCAGTGGCTCACGCTTGGTGGAAACGGCCGACGATGCAGCCGGCACCGCCGTGTACATCAAGACCAGCGCAGCCATCCGGAGGCAGGGCGCCACCGAGACCAACATCAGCAACGCCCTCTCCCTGATGCAAACCCAGGCCGCCTCGCTCCAGGCCATCAGCGGGCACTTGTCCCGGATGACCGAGCTGGTCGTCCGCATGCAGGATGTGACCCAGTCCACCGAGGATCTGGACAACTACATGACGGAGTTCAATGAAGTGCGGGAAGCGATGGGCGAGGCCTTCGAGGACAAGTTCAACGGCATCGACCTGCTTTTCTATCAGGGCGCCAACGTGCCGCTGACCGTCTTTTTGGACGAAACCGGCACGCAGACCATGACCATGGCACGCTCCGACTTTTCGGCAAACAGCGGGTGGGCAACCCTCGTGGGAACCACCAAACCCTACACGGGGCTTGCGGGGGTGACGGACACGCCGGCCAGCCTGATTGATGAAACCATCTGGGGCAGTTCCTCCTTTCAGGTCCTGACCCAGGATCTTGCCACGATGATGGCCGAAAACGGCGCCACCCAGTCCAGGTTGGAGTTTGCACTCGATGCGGTCCGCAACCAGAAGCTCAACTTCGAGCAGGCCACCAGCCGGATTGGCGACACCGATGTGGCCGCTGAAACCACACGCCTCGCCCGCGCGAACATTTTGGTGCAGTCGGGGGCTTCCGCCCTCACCCAGGCCAACGCCTCGGGAAACGTTCTCATGAAGCTGATCCAGGGATAGTCCCGCTTTGACTGGCGGGCCCGTACTGCGAGGCGGGGTATGCCGGGGAGGCCGCCAATTCAATTCCAAGTAGCGGCGAAATGCACCCGCGCCTTTTCTGTTAGCCATGGAAGTCTGTTGAACAGGACATTTTGGCTGTAAAATAACTAAAGACATCCCCGTCTGAATCCGATTAACCATGACGTTTATGGTACAGAGCATCAACACCAACTCCTCCGCCAGCTACGCCGCTTACAATCTGGCCAAGTCGAGTGCCACTCTGGCCCAAAGTTTAGCGCGACTCTCAAGCGGTTCCCGCCTCGTCCAGCCGGCGGATGATGCCGCAGGCATGGCGGTCTTTCTCAAAACCGGAGCCGCCATCCGGCGTCAGGATGCAACCATCAAGAACCTCGGCAACGCGATGTCTTGGTTGCAAACTCAGGCAGCTTCTCTCAATGCAATCAGTAGCCAGTTGACCCGCATGTCGGAACTGGTCGTGATGATGCAGGATATCACCAAGTCCACCGAGGATCTGGACAACTACCTGACCGAGTTTGATCAGTTGCGGAAAGAGATGGGCCGCACTATGAGTGACCAGTTCAACGGGATCGATCTGCTCGACCTGGATGGAAACAAGGACGATCTCACGGTCTTTTTGGACGAGAATGGCTCCCAGACGATGGACCTCATCCTGTCGGACTTTTCAGTCAATAGTGGCTGGGGCACCCTCTTGGGAGCGGATCCTTTCGATGGCACGGTCGGCACCACGGACACGGTTGCCAACTTGGTAAATGAAACCCTCTGGGGCAGTTCCTCGCTGCAGGTCCTGCTTCAGGACTTGGCGTCCATGCTCGCAACCAACGGCGCGCTGCAGTCACGCATGGGTTTTGCGCTGGATTCCGTGAATAACGAAAAGGTCAACTTTGAGCAGGCCGCCAGCCGGATCGGAGACACCGACGTCGCACTCGAGACCGCGCGTCTGGCGAAGGCGAACATCTTGGTGCAGTCGGGTGCAGCCATGCTCTCCCAAGCCAATGCCTCGGCAAGCCTTGTGCTGAAGTTGATCCAGGGATAAGCCGGCCACCGGCCGCAACAGCGCCCCGTCCAGTGGGCGATTAGGGCCCCCTCCACGGGCTCGCGCAGTCCCGCTTGAGCGCTCTCGCACACCCTCCCCCGTGGCGGCGAACCCGTCGGAATACGCCACAAAACGCTGGGCATTCCAACTGGATCTCACCCCACGTAGGGTGCGGAACCGACCGCCGGCGTCGAGGTATTCGGGGCTACCTGGGAGGCGTCTCATTGCGTTCTCGCGATGGCTTCACCTCGCAGCCTTGCTCGCGCCACCCAACACGGCCTGTCCTAGGCCACGTGGCCACCTCGAGCCAACGCCGGGCCCTGTATTTGCCGCCAACCCTCCCGCATGTGGAAGCGGGTCCGCGACCGCTTTTCCAAGAAATTGCCCCCTGTTCGCGCCGGGCGCACGCAGGCAAAAATACGGCGTGTCTCCGATGCAGGGAGGCATGATTACTGCTTCGCAAGGCGTAAGATGCATCTCCTTGGCCACATCCTCGGGACCCCCACCAGCCTCCTCGGCGGAGCCCTTGTTTCCAAGCACACGCGGCGTGGTGCAACGCCATCAAAGGTTTTCGCCCCGGTGCCTGCGCTCCGGGGCCGTTCTGCGGTTTCGGCCGCGACGCTTTGACCTTTGGTTTTTGTTTTCCGAGCCGGAACTTCTGAATGGAACCCGCATTTCCCTCCCGGCGCCGCAGGCTCGGCCCCACTGCCGCTCGCACCCCCGCCTCCGCCTTCCGGGTGCTGCGCGCAAATACCCTGAATACGCTGCTCGATCGCGGCCCCCAGGAGCTGTTCCGCCTTTCTCCGGCCCTCACCCGCTTTGTCGCCCTTTGGTCGCTGGCCTCCCTTTTCTTCACCGGCCTGCCCCTGCGCGCTGACACCCTGCTGGTCACGGCCCCCTACACCCTGACGGGCAACCAGCTCATCGACAACAAGCTTGGCGATTTGGTGGACCTGCAGGGCGGAATGGCCGGCTACGGCAGCCTGCTCAAAACCGGCGACGGCGTGCTGAAGCTCGGCGGCACGAGCACCTTTTCCGGTGATGTCGTGGTGAATGGCGGCGTGGTCGTGGTGAGCGGTAGCTCGCAACTCGGGGACGCCTCCAACATGGTGACGGTCAACGGCGTCAATGCCGCGGGCTTCAACGGCGGCATGCTGTTGCTGGACGCCGGCACGGGAGCGCTTTCCATCGGGCAGTCTCTCTCCCTTGATGGCCGCGGACCCACCGCCGACTCAGGCTCCAACGCGCTCCTCACCTTGGGCAACGTCACGCTCAACGGGCCAGTGCAACTGGGAAACAACTCCACCACCTCGTACCTGAGCAGCGGGTATGGAAACCTCACGATTGCGGGGCCTGTGAACTTGGGGGCCAACAGCTACATCGCAGGCAACGGGAATACCATTGTTAGCGGTCCGTTGAGCGGCCCGGCGACACTTTACAAGCCAGCGCCAACGACGCTTCCGAGTACCCTTTGGCTCCAAAACTCGGCCAACTCATTCACCGGGCAGGTTAATGTTGCTGGAGGGTATGTTCGTGTT
>JBIKSY010000271.1:0-5167 GCA_044348365.1 Chthoniobacteraceae bacterium
CGGAAGTTCCGTATGAGGGGCGATCGGTTGGGTGAGTTGATTCACCTGATTGTTGAGAGCGAAACCTTTAACGCAAAGCAGTAGGAGGAGTCATTTCATGAACGGGAAAACATTTTCGATGAACCGTCGCACGTTCCTGCGGGGGAGCGGGGTGGCGTTGGCCCTCCCGTGGTTTGAGACTTTTGCGGAAAGCGGAGCGGGGCGGCAGTCTGCCCCGAAGCGCTTCTTGAGCGTTTACCATCCGGACGGGGTCGGGCTGCCATTGAAGTCGGATCCCGCCTGGGAGGACTGGAGTTGGTTTCCTCGGGGAGGCGAGAAGGACTTTGCGTTGACCAAGGTGCTCGATGTTTTGGAACCCCTTCGGAAGGAAATAACCATCTACTCGGGCCTCTCGCATCCCTCGGCCCGCCAGGTCCACGGGCACTGCAATGCGGACCAGTATCTGACGGGTGCGAACATCGGCCCGCACGGCCCCTACAAGAACACCGTTTCGTTGGATCAGGTGTATGCGGAGCAGATTGGGGCGCAGACGCGTCATGCCTCGCTGGTACTCTCGACCAACGGTGGGATCGGAGGGCCGCGCGGTGCCCAGACCCAGTCCTTCAACCGGGAAGGGCGTCCAATTCCGGCAATGAACAAGCCGAGGCAGATCTTTGAGCTGTTGTTTGTCACCAGCGGGAAGGACGCGTTCGAGAGACTGGCCCGGAGCAAGAGTGCGCTGGACTTGCTCCTTGAGAACACCCGTTCCCTGCGCCGGCAGTTGTCGGGGCGGGATCAGGAAACGTTGGAGCATTATCTTGAAGCGGTTCGGGATACGGAGGTGAAACTGGCCAAGGCCCAGCGTTGGATAGACACACCTGTGCCGCAAGTGGACACGAGCCGGTTGCATCTCGACGCCGAACCCAAGGAAGCACGGCTCTATTTCCAGACGATGTACGAACTGATTTATCTGGCCTTCCTGAGTGATTCAACCCGGGTGGCAACCTTCCAACTGGGGCGCGAGAACGGCGAGGGGCCTCACGACCTTCTGTCTCTCGCCGTCGGGCTGCCCGGGGCACACGGTCTGACTCACGCGGTCAAGAGGCCCGGCGGCTGGGAAAATCTGGGCACTTACAACCGCTATCAGGCGGAGGAGTTCGGCCGTTTTATCCAGCGGCTTAAGGACACGCCGGAACCTCTGGGGAAGGGTAACCTCTTGGACAACACGTTTGCGATGCACGGCTCCGCCTCGAGCAGTTTCCACCTTTCCCGCAACTACCCGATCATCTCGGCGGGGGGCGCGAATCTCGGTTTTACCAACGGCCGGTATCTCAAATTCGGGACAGGCAATGAGGACAACCTTGTGGGGGCGGGGATTGATTCCGATGCCGGTTACCGCAGCAAGATCGAGGCGGAGGAGTTGCCTCTCTCAAACCTGTTTGTCACGATCCTGCAACGGCTAGGTGTGGAGACCGATTCGTTCGGAGGTCACAAGGGAACTTTGGAGCGGGTTTAAGACGGGCTCTGCCCCTGAGTCGCATCCGGGAGCGGTCCTTGAGCCGCCGAGGGGTGACAAGCCCGGGTATTCCCAGTGAGTAGGACGTAACCGGAAAGGAGTGTTCAGCCCTTCCGCTCCCGTGGCTTTGGCCGGGAAGTTCGCCGCTGGGCAGATGCCGGGGCTCGCCGCCGCCCCTCTTTGCCCATGCCTCCCACCATGCGGGACAGGCGGGGATTTTAGCGCGTGTGAATCCCATTTTTGATCAAGAGCCCAAGTTTGCCAGCGTAGCAAGCAAGTGCGGTGCTGTTCTTTCAACGGATTCCCAAGAGGGGAGGGGGCGAGGACCTTGCCCCTGAGCTGTTGGCTCCGTGCTCCGTAGTGTGGAGGCGAAGCCGCTTGCCGCAGTTTTTTCCGCCTCAAGGTCACAGGGGATGGCATTCAAGAAGGCCAGGGCGGCCGAACGGCGTGCAGCCTCCGCCCCATGCCTGAGCTGTGCGCGCATGAGGGTTTGGCGGAAGGCAGGATCCACGCGACAGCCTTCGATGGAAAGTTGCCCGAGAAGGGTTTCAGAAATTTGGACGCACATGGGATGGAGTCCCGCCTCCTCTGGTTGGTGCTTGTGGTCATAGCCGGTACCTCCGTCGACCTGACAGACACGCTCGGGCTCGAGCCGGCGGAACACTTCGGCAAGCATACCGATTTCCAGAGACCACCCCTCCCACACAGGCAGGCTGGAAGCCAGGGAAGCCCGCAACGCGCATTCGCCGGAGAGCGGGTAGCGGAAGCTCTGTAGAAAATCCAACAGGGGGTGGTGGCCGGCCACCTGAATGAGAGATTGGAGCAGCGGGGCGAGGAAAAGCCGGCTCACCCGGCCGTACAGCCGATCGGTGACGCGGCTGTAATACATTTTTGCAAAATCAAATCCGAGGTTTGGCTCGGACACCGCAATGCAGAGCCTAGCGAGGGTGCTGCGCCGGAAGGAAAGGACGTCCGCATCCTGCAGGACGTAGGTGCCGGGGACCCTTGCCGCATGGAGGACTCCCAGCGCGGCCCACACGTTGAGGCCTTTGCCTGGGGGGAGGGCGGCAGCGGAGCGGTCCGCGGCGGCGCAGAGGACTGCACGCAGGGCGGGTTCGTCCGTGGAGAAGACGGTTAACTTGCAGGGGAGTTGGGCTGAGAGACGTCTGGACAGCGCCGGAATCCGGGCCAAAGGGAGGCCGTTGACAGGAACGAGGACTCGCGTGAGCCAGCGGGCGTCCGCGAGTTGGCTGCAGATGTGTTCAAGTGCGGGGCGATCAAGATCCGGCGCGTGGCAGGGCAGGATGAGGGAGACGGGAGAAGTTCCGGTCAGTCGCGGTAGCAGTAGGGTGTCTAGCGGCTCGAGATGGGATTCGTTGAGCCGGGGCAGGGTGCAGATCACTCCGTTTTGGGTGAAATCACTCATGGTTCAGGGCTGGCACGCGCGCTTTGGCGCAGTGTTTTGTGAGGCGCACCTCAGTGAGAGGCGGTGGATTCATCCTCGTCCTCCTCCTCAATGTCCCGCTTCATTTCTCGGGAGAGAAAGGGCCGGAGAAAACCGTACAATAGATAGCTCACAAAGAGCAAAAACGGCATCCACTCAAAGTTAAGCGCTGTGACCACCGCGACGATGAGGATGGCGACAAAGCGGGAAAGCGAACGGGTGGAACGCCAGGAGACGCTCTTAAAACTGGGATACTTAAATCGGCTGAACATCATCCAGGCCAGAAACAGCATCAGCGGTGGTAACACCCACTTGCTGGCTCCGAGCGGCCTGTCGTGCTCGTTGAGAAAGAGCATGAAGAGGGTCAGGGAGGCGATCATCCCCGCGGCTGCGGGGATCGGAAAGCCGGTGAACTCCTTGTTTGCGGAGGTGGAATTGAGCGCGGCGAGACAGTTGAACCGGGCCAGGCGCAGCGCGCCGCAAACGAGATAAATTGAGGCGATGATCCAGCCTGTCCGGGGAAACTCAAAAAGCACGATCTTGTAGACCATCAGGGCTGGGGCTACGCCGAAGGAGACGATGTCCGCTAGGGAGTCAAACTCGCGGCCGAAGGGACTTTCGCTTCCGCCGAGACGCGCGAGACGGCCGTCGAGGAGGTCGAAGATGCAGGAGGCAAGAATCAGCCAGATGGCGCGGTGGATGTTGTCGGCCGCCAGCATGAGGGTCGCCTCGCCAGGACCGGCTGAAACCATGGCGCTCTCAACGATTTTGAGGGAGGCAGCAAACCCGCAGAACAGGTTCCCCGCCGTCATCAGGTTGGGCAGGAGGTAGATTTTAACGCCTTGGTCGTCCGCCATGAGTCGTCCTCGGAATGATTTTAGGGCTGGCGTGCAATGACGGTCTCTCCCCCCTTAACTTTCTGGCCGGGCGCGACGGTGATCTCAAAATCCAACGGCACAAACACCTCGGTGCGGGAGCCGAAGCGGATCATTCCAAAGCGCTCCCCCTTTTTCACAAAATCGTGGAGTTTCCGCCACGGGACAATCCGGCGGGCAATCGCCCCAGTGATCTGGCGCACGACCAAGGTCGCCTTCTCCCCTTCAAACGCCCAAGTGAGCGCCTCGTTCTTTGTGGAGACCTCCTTGTGACGCGCGTCCAGATAGGGACCGGGATACGTCCCCGGAAAGTGGTTTATGTAGGTCACCTTTCCATCCATGGGCATCCGGTTGGTATGCACGTCCAAAACCGAAAGGAACACGCCGATCCTCCGCATGGGGCGCTTGAGAAACTCGCCCTCCTCCATCTCCACGATTTCGGTAACCACCCCATCTGCGGCGGAAAGGATGTCGCGCGGATCTTGAGAGCCCTTGCGTTCGGGATCGCGGAAAAAGTTCAGGCAGAAACAAAACGCCCCTGCTGCGAGCGCGACCAGCCAAGGCCAGTGAAGCGCATAGCCTGCCGCACCCAGTGCCAGTACCACCGCGAAGATAGCACGGCCCTCCCAAAGAGTCTGAAATCGCATTTGGCCCCATACTCGGCCCCCCGGCGCGGTCGTCAAGCGGTTAAAGGGACGCTCTTGCGGGGGGAGTGCACCGTTTTTAACAGCGTGCGCTGCGGTTTGCGCCGTTGTCAGTGGGGCTCGGAGCGCGTAACCTGAGCTCATGTCTGAAAATACGGCTTCCATGACAACGTCAATCGGGGCGGAAACCACGATGCAGGAACTGCTCGCGCTCTTTCCCGGGGTGCAGCGCGCGCTGTTTCGGGGCTACCACATCGGCGGCTGCTCCAGCTGCGGGTTCCACGGAGGGGAAACTCTGGCCCAGGTGTGCGAGCGCAACGGCGGTTTGGCGGTCGAGGAGGTCATTGGTTTTTTGGCGCAGGCCCGTGAAACCGACGCGCGCATGGAGATCTCTCCGGTGGAGGCGGGGAAGCTGCTAGCCGGTGGGGGAGCGGTGCTTCTCGACATCCGGTCCCGCGAGGAATTCGACGCCGTCCACATCCCGGGATCCACCTTCTTCACGGAGGAACTGATGCACGAAATCTCAGGCTGGGACCGGTCCAAACAGGTGGTTTTTGTCTGCCACCACGGCGTCCGGAGTATGGATGCCGCCGCTTACTTCGCAGGGCACGGGATGGAGAACGCCCGCAGTTTACGGGGAGGAATCGACGCATGGAGCTGCGAGGTGGACTCCACCTTGCCCCGCTACGACCTCGCCTGAACACCGCCT
>JBIKSY010000272.1:0-5158 GCA_044348365.1 Chthoniobacteraceae bacterium
GTCTGGCGCGGGGGGGGGGATAGTCATAAGGCCTTCTATTTGCAGGCGTGGCAATTGCAGCAGTGCTTCGATCTCCCGTGAAAGCGCCTCCGGCAGAAAGCCAAACTTGCTGGATTCGCCGGCAAGATTTACCTCCAGCAGCACTTTCGGAAACAGCCCCAGTTCGACTGCAATCCTGTCGATCTCCTTTGCCGTTTCCAGTGAGTCGACGCCGTGCAGGAGTTCAAAAAGAGGCAGCGCCTGCCGGATTTTGTTTTTTTGCAGGTGCCCGATAAAATGCCAGCGGCAGCGGGCGGGAAGCAGCGGGATTTTAGCCTTCGCCTCCTGAACACGGCTTTCCCCAAAAACCAAGAGACCGTGGTCCACCGCTTCTTGCAGCGCTTCAGGCGGGTGCGTTTTTGACACAGCGATAAGTTCGGGGGTCTCGGAGGCGGGCCGGGAAGCCCGCTGCATGGCGGCCTGGATGGTTTTCCTAATTTGGTTTAGGCAATGATGAAACATGTGAGTAAAGTAACTGAGTTGCTTGACTTCCGTCGCATTGTTGAGTTTCTCTGCGCCTTGTTTCAAATGTACATAGATTGTCTGAAAGTTTTTTGTGATCTGGCGAAGATGGGTAGCTTTTCGAAGGCGGGGGAGGCCAATCAGGTGTCTCAGAGTGCGGTGTCGCAGCAGATTACAAGTTTGGAGCGGAAACTGGGGGTGCCGCTGGTTGCGCGGGGCGGGCGAGGCGGTGTGGGGTTGACGCAGGAGGGGCTGATCTTTCTGGCCGCCTGTGAGGAAATATTGGCGATTTATGCGAGGGCTGGAACCCAACTGAGGGAACTAAGAAACGTGGTTTCCGGTGAACTGCGGGTGGCTGCCGTGCACAGCATAGGCCTGTACGAGTTGCCTCCCAAACTTAAAGCATTCCGGCAGGCACATCCCGAGGTCCGGGTGCTTGTTGAATACAAGCAGGCCGCGCAGATCTACAGCGCGGTTTTTTCCGGCAGCGCGGATTTGGGGCTTGTGGCATTTCCTGGCCGGCGGCCGGGGGTGCAGTCGGAAAGCTTCGGGGAGGATGAAATGTTGCTGGTGTGTTCGGCGCAGCACCGCTTTGCGAGCCTCCCAAGCATTGATCTCAAAGAGCTTGAGGGTGAAAAGTTTGTGGCCTTCTCTCCCGACCAGCCCACGAGAAAGGCCTTGGACCGGTATTTCCGGGACAGGGAGGTCCGGCTTTCGCCGTTTCTCGAGTTTGACGATGTTGAAACTGTCAAGAAGGCGGTGGAGGTGGAAGAGGCGCTTTCTTTGGTGCCGCGGAAATCTGTAGAAAAGGAACTCTTGGCGAGGGTGCTGGTGGGGGTGGAGATCCGCTCGGTGTGCATTCGCCGCCCGCTTGCCGTTGTGAGCCGGCGCAACGCCCCCAGAAGCTCAGCTTTCCGAGCCTTTGTGGAATGTTTGCGGGCGGGCACGGCCGCTTTGGATGGGGCGGGGCATGGCCGAAACGGTGCGGTTGCCTAAAGGCGGCGCTTTGGAGTTGAGCGCGGGGGCAACACCCGTTTTGCTAGCAGACCTGATGATTTATTCCCTTTCTCTGGAGAACGCCCTTCTGTCTGTTGGGCTCGCGCTCCTTGCCAGCCATCTTGTGGCACTGTTTTTTGAACAAACTTTGCGGCCGATTCTACAGGCGTTTCCCCGCTCCGCGATCGCGGGCAACCTTTTGTTCTGTGTGGCAGCGGTCTATTTCGGCGCGTTGGTGGCATGGACTGATTTGGGGGAATTTACAGCCATGCGCCCGAAGTTTCTGGCGGTGACAGCGATCGCCTCCCTGCTGACCCTGCGCTTTGTGCAGGAGTTTTTGGCGGTGCGCGCTCTGGGAATGCTTGCGCTGTTAGCCGCGGAGCCCCTTTTGGAGGCGGCATGGATGCGGCCTGAAATCGGCCGTCTTTTTCTGGTGGGGCTTGTGTATGTGTGGATTGTCGGAGGCCTCTTTTGCATAGGAATGCCGTACCTGCTCCGGGATGCAATCACCTGGGTTACGGCAGCCGGGTGGCGCTGGAAGGCCGCCGTTTGGGCGGGCATCGGCTACGGAATGCTGTTGCTCGGGGTGCGCTCAGGCATCTGAACAAGGCGGATGCGCAGACGAATGTAAGGAACTGCTTGCACCGTCCGCCCCAGCCTGCCATGTTTATCTGCTCACGAATTTAAGGAATATGTCAGAAACTAGCGAAATCGGGGCACTCCGCCTCCACGAAAAAGATACGGGTAGCGCCGACGTACAAGTGGCTATTTTGAGCCAGCGCATCCTCCAACTCACGGAACATTTCAAGGCACACGCAAAGGACCACGCCTCGCGGCGCGGTTTGTTGATGATGGTTGCCCGCAGGCGTAAGCTTCTGGATTACCTGAAGCGGACAGCCAACGATCGCTACAAAGCGATCCTCGAAAAGCTCAACCTCCGCCGATAAGCCGGCCCAGGAGAGTTCCTCAGTTTCGCAGCCGCCCCCTTGCACTGGGGGCGCGCTGCTTTACGGGACAGGAGTCAGCGGTCTTTTTGATCCTCTGATTCGGTAGCGCAGACTGACTGTCTGTCCTCCCTCCTGTCCGTTGTTCCCACCCCAGTCACACTAAAATCTCCCGGAGGCGTTCCGCCGCTTTGGACGGAGCCCTGCCCACTCACACCCCCCCGCGTCCGCGGGCGGAGGCTTGAGAGCGGGCTGGGCTACGAGCCAGGGAAAGGCACCGGCTCCGGGTCACATCCTCGATCATTCGAGACAACCTAGAAAAAAAGACCCATGATTCATCATGTTACGAGCCAGATCGGCTCCACCTCCATAACCATCGAAACCGGCAAACTCGCAAAGCTCGCCGACGGCGCAGTGACCGTGCAGTGCGGTGAAACCATCGTCATGGTTTCGGCCGTTTCGGCCACCCGCATCAAGGAAGGGCAGGACTTCTTCCCGCTCACCGTCGATTACCGCGAAAAAGCCGCGGCCGTGGGTAAGTTTCCCGGTGGCTACTTCCGCCGCGAAGGACGCCCCAGCGAAAAGGAAATCCTGACCGCCCGCATGACGGACCGGCCCCTGCGGCCGCTCTTTCCCAAGGGCTACCTGTACGACACCCAGATCATCACCGTGCTGCTGAGCGCGGATGGCGAAAACGATCCGGACATGCTCTCCATCAACGGCGCCTCCGCGGCGCTGATGGTTTCCGACATCCCGTTCGCCGGCCCGGTGGGCGCGGTTCGCGTGGGCCGCGTGCACGGGCAGTTGATCGCAAACCCGACGCACAGTGAGCGGGCGTCCAGCGACTTGGACCTCGTCTACGTGGGTACCAAGGACGAGTGCATCATGATCGAGGGCGAGGCGAATCAGATTCCCGAGGCCGACTTCATCGCGGCGCTGGAATTCGCGCACATCCACGCCAAGGCTCTGGTCGAAGCCCAACTCCAGCTCGCAGCCGTTGCCGGCAAGACCAAGCGCGAGATGCCACTCATGCTGGTGCGCGACGACCTCATGGAAGTTGCTTACTCCGTGGCGGGCGACCGCATCGAAGCGGCAATCTACCTGCCCAGCAAGGTGGCCCGCGGCAAGGCAGTCGAGGCCCTCAAGAACGAAGTTTCCGCGGCCGTGAAGGCGAAGTACCCCGAGGCGACTTCCTTCGAAGTGAGCCAGGCGTTCGATTACCTCCAGAAGAAGGCGTTCCGTGTTTCCATTCTGGATAAGGGCGTCCGTTGCGACGGCCGTCAGCTCAACGAGTTGCGCAAGCTTGGCGGCGAAGTTGGCTTGCTACCCCGATCCCACGGCTCCGCGCTCTTTTCGCGCGGCGAGACCCAGGCTCTGGCTCTCGCGACACTCGCCACCACGGGCGAAGCACAGGATCTGGACGGCTACACCGGTGGCGTCACCTCCAAGCGCTTCATCCTGCACTACAACTTCCCTCCTTTCTCCGTCGGTGAAACCGGCCGCACGGGCAGCCCCGGCCGCCGCGAAATCGGCCACGGCGCACTCGCCGAGCGTTCGCTCGCGCCGGTGATTCCGTCTGAGCAGGAGTTTCCGTACGCGATCCGCATTTCCTCCGAGATCATGGAATCCAACGGTTCGACCTCGATGGCTAGCGTCTGCGGCGGCTGTCTGGCATTGATGGACGCGGGGGTGCCCATCCAGAGCCCCGTGGCAGGGATTTCCGTCGGTCTCGTAACCGAGTTTGAGGGAGACCACCTCAAGCGGCACGTGCTCCTCTCCGACATCATCGGCAGCGAAGATCACTTCGGCGACATGGACTTCAAGATCTGTGGCACCGAACACGGCATCACCGGCTTCCAGCTCGACCTGAAACTTGCCGGGGTGCGGCACGACATCATGGTGGCCGGGATTCACGAAGCGAAGCGTCTGCGCACGCAGATCCTCGAGTTCATGCACACCGTGCTTCAGACTCCGCGCACTGAAATGTCCAAGTACGCGCCCCGGATCGAAACGATCAAAATCCCGGTCGACAAGATCGGCGCGCTCATCGGGCCGGGCGGCAAAAACATCAAGAGCATCGTCGCTGAGACCGGTTGCGAGATCAACATCGACGACGACGGCAAGGTGCACATCTACTCCAACAACCCGGAAGGCATGGCCCGCGCCCGCCAGATCATCACCGGCATCACCGCGGAGATCGAAGTGGGACAGACCTACCAAGGCCGCGTGGTCTCCCTCAAGGAGTTCGGCGCGTTTGTCGAGGTGCTCCCCGGCAAGGACGGCCTCTGCCACATTTCGGAACTGGCCGACACCCGTGTCAACCGGACCGAAGACGTGGTCAAGGTGGGTGAACTCGTCTGGGTGAAGTGCATCGGCATCGACGACAAGGGCCGCGTCAAGCTGTCCCGCAGGGCGGCGATGAAGGAGCGCGACGTCGCTGCTTCAGGCGCGGCAGCTGCCGAATAAACACGTAGAGCGCTCAGGCTGAGCGTTCTGTCTGATACGCAGACCCAACATTGGGGCCGTTCTCTTTCTGGGGGCGGCCCTAATTTTTTAATCCGGGCTGGATCGTTCCAGAACGGTGCGTTAGCCCTAACGAGTGAACCCCAACCCCAGTTACCTATCATTTATGTCTGAAATCAAATCCCCAGGACTTTCCCGCCGGGAAGTTGTAAAAACCACCGGCCTGCTCGGCGCCGGCCTCATGGCGTTCCCCC
>JBIKSY010000064.1:0-16729 GCA_044348365.1 Chthoniobacteraceae bacterium
GGTGAGCGACAGAATGGAGGCCTGGGTAAGGAGCCCACCGCGTTTGCTTTCGGCAGGCAGGGAGACACGCTGGAAGTCATTGCGTGGAATGCCTGCGTCCGGCAGACCGTAGAACTGGGCGAGTTGGGCGTTCATCATACTCCAGTCGCTATGCAAAAACTCGCGCAGTGTGAGTCCGGCTTGGAGCACTTCCCGGACAAAAGCCTGGGTCTCGGTGATCATACTGGCTTCGAGGGCCTTGTCGTAGTCTGGGAAGAGCTTTTTGTCCGGAGGAAACATCCCCACCTTGCGCAGGCGCAGCCACTGCGAACTAAACGCATTCGTAAAGCGGACAGAGCGCTCGTCTTTCAACATGCGCGCGACCTGGCGTGCCAGCTCGGCCTTGTCACGCAACTTGCCTTTCTCGGCGAGCGACAACAGTTCCGGGTCCGGCATCGTGCTCCAGAGGAAATAGGACAAGCGCGACGCGAGCTCCCAATCATTGAGGGTGTTGCGCTGCGCATTCTCGTCACCTTCCGCGAGAAAGAGGAAGCTCTTTGAATTCAGGATCGCCAGCATCCCGGCCTTCACCGCATCGCGAAACGTCTCCTTCGCTTCGAGTTCGCTCTTCACGATGGTCATGAAGCCGTCAATTTCCACATCGGCGACCGGACGGCGAAACGCCCGCTTCGCCAACGTGGCGAGGCACTCACGCGCCTGCACCAGGTTGCCTTCCTCGCGCGGCATGTAGTCCTCGCGGAGTTGTTTCTCGTGCTCCTCAATAATTGGCCCCTTCCACGCGATGGCGTCCATGATGAGAAAGGGATAACGCGGCTGGCCCTGCTCATCGGTGAGCTTCATCTGCCAGGGAATACGGCCGATCTTCGTGCTGATGAACGGGACGTTGCCGTGGCGCCCCGAGCGCGGGGTGTTCGGCGGACCCGGCACGTCGTTGTACACGTGAATAGTCGGCCGCCCCTTCGGCAAGTGCGTGCGGAATGTCACGGTGACCGGCTTGTCCTCGGGCGCGACAATGTCCTGCTCGAACAACACGCGGTCGAGCTTCTCCTCGTACACCTTCAGGCGTGGGGCGCGGCCGTTCTCCGGCTTCAAACCGCTGAGCGTGTAGCTGATTTCATACACCCCCGCCTCCGGCAGCGGGTCTTTCAGCAACGAGTAGCGGAAAATGTCCCCCGGCCACATCTCGTAGCGCACCTTGTCGAGCAGGCCCATCTCTCGCAGGCGTTCGCGATGCCGCTCGTCCACCTGATCCTCATAAATTGCAGGCTTCGATCCTCCGAAGGGCGGCTCAGGCTTCGCACCCTTCTTTGGCGGCACCATCTCAGGGTAGGCTTCTTTCAAGACCGTCTCCGCCGCTGCGAGATATTTTTCAATGTTCGAGGGCGACAGCGTCAACACCGAGCCGATGCGCTCAAAGCCGTGCCACTCCTGATCTTCCAAGAGAGCACCCGGGTCCTTCGCGTCATACTGCACACCGATGAGATCACGCAGCGTGTTCACATACTCGTCCCGGGTGAGCCGGTTGTAGGTCACCCGCCCGCGTGAGGCCATGCGCGCCTGCTCGCCGTCCTTCATCCTTGCCGCGATCCACTCGACCACCTTGGCGCTGTCCGCCGCCGCTGGCCGCTTCTTCTCCTTTTTTGGCGGCATTTCGCCGGAGTTGATGCGCTCCATGATCTCAAGCCACTGCGGCGTGTTCTCAAAGCCAACCTTTGACGAGAGCGTGTCCAGCCGGAATTCGCCCTTTTGCACCTCCGCATCATGGCATTTGTTGCAATGCTGCTCGAAGTAGGTCGCCACCGTGGGGTCGAGTGTGGCCGCCGGCGCGTCAACCGACATACCGCCAGCTGTCGCGAAAAGTAGCGCGGCGGCATAGGATCTGTAAGGGGGAAGGCGGAGAGTCATGATTTGCTATAAGTGCTACGCCATGGAGCTGTCTTCCTTAGATTACAGCTCCCCCCGAAAACTCGGGGGTGCCACCCGGACAGAATGGTGCAAGGATGCGCCTGACCGCTTCAGGTATGCGTGCGATTTCTTCATTGGCTTGGGTGGCGATACTTCGCCGGCTCTGCGTCGTCTGCGCGACCGCAGGGTGGCTGCTGCCCCCCTGCCCCGCGGCGGGTTCAGGCGAGGGCATCGGAGAAGAAATCGGCCGGATCCTAAAGCCGGAAATCCAACGACTCAATGCGGAACAGCAGTCCTTGATCCGGACACTTCCGGGGCTGCCGACGGCACCGGAACCTGAGTTCACCCAACGCCTCGGCTGGCACAGTCACTTCTCCAAACTGGCAGACACCGTGGAATGGGTCGATCTCCGGCTCGCGCAACCGGAGGCGCTTGATGCCGTGGTGCTCATCGCCCCAGCTTCCGGCGGCAGTGCCGCCGCACCCGGCTACGGCTTCCCGGTGCGCTTTCGGGTCGAACTTTTCAGCGGTCCGGATTCCTCCGAGCGCACCATCGTCGCCGATCAGACGCAGGAGGACTTCCCCAATCCTGGCTGGCTGCCGGTCGTGATTCCCGTTCACGGCCTTGTCGCGGGCAAGGTGCGCATCACCGCTACAAGACTGTTTCAGGAGGAGCGACGCCACCTTTTCGCGCTCGGCGAAGTCATGCTGCTACAGGGCAACCGGAACCTTGCCTCCCTGATTGAAGCCATCGGTCCTGCCGCCGTCGTTGCAAGTAGCAGCCAGGGCAGCCGACCCACATGGGGTCGCATTAATCTGGTGGACGGCCAGACGGTCCTCGGGCCCCCGCTGGGCACGAAACCCAGCCCTGCGCTTGGCTTTCGCAGCAATCCCGCAAGCGAACGGGGGGAGCGAAGGCCGCAGGAAATATCTGTGGATCTGGGTGGCGTGGTTCCGGTGGACACGGTGCGTCTGTTTCCCGCACATCCCCCGGAGTTTGCGCACAGCCACGGGTATGGCTTTCCCGTCCGGTATCAAATCGAACTCCGTGCGGCCGCCGATTCGACGCCCGTCGTCCTGGCGCCGCCCTCATCGGGAAACTACAGCGGTCCTCCCGGTGACAACGTGGTCACACTCGTGGCCGGGAGTCAGCTCGCGCGCCACATCCGCCTGACGGTTCTGGAACCGCATGTGAGCAATGGTTCGACAGTGCTTGCCCTCGCCGAGATGCAGGTTTGGTCCGGTGGCAACAATGTGGCGTTTGGCAAAACCGTGGAGGCCGTTGATTCGACGGAAGCCGGTGGCTGGTCAAGGACCGCTCTCGTCGATGGCTTCACGAGCACCGCCAACATCCTTGACTGGCCCGAATGGCTCTCCGGTCTCTCGAGGCGCCGCGAGGTTTTGCAGCAGATCGCGGCCATTGAATCGCGCAAAGGCCAGCTCGCCCAGCAGTGGCGGCGCTATGGCCTTGGTTCGCTGGCCATGCTCGGCGCGGCGGGCATCACCGCCGCGATTACATGGTCCGCCCGGCAACGGCGCGCCCGACTCCTCGAAATGGAGGCACTACGGCAGCGCATCGCACAGGATTTGCACGACGAGATCGGCAGCAGCCTTGGCAGTATCGCCCTCATCACGCAGGACATCCTTGCCAACGGCGGCGACAGCGCGCAAACGCGCAACGATCTTACCGAAATCAAACAGATTGCCGATGAAACCGTCAGCGCCATGCGCGACATCACGCGCCTCATTCAGAGCCACCGATACGGCTCGGACGACCTCGCCAGCCTGCTGCGCGAAGCCGCCACGCGCGTGCTCCGGAACCTCCCGCACACCGTGACCCCCGAACCCGCACTGCCAGCCAGCAGGCTCCCCGTCGACCGGCAACGCGACTTGATCCTCATGTTCAAAGAGGCGCTGCACAACATCATGCGCCACGCAGCGGCCACCGGCGTGGACATCCGCCTCACGCAGAGCAACACCCAACTCAGCGTCATCCTGCGCGACAACGGCCGCGGCTTTGATCCTGCCGCCGCCACCGACGGCATGGGTCTCACCAATCTCCAGCGTCGTGCCGCCAAACACGGCGGCAGCGTCCACATTGAAACCGCCCCCGCGCAGGGCACAACACTCACCATCACCCTTCCCGTCTCATGACTGCGCCTATCCAAGTCTGGCTCATCGAGGACCACAAAACCTATGGCGAACGCCTCGCCCTTGCACTAAACCGCCTCGAGGGCATCGCCTGCCCGCGGCGGTTCACCGCCTGCGAGGACGCTCTTGCCTCGCTCCCAGAAGCCGAGGCCCCGCAGGTCCTCCTCCTCGACGTAGAACTGCCCGGCATCAACGGGATCGACGGCATCGCCCAGTTGCGCCAACTGGCCCCGCAGGCCGCTGTTGTGATTCTAACCGTCTTTGAGGACGACGATAAGATTTTCCGGGCGATCTGTGCGGGGGCCGCCGGCTATCTCCTCAAGACCACCAGCACCGAAGAGATTGCCACCGCGATCCGCAGCGCCGCGGAGGGAGGTTCCCCCATCAACCCGACGATCGCCCGTCGCGTTCTGGACATGTTTTCCAAGGCCAACCCGCCGCAGAAACAGTACGGGCTCACCCCTCGCGAAAAAGAGATCCTTCAACTCCTCGTGCAGGGTCGGAGCACCAAACAGGCCGCCGCGCAGCTCGAAATCAGCTACCACACCGCCGACGGCTACATCCGGGAGATCTACGAGAAACTGCAGGTGCGCAACCGCAGCGGCGTCGTCGCGAAAGCCTTGAAGGAAAAACTGGTGTAACGGATCTTCGGTTCCTCGCTGTTTTCGATGGGTACCTTTTCACTCGCTCCGGAGAGAGCGGGCAGGCATCCACAGATTGCTCAGATCTCCGCTGATTTTTTCTGGGTTCCGCCCCGCTGTCAGCGGGCGATCTAGGAGATCTGCGGCTCGTCACCCGAAGCTGCCAAAGTTTCCTGTAACGCGAGGGGCGCTCTCGTTCCCGGAGGGAGCGGAGTGAGTGAGCCGGGCGGCAGCGAGGCTTTGCGAGCGCCCCGGTCCCTTCCCACGAGAGCGACGGCCCCGGCGGGGCCGGAGAACCAGGGCCCCGCACAGCGGGACGGGCGATCGGGAAAGCGGCCGGGCGCGCTGCGCTCTTTGGCGACAGCCGCCGCCAGCCCGCGCCCCGTTTCCCGCAGTAGAGGAAGGCCCGCTCTCCGATTGCGCCCCCACGCAGGCGCGGCGAGGCCACACACCAACCGGAGGATCCAATGTCCAGGGAGCTTTTTGCCAACACACGCCCCACGTATACACAACCACTCCTGTGTCTTGCGGCTTGGCTTATGTGTCTGGCTCCGCCTCTCGGAGCCGCCGCACAAGCGGAGACGCTTCCCTTGGACGGAGAACCCGCTCCCGCGGATTCGGCCTCACACTGGCGCAAGCCGCCCGCCCACAGTCACTGGGAGATCACCTTCCAATCCGAGGCCTCCGCAACCGGTTCAGGGCCTGCCTTCGATACCCAATACAGACCGCACAGGGTGACGGTCACCCGACACGGGAGGGACATGCTGCAGGAGGTGCTCATGGAGGATGGAAAATGCTGGGAAACTTGGAGTCTTGGACCGGTTCAAATCCAGTCAATCGGGGGAAAGGACGCCGTGTGGCTGCGGCCTCCTCACCCCAAAGCCGGTGGCACATCCGATCCGGCCGAGTACCACTCCTTCGGGGAATTCCATTGGATCCGCAAAGAACATTTCCGCGGCACCTTTCCGGTGCTGGGCGTGCACGCTCCTGTCTATCTGCTTCCCCTCGCCGACGCGTCCTCCCAAACACTTGCACGACTGCGCGCCGCGCCGAAGGGACCCCTTGGCGCGCTCCCCTTGTACGAGGGAATCCTCGCAGCAGCGATCCATCCGGAGACGAAATACCCGCTTATGCTGCAAAAGGGGACGCAGCTACGGATGTATTCCATTGCACCCCTCCCACCGGGAGTGCTCCTGCTTCCGGACAAGGTCACCCGGTTCCGGCAGTATCTGGCGGCCCCAGCCCGCGTTGCACCAAAACCGCTCCCATGATCCGCCGCACTTGCCTCAGTAGTATCTCGTTTTGGTTGCGCGGCAGCTGCTTGGTACTGTCGGGATTCCTGCAGGTCTGGCCGCCTGCGACCGCTGTTGCAGCCAAACCGAAACCGAAGACTGCTCCAGCCGCTCCAGCCGCCCCAGCCAACACGATGACCGTGGAAGAGCTCGTGCACCACTCCGCGCAGGCGCTGGCCGCCGGCGCGTGGCATGCGGCGCTCGAAGACTGCAACGCGCTACTCCGCGATTACGGAGACCGGGAGGAGGTTCTGCGCGTCAAGGAGCGGGTTCAACTCACCCAATTGCGCTGCCACCTGCAACTGGGGCAGTGGTCCGAGGCGGCTCCCCTTTTTGATGTGGCGCTCCACACATTTTCCGCCGCTCCGTCAGGTGTGCGGGCCGAGCTTCTTCTCCACAAGGCGGCCTGCGAACTCCGCCTCGAAGAATCCGGGGCCGCCTGCAAAAGCATCTCGGCCTGCCTGCGACTGCTTGCGCCGGACGCACCACTCCGAGCCGAGGCGATCCTGTTGCAGGCGGGCTGCCTGCTCTCCAACGGGACGCCAATGCAGGCCGGCGAGTTGTTGGAGGAGGCAATGCAGCACCTTGGACAGGCCGCTGTGGAAAGAGCCGTCCCGCTGGGTATGTCCGCTTTTCTCGAGGCAAAGCAACCCGGGCGGGCGGGCACCCTGTTTGCAAACGCCAGGCGCAAATCACCCGGCATCGAGGAAAACATTGGCCTTCAGGCACTCCTGTTGCAGGCGGGATCGGACCTGCTGGAGAATCGTAAAGCATCGGAGGCGCTCGTCTGTCTTCTGCAAATCACCACTCCGCAGCGGCTGCTTCGCACCCAGCAGGAGCGGCTTGCCACCCTGGAGAAGACCATCGCCTCATTGCAGGCGCAACCCAGTGCGTCTCCTGCTTGGGTGTCCGCACTCCAAGGCAGAGCCGCGCAGCTCCGCAGGGACCTGGAGTCTCTTGGCAACGGAAACGCGTTTGCCGCGGCGACCCGCATTCAGATTGCGGCCGCCTACCAGGCGCTTGAACGCCCGCACGAAGCCGCGCTGGTGCTGGAAGACGCCGTCCGCCTGCTGCCTCCCGCGGAGCTTCTGGAACACGCCTCCCTTGAACTTGCAAAGACCTGGCTGCATCTGGAGCGCTGGCAAAAGGTAGTCGAAGCCACGGAACATTTCAGGACCGGATATCCCGACTCCAGGCACCTCCCGCTGATGCTTTACCTGCGTGGCTGTGCCCTGCAGAAAGCCGGCCTTCTTACCGGAGCGCTGGAAGCATTCAGCGCCCTTTCGGCTGAGTTTCAGACCCACGAACTGTGCGCGAGTGCACGCTTTATGGAGCCTTTCACGCTCCTTTTGGACAACCGGCCGGCCGAGGCAATCCAAGGCTTCAGGGGCTTTCTGCAACGCTACAAAAAACACAGCCTTGCCGAAGCCGCTGCTTATTGGCTGTGCGTTGCCCAGGCGCAGAACGGGTCGTCGTCTGCGGTGGGAGCTGCCGCAAACGCCTACCTTTTGGAATTTCCAAACGGCGAAAACCGGCCGTCGGTGTTGCTTCGGCGGGCGCAGGCCGCACGCTCCCGGCGTGAAAATGCTGCGGCTGTGGCGGACCTCAAGGACCTGCTTGCCACAGCACCCGAACACTCGTGCAGCGGTGAGGCGGCGCTCCTGCTCGGGGACTGTCTGCTTGCCGCGGACGGTGTCGACGGCGCGCTGGCCGCTTGGGGACGGGTCCCGCCCGCCCAGCGGGAGGCGCGGGAAGAAGGCCTTTTGAAGAGCGCAAAGGTCCTCCATCGGGCCGGACGAAACAGCGAGCTGCGGGAACTGCTGCGGACATTTGACTCAGCACACGCCGACAGCCCGCGACTGGCAGAGGCCGCACACTGGCTGTGGAAAGCATGCACCCAAGAGGGCCGGACGGACGAGGCAACCCAGTGGATGCTTGAACACGTTGCGTTGCATGGAAACAACCCCGCCGCCCCTGGGATTGAGCCCCTGCTGTCGGCTGCAGCTTTGCGCGCCGGAACGAATCCTGAAGCTGAAGCGTGGTGGTTGGCACTCGGAGAGCTGGCGACAGCCGCTGCAGACGCCGAACAAAGCACGCTTCTTTCCCGCCTCAAATGGACGCTCGCAAAACACGCGAGCGGGCGGGACGGAGCAGCGACACGGCGCCTGCTCATCGAGGCGGCGACCCTCTTCCCGGCGGCGCGTACCGGAACGACGGTGCTCGCCGACGGGGCCGAGGCGCTCGAATATGCGGGGCGTTCCGCAGACGCCCTGCGGCTTTGGCGCGAACTGCTCCGGTGGCACCCGCGCGCGCCGCAGAGGGACAGGGCTCTGTGGAGGCTGGCCCACTTGGAATTTGCTGCCCTCCGGCTTGAGCCCGCTTGGGAATGGGTAAAGCGCTTCGAGCAGTCGAGCCCCGACTCCCCGCTCCTACCCCGCGTGCTGCTGGTGAAGGCCGGGCTCCAACGTAGCGAGGGTCGGGTGCCGGACGCCCTCCGGACTTTGGAGCAGGTGCTGCGCGGAAAGGCGGCGGGGGCAGCGGTGAAGTCCGAGGCGCTCTTCCACATGGGGGACCTCCACAAATCGGAAGGCCATCCAAGGCTTGCACTTCCCTACCTGCAACGGGTGTACGTCTCCTATGGCGGATTCCAGCCGTGGGCGGCAAGGGCCTACCTCTCGAGCGCAGAGGCATTCACCTCCCTCGGCGAACCCGACGCGGCGCGCAACACCTACGCCGAACTACTTGCCTCAGGCCTCCCGGCCGACGCCCCTGAAAGGGCGGTCGCGGCCTCCATGCTCAAAGTGCTGGGAGGCGCGCCGTGAGCGCCAAACCGCTTTGGGTCGCCGGCGTGCTACTTCTGCTGACCGCACCACTTCTTATTGCGGACACAGTGACGCTTCTGGGCGGCGAGCGTAAAACCGGACGCATTCTGGGAATGGAGGGCGAGGCGCTTGTCCTTTCGGTCCAACCGGTGCCCGGGCTTCCCCACGTTGCGCTGCGCCTCCCCAAGTCCCGGCTCGCCGCCCTCGAATTCGACGCGGATCCCAACCGTGAGGAGTTTATCCAAGGCGCCGGGCAGGAACAACGTGCGGAGGTGGGTTTACTTTGGGAGCGGTTTGCGCCCCTGCTTTCGCTGCCAGGCTCACCCAGTGCACGGATCGGGCTGCGCCACGGTCTGTTGCTGCTTGGTGCAACCCCTGGGGAAGGCCGGGGCGAGCCGCTTGCCCTGTTCGAAAAAATAGCCAGTACGGCACCGACCCCCGCAGAGCGGGAGGCTGCGAGGCAGGGGGTGCTGCGTTGCCTGCTCGCGGGTCTCCACTGGGAGCGCGCGGAAACAGAGGCCGGCTCCATCTGCAAAACCCCGTGCGGCACGCCGCTCCTGGCGGAGGCGCGCCTGACCCTAGGTTTGGTACAGGCGGCCCGCCTCCGGGCATTGATTGAAGAAAACCCCCGCTGGCGGGACGACGACTTTGTCCGTCCAGAGCGCGACCGGTTGCACGCGTGCGCTCTGGACGGCCTTCTGGGGGCGGCTCTTCTGCCGGGCGTTCCGAGTGAACTGGCGGCCCGCGGCCTGCGGGCAGCGTTAGATGTCTACGCTCTGGCAGGAGACACCGTCAGGGCGAGGGCGGTGGCCGGAGATCTTGCAGCGTCTCACGCAGGAACCGCCGAGGCTGTGTCCGCCCATGAGTGGCTGGGCGCCCAGCAGGAGAAAGCGCAGGTCAAACCCAAGTAACACAGGACCAATGAAACTGAAACCATTGCCACCGCATGCCTTGATCGCTTTGTTTTTCTTTCTCGGCGGACCGCTTCAAGCTGCGGGGGAAGACTCCACTAAAAGCGTGCTGGACCTTTACCGGGAGGGCGGGCCGGTGATGCATCTGGTCGCCGTGTGTTCCGTCGCGGCCGTGGCGCTTGCGGTGTACTGCGGGGTCTCGTTTCGAAAGGGCAGGCTTCTGCCTGTGGCGGTGGTCTCCAACCTCAACGACCTGCTTTCAAGCCGCAACCTGCAACAGGCTTATGTCTTCTGCAAACAGCACCCGTCGCCCCTGACCCAATCGCTGGCGTCGGCCTTGATCAAGGCGAACTTCGCGCGCGACATGTACAACAAGGCAGCCATGGAGAACTCGCTGGCGGACGACTGTTTCAGGGAGGAAACCAAGATGATGGTGACGGTCAACTACCTCAACACGCTGGCGGTGCTCGCCCCCATGATCGGCCTGCTCGGAACGGTGTTCGGCATGATCCACAGCTTCGGTTCCCTCGCGGCAGGCCACGCGGAAGCCTCCGAGTTGGCAAAGGGCATCGGGGAGGCGCTGGTGGCCACCGCAGGAGGCCTCCTTCTGGCAATCCCCGCGATGTTTCTCTACTTTTATTTTCGGGGGATGGTCTCCGCCAACATGGCGGAAGTTCACGCCGCACTCTCCCACATGCTCGACCGCTTCACCGGCGAGGCGCACGGCACGCCCCCACCCGCCCCGGGGGAGCTCGCGGCTAGGACGGAGCCCTAGCGCATGAGCGCCCGACGCAGACTTCGCCGCATTCAGCACGATGACATCGGGCTTCAGATCGCGCCCATGATTGACGTGACGCTCCTGCTGCTTTTTTTCTTCATGCTCTCGGGAAAACTCACCGGGGGAGCAAAGCTGCGCACCATCGAGCTGCCCAGGATCAGCGTAGAGCTTGACGGAAAAACCGGCGGCGAGCGGGAGGTGCTCAACCTCGACGCGGGCGGCGCCCTGTTTTTGGGGGAGCGGCCTGTGGGGCTGCCGGAGCTGGCCACACACCTGCGGGAACGCTTCCGGCAGCGGCCCGCCCTCAAGCTGCACCTGCGCGCCGACGCCGCGACCCCCGCGTCCAGAATCAAGGAACTCCTCCGGGTCGCCGCGGAAGCTGGGGCTCTTGAGGTTGTGTATGGAGTCCGCCACTAGACCATGCGCCGCATCGAACATCCGCAGATAGAGCTGCAGATCGCCCCGCTCATTGACGTCTGCTTTCTGCTGCTTTTTTTCTACATCCTCACCTGCCAGCCCGAAAAGCCCGAGGGCATGCTGCCCTCCTCGCTGCCCGGCACTGCGGCTTTGGAAGAGCCACTTGAAATCCCCGATGAACAACGGGTGACGCTGCTGGCAGACGGCCAGATCCTGGTCAATGAACAGCCGTTCGACTCGGCCGCGAGCCGGGACCTGCCGCAGCTCAGAACCTTCCTTTCCCGTCTCACCGCAGCCGCCGCAGCGCACAAGGGGCGGACGCTGGTGACCATCGAGGCGGCGGACACCCTGCCGCACCAACGGTTGCTTGAGGTCTTGAACGCCTGCACCCAGGCGGGCATCGGCTCCGTTTCCTTCGCCACAAACCCCGTGGAGGCGCCATGAGCAACCCAACCCGAACAGCCGATGCACCGGGACAAAAGGCCGGCCGGCGCCGCCTCATCCTCGGGGTGGTCGCTGCAAGCATTGGCGTCCATGCCGCTGCGGCCGTGTTCGCGGGAGTCTGGGTGGTGGTGCGGCACTTTTCCAAACCGGCGCCCCCCGTCGTACCCCCGGCACTGCCAGCGCTCCGGCTACCGCCGCCGGAACCCGAGCGCTCCCCAAATCCGGCGGCGGCCGCAGGCGGGGCGCTAAAGGCCGCGTTTGCGGACAGGATCCAGTCCCTGCGGCCGGGCAACATCAAACTCCCGAGCCTTCCCAAAATCCCGCTGCCGGGGGTCACGGCGAGTTTGGATGCGCTCCCCCCAAGCAGCGTGCTGGCAGGCACGGACTTCGGAGGCCCCGGACTTCCCGGGGGCGGGCTTGGGGGAGGCACGGGCACGGGGGTAAATTTCCTCGGCGTCCACACCAACTCCAAAAGGATCGTGCTGATGTACGACGTCTCCACCACGGTGGCGAAGGCAGCCGCCAGGGCCGGCATGCCCATGGAACGCATACGCGACGAGACCGCCACCCTTGTTGCGAACCTCGGCGTGAACACGCGCTTCACGTTGGTCGAGTTTGCGCGGAACTACGCCTTTTTTTCGCCTGAAATGCTCCCGTCCACCAAGACCAACCGCGAAGCCGCCCACCGCTGGCTCCACACCTACTTCGCAGTGAACGGTTCCTTCCCGGCAAGCACCCCGGGCACCGTCACCGGGAGTCCCGGCTTTCTGGTCGCGCTGGAGGCCGTTTTCCGGTTGCAACCCGACTCCATCTTCATCATTTCCGATGGCAGCATGCAGCGCGGACAGCGCGGCAACGACACGATCCCGGTGGCCGAGATCGAAGCCCGTCTGGTGCAGTTTCAACAGGCGCTGCCCCAGCCCGCTGGGATCTTTTTCCTAGGGGTTGGCGTCACCCCCGAGAACGAAAAGGCGCTCCGCAAGGCGCTGCTGCACGCGGGAGGACGCGGCACCTACAGCCCGTTGCAGCGCTGAGTCTGCCGGCGGACTCCGGACGGGTCGCTTTCTCCGCTTTCTCTCTGGCGTGGACCCGCTACAATCTCAGCTCCATGGGCATCCTCCCCTGCTCCTCCATCCTCCCAACCGCCCGCAAGCAGGCTTTCCTGTCCGCAACAGCGGCTGCGGTTCTGTGCGGTGTGACGGTCTTGTGCGGGTTTGAAGCGCCCCTCTTGGCGCAGACTCCCGGCGAGGCGGCAGCGGAGATTTACACCAAGGCGATGACCGCCTTCAGCAACGGGGATTTTCCCGCGGCGCTCGCCGGACTGCAGCAGATGCTTTCCATCGGAGCCGAGGGTCCCGGCATGGAGAGCGTCCACTACTCGCTGGCAGCCGCGCACTTCAACCAGAAGGAGCATGAGAAGGCGAAGGCGGCATTTGAAAACTACCTGAAACTTTATCCAGCGGGGGTGCGCGCGGCGGACGCCCTGCTTGCGCTGGCGCAGACCGAGGTGCTGTTGGGGAATAAAATCGGCGCCGCAGTCAGATTTGCCGACGTGGCAAACCTGGGGGGCCCGAACAGGGAGCAGGCGGTGCTGGCGCGGGCGGCCCTGCTCAAAGAGGGCGGTAATGCGGGCGAAGCGGCTGGCCTGCTTCAGGAACTGGTGGCCGGGGGCCTCAAGACTCCCGAGTCCGTGCAGGCCGCCCTGCTGCTTGCTTCTGTCGAGGCCGCCCACGGGGAAAGGGCCAAGGCCCTGGGGATTCTGGCAAACCTGCAGGGCCGGCTTCTGCCTCTGGTAGACAATCCGCTGCAGCTCAACGCGCTTGCCTTCGAAATTGGGGACGCGTTTCTGAACGCGGGCGAGTTCAAGCAGGCGCTCACCGCGTACGGCATGGTCAAGCGCAGGGAGGACACCGTGCTGCTCCAGCAGCAACGCATCCAAAGTCTGGCGCGGAAGTACGAGGCGAACGGCGCTTCGGCAAAGGCTGAGCCCGCGCGTTCCGTTGAGTTTGCCACCGCCAACCAGCGAATCAAAGCGCTTGTAGACCAGTGCAAACTGACCCTCGAGGAGGCTGGGAAAAGCCCCGACACGCTGCCGGCGCTGCGCGCCCGCCAGGCTTCGGCCTATCAGGGACTGGGTAAACTGGACGAAGCCGTCCTGCTGTTTGAATCCCTGCTCCAAAAGCCGGACGCACCCGCCCGCGCGGACGCCCTGTTCAGCTTGGGGGCGCTCCACGCCCAACTGGGGGAGGCAGAGGAGTGCGTCCGCGTCCTGGCGACCTACCGCAAGGAGTTTGGTACCGGCAAGAACGCGGATACCGCCCTGCTGCTGCAGGGAACCAACTTCCTGACGCTGGACAAGCCCGACGACGCGGCGGCCTGCTTCGACGCCTTGCTCGCGCGAAAGCCCGAAAGCCCGCACCTTGCCACGAGCCTTTTCCTGCTGGCCAACACCCGCTTCGCCCAAAGCCAGTACAACGACGCACTCGAGACCTACAAAAAATACCTCAAGCGCTTCGCGAAGGGCGAGTTTGCCGAGGAGGCCGCCTACCGGAGTGCGCTGGCGCACTTTTTCTCAGGACAGTACGCCCCGGCGATGGCGGCGTTTGAAGCCTATCAAAAAGCCCACCCAAACGGGCTTTACGTAGCAGACGCGGAATACCGGATCGCCGCCTGCTATTCGGCGGCCGGCAAGCCCGCCGACGTGGTCAAACTGTGCGCCACCTGGGAGGCGCGCCACGGAGACCATCCGGTTTCCGGCGACGTACTCTCGCTGCACGCCGACGGTCTCGTGGCGTTGGACAAACGCGAACAGGCCATTGCGCTCTACCGCAAAAGCAGCGTCTGCGCCTCTACCGAGGAGGTCGTCCACTACTCCCTGTTTGCCGCCAACAAGGAGCTGCAGCGACTCGGGCGCTGGGCGGAGAGCGCGGACATGTTTCGCGAGTTTCTCGCCGCCAAGCCAAACCATCCTTCCCAGGTGCTCGCCATGTACTGGCTGGCCCGCGCGCTTGCGAAGGAGGGACGCCCGGAGGAGGCCAAGGCATTCCTCAGCAGCAAAATCCGTCTCTTCATCGACGACCGGTCCCGGGACGCCGTAGAGCAGTTGCTCAGCCAGTTGGCCCAGCTTTGCGCCAAACCTCACCGCTTGCCTGCCACCTCCCCGGGTGCGTCCGCCCCGCCCCCGCCGGCGAACCCACACGATCCGGAAGCCAGTCTTGAAGCGGTTCTTCCGCCGAAGGATTTTCCCGACACGCCGCTGGTCCGGGGCCGCCTGCTTTTCGCCCGCAGCGAGTTGGCGCGTCTGTGCAAAAAAACGGACGAGGCCGCAGCGCTTTTGGACCGGTTGTGCAAAGAAATCCCTGCCGGAGCGCTGGGGGCAGCCCTGCTAGCCCAATGCGCAGACCGCCTGCTCGAGCGCGGCGACAAGACGGAGGCATCCAAGTTTTACAAGGAACTGCTCCGTGCCTTTCCGAAGGCGGACCTGCTGGATTACGCGTACAACGGCCTCGGACAGATTGCACTGCTCAACGGAAAACCGGCCGAGGCACTGCAGTCCTTTGAAGCCGCAGTGGACAAGGCCGGCGCCGCCAACAAGCTGCGCGAAGTGACCCTGGGCCGTGCCAAGGCGTTGCTGGAACTCGGGCGCGAGGAGGACGCCCGCCCCGTCCTCGAACAGGTCGCCTCCACCCGGGAGTGGCGGGGCGAGGCCACGGCGGAGGCTGTGTTTCTGCTGGGCGAAGTGCTTGCAAAAAAGGGGGATTTGGCGGGCGCAATCCAATACTTTCAGCGCGTGTTTGTGGCCTACCAGCGTTACGAAAAACACGTCGGCCGCGCCTACCTGCGGACGGCCGAATGCTTCGAGCAGTTGCAGGAACCCGAAAAGGCCGCCGCCCACTACCGTGAGTTGAGCACCAAACCCAAGTTTGCCCACCTACCCGAAGTTGAGGTAGCCCGCAGCCGTTTGAAGCTGCAGAACACCCGATGAAAAAGCTGCTCCGCCTGTTGTTGCTTTGCCTCGCGCTGCCCTCGTTCGGAAGCGCGCAGACCGTCCAGCTCAAGGACGGCAAGATACTCTTCGCAAAGGAAATGCGCAGGGAGGGAAACTTCCTTTTTCTCAAGATCGCCACCCCGGACGGCTCGGTGAAAGACGAGCTCGTGCAACTCCCTCAGCTGGAGCGCATCGATTTCGGGGAACTGCAGGCGCTCGTCGAGGCCCGCCAGGCCGCACAGTCCGGCGACGCCGCGGGAGTCCTCGAGAAGACCGCCCAGCCTGCTGTTTTCTTCCGCACCTACGCGGAGCTCCCTGGGAGTCTCTGGCCGGATGTGATGCGGCTGCGGCTCCCCGCGCTCGCCGTCGCCGGCACGGTGGAAATGCTTTCGGAGCTCCAAAAAACCTGGGCGTCCACCGGCGATCCCGAACTCGACACCGCCTTCCGGCTGCTCGCCGCCGGCCAGAACGACCCGGCCGGGGCGCGTACCGCTTGGAAGGCGCTGGCCACGTCCGGAGCGGGATCGCTGGCCGCGGGCCTTTCTTGGCTGGAGATCGGGCAGGCAGAACTGGCCGCCAAACAGTGGCGCAGCGCGGCGAGGGCCTTTCTTTCGGTGGAGGTTTTTGTGCCACAGCACCGGCTCCTGCTGCCGAAGGCGCTGCTTGGCGCGGCGAAGGCTTTCAAAGAAAAGGGCGACCACGCCAAGGCGGCCGCGCTGATCCGCGACCTTGAGTCCGACTTTCCAGGCACGCCCGAGGTCGCAGCCGCCGCCGACCTGCTCAAATAGGCCGGCTCTCTCCGATCTGGAGACAGCCGGAACCCGGCAGACACACAACCTAGATCCGGATGAAAATCCCCCGCCGATAAAGCCAGCGCGCCAGTGCCAACATCGCGGCAAATGCGACGGCCGCGCCAAGCCAACCTCCCGTTGGATCCTGCTTCGGCACCAGCCTCTCCGAAACAGTGCGAAACAAACCCATGCCTCCGAGCAGATAGAGCGCAATCGGATTGGCCCCGACCCAGAGGAAGGGCGGCGTCCAGGCCAGCCAGCCCTTGATGTCCGTGACCCAGTAAAAGGCAGCCAAAAGCAGCGTGCTCCAACCGGCGGCCACAAGCACGAAGGAGGAGGACCAAATTTTTTTGATGATGGGAAAGAACGGGTGCCAGCCCCAGCCCGCCGCCACCAGCACGACGCCCGCGCCCAAGAGCCCGCCAAGGACCCGCTGTGGCGTATTCCTGGAGGTGATCCACCTACCCGCAAGCACCCCGAAAAGAGCGCTCGCCACGGCCGGCAAGCTGCTCAGCAGTCCCTCGGGATCGTGCGTACCGTTGTATTTCCGGCCGGGAAGCCAGAGGCTGTCGACATAGTTGGTTAGGTTT
>JBIKSY010000065.1:0-16703 GCA_044348365.1 Chthoniobacteraceae bacterium
CACGGCATCCAAAGCGACCCACATGGGGTCGGCCTCGTCCGTCGAAATGGGCTCGCCCACCAGGTCGCGGGCCACAAAAACCGAACATCCAAGGGCATACCCGTCGGTGAACTGGAAACGCAGGTACCCGCGCTCCTCCAGATGCAGGGGCGTCACGCCGACCTCCTCCTGGGTCTCGCGCACCGCGGCCTGCAGGGCGGTCTCCCCTGGTTCCAGCTTTCCCCCGGGCGCATTGATCTTGCCGGCTCCAAGACCGCGTTTCTTCAAGATCAGGAGCACCCGCCCCTCCTTGACGATAAAGCAAAGGTTTGCGCGGTCCGTCGGCTTCCAAAGGGTCCAATCCATGCGCGCAAGCAAACCGCCCTGCAGGTCGGGAGGAAAGCTATATGAGGCGCCAATTTTGTGCGGGCGTTTCCAGCGAGAACGCCTCTGAAGGGCGACACCCAAGAGGGCCGCCAAGACCGCAAGCCCCCTCTATTGGCACTTTTCATGCTACGCGGGGGAGGTTATGTCCAGCCACCCATCCTACGGAGTCCGAAGCATCGGCGCCAAAATCGTTTTCAGCGGACTGCTCATCGCTCTGGCTCCCCTGCTCATCACCAGCACGATTGCCGTACGAAAGGCCTACCGCGACCGAGAACAATCGCAGGGGGTCGAGTGCCAGGGCGCGGTGGAGCAGGTGGCCGACAAGATCGACCGGCTCCTGTTTGAGCGGTACGGAGACGTTCAGGCCTTCGTCTTTCATCCTGGCGCAGCAGCGGAAGATCCGAAGGTCGTAGCCAGCACGGCCGACACCTACACCAAGATGTACGGCTTCTACGACCTGATGATTATCGCGGACGCCGCCGGCAAGATCATCGCAGTCAACACTGTCGACGCGGACGGTAAGCCGATCGATTCCGCGCCCCTCATCGGCCAGAGCGTCAAAGACGAGCCTTGGTTTCAGGCGTGCATGTCCGGCCAAATCAAAGAGGGCCAGAGCTACACCGCCGACCTCGCTGCGGACCGCTTTGCCGCTCAGGTGTACCGCTCCCAGGGACTTTCGCTGAACTTTTCGGCGCCTGTTTTGGACGCCTCAGGCAAGCCCTTCCGGGTCTGGAGCAACCGGGTGTCCTGGGAGCGGTCCGTGCGCGAAGTGCTCTCTGGATTGGACAAAAACTTCAACGGGACGGTCGTCAACAGCGGGGCCCGTTCCCAAATTCAGGTGCTTTCCGCCAAGAACGAGGTGCTTGAGGATTACCCGAAGTCGGCAGTAGGCACCTCTGGCGGCACTGAAACCCTGGCGCTGGCCCAACTGGCTGGAAAGAGCGGTTTTTTTCGCCACCATCCAACCAAAGGGGGCGAGGTGATCGTCGCCCACGCCCCCTTCTCGGGCTTTCTCTCCTACAAGGGCGAGGGCTGGAGACTGGTGCTCCAAAACCCTTTGGAAGCAGCCATGAAGGAGCCAAAGGCGCTGCGCGACCTCTTTCTGGCGCTCATCGGCGGGTCAATTGTGGGGATCTGTCTGCTCACCCAGCAAACCACCCGCCTGTTTCTCATCCGCCCCCTAGGGGCGCTGACCGAGAAAACCAAACGCCTTTCGGAAGGGGATTCGGCCTTCGACCTGCCGGAGGTCAAGCGAGCCGACGAGCTCGGATCCCTCGCACGCGCCCTGGAGATTTTTCGTCAAAACTCCAACAAGATCCGTACCATGACCGGGCACACGGCTCTCTCGGTGGATGAGGCCAGCACGGCGGTGGCCCAGATTTCCGACGGCGCGCGCACCCAGACGGGGCAGCTCAACCTGGTGTCGACGGCCCTGAGCGAATCCTTCTCGGCGATCAAACTGGTCACAAGCAACGCGGTGCGTGCCCGCGAGCGGGCCGAGGGCGCCTCGTCTGCGGTCGAAAACGGCCAGACCGCGGTGGGGCAATTGGTGCCGATTGTGGAGGCCATCGCGCAAAACAGCCGTAAGATCACCCAGATCACGCAGGTCATCGCGCAGATCGCCAACCGGACGCACATCCTTTCGCTCAACGCCGCTATCGAGGCCGCCCGCGCCGGCGAACACGGCAAGGGCTTTGTGGTCGTGGCGCAGGAGGTGGGCAAGCTGGCGGAAAGCTCTGCGCAAAACGCCAAACAGATCGCCGACATCGTCGAGCAGGCCACGGCTGACTCGCAGCGCGGCAAGGTCGCCACCGAGACCGTCAGCGAAAACATGGCCTCGATCGCATCCGGCACCAAGGAAACGACAGAAATGGTCCGCTCCATCGCCGTCGCCATGGACGAACAGCAGGCCACCCTTTCCCAGATCAGCGGCAACATCAGCGAACTGCGCAACATCGCCATGTCCAACTCCGCCGCATCCGAGGAGATCACGGCCACAATGGTGCAGCTTTCCAAGCTCTCCAACGACACGCGCCTCCTTGCCGAATACAAGGCTTCCTAAATGGCCGCTTTCACGCGCCTGCTGCCGCCCTTCGCACGCCACGCCACAGCCCCCGAACCGGGGCGCATCCTGAAAGCGGTTTCCCCGCTTGGAAGGCCATCCGCTCGCTTATGAACCTCGCCGATCCACTCATCGCCGCCGTGCAGGAGCGGACGGGTCTGCGCCTGGAAATGGCCGCCCCGAAGGTGCATGCGCGCCTTGCGCTGCTCCCGGAGGCCGACAGGCCGCAGGCCGTCCAACGCCTGCTCCTCTCCGATCCGCTCAGTCCCGAATGGCTGGCCTTCGCCGAGTTCTGTCTCATCCACGAGACCTACTTTTTCCGGCATGAAGGCCAGCTGGAGTTTCTCGCTAAAAAGGTCGTCCCGGCCCTGTTGAAGGAACGCTCGGCGGCCGGTCGGTACGAGTTCAAGGTCTGGTGCGCCGCGTGTTCCTCGGGGGAGGAAGCCTATTCGGCGGGCCTGCTTTTGCGTGACGCCATTCAATCCTCACGCGATACCGCGGCGAAGGAATGGCAGGTTTCCGTGGTGGGCACCGACCTGAGCGCCGAGGTGTTAAACGTCGCCAAACGCGGCGAATACACCACCAATTCCGGCCTCAACAGCTTCCGAGACATCCCCGCCTTCGCGCGGCACCACTTTCTCAAAGTGCTCCAAGGCGGTGAGAAAACCTGGCGCGCCGACGACCAACTGCGCCGCATCACCAGCTTCCAGCAGCGCAACCTGGTAACGGATCCAGCGCCCCTGGCCGGAGCGGACCTGGTGCTTTGCCGCAACGTACTCATCTACATGGACGAGGCCCGGATGCGGCGCGCTGTCACCACACTCGTGAGCGCTCTCCGTCCCGGCGGGGTTCTGGTGCTGGGGCCCGCTGACATGCTCAAACAGCCGGAGTCCTATTCGCTCTCCCTGCTCGAAGATCCCCGCGCCATGCTTTGGAAAAAGGAGGCCTCCTTCAAATGAAGGCGCGCATCTGTCTGGCGGTCAAATCGGCATTCAACTCCGTAGCGCTGCGCCGAACGCTGGCGGGCGATCCGGAGTTGCAACTCGTCGCGGAGGAACGCGACTGCGCGGCGGTTTCGCGCATGCTGCAGGCAAACCCCGGCACCGTGGCGTTGGTGGACCTCGAACTCCTAGCGGACCCGGACGGCCCGTCTCTTCAAGTCCAACTCGCGGCACGCCGGGACCCCACCGTACTCATCAACGCCCGGGGTGCGGTCGTGCCCGAAAGCCTCAGCCTCAAGCGCACCGTTTTTGTACTTTCAAGCCGCAACCAGGGGGCTCTGGATATCGGGCACATTCAAGACAACCTGTTGGCGGCGATTCATGCGGTGCGCGTGACCAAGGCGCAGGACTCCACAAACTCCGGTACGCTCTGGACTCCCCCCGTGCCGTCGACTCCGTCCCAAACGGGCGGCGCCGCACCGGCGCCCGCACCGAAGCGTGGCCCCGCGGAGCTCATTGTCATCGGCGTTTCCACCGGCGGGCCGCCCCTTTTGGTGAAGATGCTCAAGGGCCTTCAAAAGCCGACCATTCCAACGCTCATCGCCCAGCACATGCCCCCGGGGGAGACGGTCGGGTTTGCGCTCCGGCTTTCGGAGGAGTGCGCCCATCCGGTCGTTGAGGTCGGTCAGGGCCCCCTGCCCGAAATCGGCGTGATCGGGCTGGTCCAAAGCGGCAGGGATTTTCAAGTACTCACCCATGCACCGGGCAAGCTGCGGCTCAAGGAGGCCTCCGTGCCCGGAAACCCGTTTCATCCGGGCATCGACCACCTGCTGCAAACCGCCGCCGAAGCCGGTATCGCCACGCACACGGTCATCCTAACCGGCATGGGGCAGGACGGCTCCACCGGGGCGCTCGCCCTCAGCAAGCAAGGCTTTCCCGTCATCGCACAACGTCCCGAGACATGCGCTGTGGCCGGCATGCCCAACGCCGCGATTCAAAACGGGGCGGCCCGCCAGATCCAGTCGCCCGAACAGATCGTCGAGTCCATCAACCGCTGGTACTCGGCGGCCAAGTCCGCCGCCCTATGAAGAGCGCGTCCCCTTCCCCGCTTTCCCTGGTGCTGGCCTCGAAGGATCCCGCGTTTGCCGCGCTGCTCGAACAGCTCCTGGCACCCTCGCCCGTGCGCTTTGTTACCGCCACGGGCCCCGCGATCACATTGGAGTGCGTGCGCACCAACGCCCCTTCAATCGTGCTGCTCGACCTTGACAGCATGGAGTCGGCGGAAGCCCAGCGGCTCGTGCTCAAACTCTCGCTGGTCAGTCCCGCGCTGCTGCTGCTCACCGGTGCGGACGCGGTCCCTGGCACCCCTTCGCTTGACCCGCTGTTTCTTGGGGGCGCCCACGGGGTGCTGCTCAAGCCGGAGGGCAAGACCAGCCTCGGGCTGACGGGGCCGGCCGGCAAAGCCTACCTCGAAGAACTGCTGGCAATCGTCCAAACCCTGCCCCAAAGGAGGAGCCCATGAGCGCGGATCCCGCCCTGATCGCCGAGTTCGCCAACGAAGTTGCCGAACACCTGGATGCTTCCGAGCAGGTGCTGGTCGCAGCCAGTGTTGAGGCGCCTTCGCCCGAGGACATCAACCTGCTGTTTCGCAGTTTTCATTCCATCAAGGGGCTCGCGCGCGTCATCGCCTTCGGCCCGCTGGAAGGCATCGCCCACGAAGCCGAGTCGCTTCTGGCCACGGTGCGCAGCGGCGCCCAACCCCTGACCGAGGGAGCCACCAACCTACTGCTCCAGTCCCTGGACGTCATCAAACAGGCGCGCACCGAACTGGTCGAAGGGCGCACCTTCGCCAGCAACGACAAGCTCATCGCCGCACTCAAGGCCGCGACAAAGGGCGGGGGCGGCGCTGGGCCAGTCGCCGACAGCGCGCCGGCCGAAGGAGAGGACGCCGCAGCGACGTTCCTCCACGCCGACCTCTACTTTGACGAGGACACCCTTGTCGCCCAGGCAGAGCTTTTTGACGAACTGCTGCCCGGTATCGCCAACTCCGTGCTCGAGCCCGAAAGCATTTCCCCGGAGCAACTCAAGGAGGACTTCGACGTCCTGCTCTTCGCCCTCGACAAGATCCGACTCCAGTCGCTTGCGGAGGCACTCCAGACCCTCGCTGCCGAACGCGCTCCCCTTCCCTTCGCGCGCTTTCTGCGACTGCTCGACGGCTTCCGCAGCCTGCTTACCCAGTCCTGCGGCTACGCCGAGGTGGTGCTCACCCTGCGAGGCTGGTTTACCGAAGCGCTCCAGGGCCTCCTCCTCGAGCAGCGCCCGCAGGACGGGCTCGATCTGCTCGCCATTCTCATGCCGGGAAATCCCTTCGGCGTCCTGCTGCCCCAGCTCGTGCAGTCCCGGCTTGAGCCCGAGGAACGTGCCGAATTCCTGCGCCTCTGCACCGAGTCCATCCAAACCGACCTCGCCTCGGACGCCTCCAACGCCTCCCCGCTGAGTCTCATGCTCGCGGACCGCATTCGCGAAAGGCTCCAGCGCGAATTCCGCCCGCCCCAACCGGTGCTGCGCTTTCTGGAGTCACGCAAACTGGATCCGGAACGCTTCGCCCGGGTTTCCCCCGCACTCAACGAGCGGCTGGCCGTCATGCAGCAGGCCAAGGGTTCCGACTTCTTTGAAGTCCTCATCGAACAACCGCCCCAGAAGGCCGCGCTCCTCGCCTTTGCCGAGAAGGCGGCAGCCGCGCTGGAGCCGATCCTTTGCGAGCGGGCCACCATTGAAGGCATGCAGTCCCTGGCCATTCTGGTGTTCGGGGCAGCCGACGAGGAGCAACTGCGCGCCAAGGTGACCGCCTGCTTTGCCAACCCCGACCTGCTGATCCTGCGCAAACTCGACGGGCGGCAGAGCACCTCTCACTTCGGCATCAAAGCCAAACCGGCGGCCACCGCCGCTCAGGGCGGGGGCGTGCAGGTGCGCGTCCCGGTGGAGCTCATGGATGCCATGTTCGGGCGCATCGGCCAGTTCTTCAGCGTTTCGGCCCGGTTCAACGCCATGGTCCACGACAGCGAGGGGCCGGACATCCTCCGCGAGCTCTCCGACTACAGCGTGCTCAACGCGCCCCATTTGCTACCCAAAATTGACTGGCTCATCCGCCAGCAAAACGACTTTGCCACGCTCGAGGCGGAGTCCCACCGGCTCATCACCCTCATCCACGAGACAACCCTCGGGCTGCGTGTCATCCCGCTCGACACCCTCTTCAACCGTTTTCCCCGCATGGTGCGGGACCTCGCGCAAAAACAGAAAAAACTTCTGCGCTTCGACGCGCGCGCCAAGGGCATCCGCGTAGACAACGGCATGGTGGAGCTCCTGGCCGACCCGCTCATGCACATGCTGCGCAACAGCGTCGACCACGGGCTGGAAACCCCGGAGGAACGCCTCGCTGCCGGCAAGCCCCGCACCGCGGCCCTCATCCTTTCGGCAGAACAACGGGGCAACCGGATCGTGGTGGAAATCAACGACGACGGCAGAGGCATCAACATTGAAAAGGTGCGCCTAAAGGCTGTGGCCTCCGACCTGGTAAGCGATGAAGAAAGCAGGAAACTCAGCGACGAACAGATCGCCCGCTTCATCTTCACCCCCGGCTTTTCGACCGCCGACAAGATCACCGACACCTCGGGCCGGGGCGTCGGCATGGACGTCGCCCTTGTCAACGTCACCAAGCTGGGGGGCAAGATCGACATCCAAACCCGCCCGGGCCTCGGCACCACCTTCCGTCTGGACATGCCCCTCTCCAAGGCGATCCAGCCGATGCTCCTAGCCGAGACGGGTATCCAGACCGTCGCGCTCCCCGACCGGATGGTTGTCGAGGGCACGGTCGTTGCGGCCGCCGAACTCCAGAACGTCAACGGGCAACGCTCGCTCCTGCTGCACGGCCGCTTCCTGCCGGTATTCAAACTGGTGGAGTTGCTGCGCCTTCCCGAGCCCCCGCCCCAGGCCTCCGACCAACTTTCCATCGTGGTCTGCGACTTCAACGGCAGGCGCATCGGAATCGAGGTCCAGAAAATCATGCGCCGTGCGGACATGCTCATTCAGGAGATGCACCCCCGCATCGCACATCTGCCGGGCATCGGTGGGATTTCAACTTTGGGAACTGACCGGATCGTGGTTGTGATCGACCCGGAGGGACTGTTTGAACTGGCCAAGCGCCACACCGTGTTTGGTCTGCGCAGCCACAGCGTCCGGCTTGAGGAGGGGCTCGTCTGAAATGATGAACCACGTTTCAGCGCGGTGCGCCCACTATCGGTTGCTGTTCCCAAGCCGCAACATCGAGTCGATCGTGACGCTGGGCGACGGCGTGCGGTTGGTGCCCCCGCTCAAACACGGGCCTCAGCCAGGGGCGGACCAATACCACTGGCCGACGCTGGATCTGAGCCGCCTGCTCGGGGCGAGGCGAAGACAGAAAAAGGGCGGTGCTTCCTCGCATACGGAGCCTGCGGGTGACCGGCCACGCATCCAACTCGACTGGGTTTCGAGCGACTCCCTTCGGCGCGCGGCCCTCATCGTCGACGCGGTCGACGAAATCGTCGCCTCCCACCTCCAACACCTCGAACGGGTCCCCTTCCTGCCCTCGCGCCTGCTGCCGCTTTGCGACGGGGTCCTCCGGGACGCCGACTCCACCTGCCGGCTGAGTGTCCGGTTTGACGTGACCTGGCCGATGACTGGCTTTGCCGACCGCCGCCTGTGGCGGGAAGCGCTTGTGCGCATCGAGACGGTGTCCGCCCCCGAGGGGACCGCCGAGACAGCCAACCTCCCCGTCACAGCCTGACTTCCGCCCGATGGAATCCGCCACCCCAACTCCACATTCCCTGCCCAAGACGGTGCTTGTGGTCGACGACTCCAACATCATGCGCCGACTCGTGCGCGAGATTGTCGAAAGCGACCCGGATTTCAAGGTCGTTGACACCGCTGAAAACGGAAAAATCGCGCTTCAAAAAGTCCGTCTTCTCAAACCCGACGTCATCCTGCTCGACATCGAAATGCCCGAACTCTCCGGACTGGAGACGCTCCGCCGCCTCGGGTTGCGCAGCCCCTCGAAGGTGGTGATCCTTTCCTCACTTGGCGGCGAGGGCACCCCCGAACGAGCCGAAGCGCTGCGCCTCGGGGCAGCCGAGGTCCTCGACAAGCCCTCGGGTTCCGTGAGCATGGACATCAAGTCCAGCCGCGGCTCGCTCGTGGTTCAAGCCCTCCGCCGAGTCACGGGCCTCGCCTCCACCGCAGCCGAGGCCCCGGCCCAAGCCACGGAAGAGGAGGAGGCCGCGCCGGCTTCGGAAAGCGGCTTTGCCGGCGCTCTCCAAAAGCTGTTTCTCGACACCGTCAAAACAGCTGCCCTCGCCTTCAGCGCGGAGGGCACGCTTGTCTATGCCAACGCGGCCGCCACCAAACTGCTGCAACTCTCACTCGACCCGAAAGCCCCACCTTCGCTAGACGCCCTTTTCGGCGACTACAACAGGCAGCTGGCCGACGACATCCGCGCCGTGCTCGAGGGCGGTCCCGCCCTCCAAGACGCCACCGTCGACTATTCAACCGAAAGCGGCGACTGGCTGCCGTTCCGTGTTTCGGTGCTGCCGGCCCCGGCCCGCCTCAAGTCCTTCGCCGCGGCGCTGGTGACCATCGAGGACACCACCGCAGAACAAAACCTGCGCAAGGTGCTCGACAAGGTCATGTCCAGCGCCGTCACCGACGCAGTCATGAGCGGCGAAAACCTGCAACTGGGCGGGAAGCTGGCCGACGCCACGGTCCTTTTTAGCGACGTGCGCAGCTTCACCAAGCTGTGCGAGGGCCTCGGAGCGGAGGCGGTCGTCACGATGATGAACGAGTACTTCGCCTTCATGGCCGACGTGATCCGGGGCAACTACGGGGTCATCGACAAGTACATCGGCGATGCAATCATGGCCCTGTTCGGCGTGCCCAAGTCCACGGGCAACGACGCCGACAACGCTGTGCGCGCGGGCTTTGCGATGCTTCAGGCCCTCGACCTGCTCAACGGCGACCGCGAAGCCGACGGGCGGGTTCCGTTCAAGATCGGCATCGGCCTGGCCACCGGAAGGGTCGTCGCCGGCCAACTCGGTTCGCCCGAGCGGATGAACTACACGGTCATGGGCAACTCGGTAAACCTCTCCGCCCGCATCGAAAGCCTCACCGGCCACTACGGGGCCCAGTTGCTTTTGTGCGGGGAAACCTTCCGGCTCCTCACCGACGCCCCTCGGTCGCGCCTGCTCGACATGATCCGGGTCAAGGGACAGAAAACGCCGGCTAATATTTTCGAAATCATCTACGCCCCACCCGGGGCCCACGACGGAGAGTGGCTCCAGTCCTATGCCGCAGGTCTCGCCGCCTACACGGCGGGCGGCTTTCAGGAGGCCCGCCGCCAGTTTGACGTTTCCACCCACGCCAACCCCGCCGACAAGGCCGCCAAGATCCTGCTCGAGCGCTGCGACATTCTACTCAAGGCGCCGCCCGAGGAGTGGGACGGGGTCTGGACCATGGAAAGCAAGTCGGGCTAAGCCCCGCCCCATCCGCGCCTGCCACTTTCTTTTCCAAACCTTCTCATGGCCCAGCTCCACCTCCTTTGCTGCAAATCCGGCGACCTCACGCTGGCCATCCCGCTCGACCGCGTCATCGGCGTCGTTGAGACCGGGCCTCTCACCCCCCTACCCTATTCCGCAGACGCCTTCGAGGGACTGGTCGACGCAATCGGCCAGGTCATGCCGCGCATCAACCTCGCCAAACTGCTCGGGTGCGAGCAGCAGGAGGGCAAGATTCTGGTGGTCGTCATGGACAAGGGCGGCTCCCTCGCTCTGCGGGTCCAGCAGGTCACCTCGATGGTCGACGTCGAGAGCGACCAGATCCTCGCCCATGGGGCGGAGGCCCGCGCCGTGCACGAACTCTTCCTCTCCCAGTTCGCGCATTCGGGCCAGACGCACTACCTGCTGGATATCGACCGCCTCGCGGTTAGCGAGCAGTTGCGGGTCCTGCCACCCGACGGGGAGGTCATGCTGGCGGAGGCGCCCTCGCCCGAGTTGCTCGAGGAGATTCTCACAGACTCCCACACGCCCTTCCTCTTGGTGGAAATCGGGGGGCAAACCTACGCCTTTGAATCCTCCGAAGTCGAGGAACTCACCGTCCCCGGACCGCTGCGCACGATGCCCGGTTCCCCCAACTGGATTTTGGGCCTCATCGACCTGCGCGGCAAACCGGTGGTCGCCCTGTCCTCGGCCCTCCTTCTGGGCCACCCCCGCACCGAGGGCGAGGAGATCTGCCTGGTGGCCGAACTCGATGGGGGGCTGGAGGTGGCACTTTTCGTGGACCGCGCGCTGAGCCTTGAACGCTTTCCGCCGGAACAGGTTTATCCGATGAGCCAATCAATGGCCGGGGTGAACAGTTACCTGGTCATGGAGGCCGACCACATTGTGGGCGTAATCAGTCCGATCAAGCTGGTGGAGCAGGTGCGCGCCGAGCTTGTGAGCATGATCCCATTCAACGCACGACAGGTCACGGATACCGCTTCCTCCAAGGAACAGGGAGAGAGCCACCAACTGCTCACCGTACGCGTCGGCGACGAGCTCTTCGGCCTCACGCTTGAGCGGATCGAGCGGATCTTGGCCTCGGTGCGGCTCACGCCGCTGCCCTCCACTGCCGAACACTTTGACGGCATGGCAGACGTCGGGGACGGCGTGATTCCGGTGATTGACTTGCGCAAACAGGTGGCGCGGTTGGAACCGCCCGCCGCTGATGCGCAGCCGCCCTGTTTGCTTACGGTGCTTGAGGGGGCGATGGCCGGAATTCTGGTCGACCAGGTGTTGAGCATCAGCGAGGTCCCGGCAGACCGTTTCGAGCCAGTAAAGGACGGCTCGAAACTTCCAATTTCGCACGTGGTGCCTCTGGAGGGACGCCTCATTTCGGTGCTGACCATCGACCGGATTCTGCCCGCCGCTTGACGCGTAGACCCGTCAGGAGTGGTTGCCTCACTAGGATTTGAACCTAGACAAGCAGATTCAGAATCTGCTGTGCTACCGTTACACCATGAGGCAGTGACGGGAGGGGGAGCTTAGGGGCGCGACCGCAGGAGGCAAGGTCAAAAAGAACGACCAAAGCCCCCCTCTGAAACAAGGGTCCCCGCCCCGTGCAAAGCCGCAACCTGACGAGCAGCTTTTGCCTCGAAACTTTCGCCCCCCAAGCGGCAAGCTTTCCCGGCCCTCCGGTTTGCCAGCAAACCGTCATCGACGCGGACCGCGTGTACAATTTAGGTGATCAGTCCCATGAACCTTGCTTTTTTTCTGCTGCCACTAGGCGCCCTGCCGCCCCTGCCCCCTTCCGACCTGGAAATGATCGGGCGGCGCGTCTGGCAAAACGAAGCGGCCGGCAAAGTCGAGGGACTAGCCGACTGGAACTCAGGCGAAGCCTTCGCCTCGTTGGGTATCGGCCATTTCATCTGGTATCCCCCCGGCCCAAAGGGACCGTTTGAAGAAAGCTTTCCCGGGCTTGTCCGGTTTCTCTCCGACAAGGGAGCCCCTCCCCCGGAATGGCTCAAACCCGGCATGGCCTGCCCATGGGCCGACCGGACCGCGTTCCTCAAGGAAACCGGCACCCCAAAACTCAAAGCCCTGCGCCATTGGCTGGCCGCCACCGTGCCTTTGCAGAGCCAGTATCTGGCCGAACGCCTCGAAAAGGCCCTCCCAATAATGCTTGAGTCTCTTCCCAAAGAGCGGCGCGAGCCGGTTAGGCGCTCCTTCGAATCGCTCGCCTCCACCACAAAGGGACGGTTTGCCCTCATCGACTACGTCAACTTTAAGGGCGAAGGCACCAAAAACTCCGAAAGATACGCTGGCCAGGGCTGGGGCCTGCTTCAGGTCCTTGAATGCATGGCACCGGGAGGGCACGCCTCGGACTTCGCAAAGGCGGCGGCCGAGACCCTCCGACGCAGGGTGAAAAACGCCCCACCTGAACGCCACGAGGAACGCTGGCTCCCTGGCTGGCTCAACCGCGTCCAAGCCTACGCCCAAGGCGCCTGAAAAACTCCACCACTCAGGGTGGACACGCCCCCGCTCCCGGGCACTATCTTTCCACATGAACAAAAAACCCGTTGTGCTCGTAATCCGCGACGGCTGGGGCATCCAGCCGGGCGGTCGCGCCGAAGCCGTCGCCAACGGCGACGCCACCCTTCTGGCAAGCACCCCCTTTCACGACTCGCTCTACGCCCGCTTTCCCCATTCCAAACTCTCCGCCAGCGGCGAGGACGTCGGACTGCCCTCGGGACAAATGGGCAACTCCGAGGTGGGCCACCTCAACTTGGGTGCGGGGCGCATCGTCTACCAGGACCTTACCCGGATTAACCTCTGCATCCGCGAGGGCAAACTGCCCTGCAACGCAGTGCTGCAGGAAAGTTTCGCCAAGGCAAAGGGCAAAAGACTGCATTTTCTCGGACTGGTCTCAGACGGAGGCGTCCACAGCCACTGGCTGCATCTGGTAGCGCTCGCCCAAGCGGCCCACGCAGCCGGCGTCGAGCACATCCTCATCCACGCCATCACCGACGGCCGAGACACCTCCCCCACTGGCGGTGCCGGCTGCCTCGCCGAACTCCAAGCCGCCCTCCAACCCACCGGCGCCGTCCTGGCCACCGTTATCGGCCGCTACTACGCCATGGACCGGGACAAGCGTTGGGAACGCAACAAGCTAGCCTGGGACGCCATCTGGCTGGGCCGCGGCCAGCGCTCGTCCCTCACCCCAGATGCCGCCCTGCGCGAACGCTATGCCGCCGGCGAAACCGACGAGTTCCTCCACCCCCTCATCTTCTCCCACGCCGACGAACCGCGCATGCGCGACGAGGACGTCCTGGTCTTCTTCAACTTCCGCTCCGACCGCGCCCAACAGCTCTCCCAAGCCATCCTCGATCCCGAATTCAGCGGCTTCGATCGGGAAATTACCCCGCGGCTGCACTACGTCACCCTGACCGAGTACAACAGCGCCTACGGAGTTCCCGTGGCTTTCCCGCCGCAAAGCCTCTCAAACATCCTCGGGGAGGTAGTAAGCAAGGCCGGCCTCACCCAACTGCGCATCGCCGAAACGGAAAAATACCCGCACGTGACCTATTTTTTCAACGGAGGTGTCAAGGACGCCTTCCCCGGCGAAGAACGGGTCATCGTGCCCTCGCCCCAAGACGTTGCCACCTACGACCTCAAGCCCCAAATGAGCGCCCCCGAAGTCACCCGCGAAGTGGTGGAACGCATGGGGCAGCACGACCTGGTCATCCTCAACTTTGCCAACCCGGACATGGTCGGCCACACCGGCGTGGTGGAGGCGGCCATCAAGGCGGTCGAAACCATCGACGCCTGCGTGCAGGCCGTCGTTGAAAAGGCGCTCTCTCTGGGCGGCCGCCTCCTGATCACCGCCGACCACGGCAACTGCGAACAAATGCGCAACCCGGACGGTTCCCCCCACACCGCCCATACCACCAACCTCGTCCACCTGCTGTACGCCGCCAGTGACTCCGACACGTTCAACTGCAAAAACGGCATTCTCGCCGACGTGGCCCCAACGCTCCTCGCTCTTTTGGGGGTCGAAAAGCCCGCCGAGATGACGGGGACCAACCTGCTTGTCCCAAAGCCCTGCTAGAAGCGCATTCCCTCCCTCCGTACCGCCCCCCTTATGCAAGCAACCCCGAACCCCTCCCAGAAACTTCCGCTCTCAGGCCTCGCCGACGAGGCGGCCGACCACATTGAAGGCCAGATCGCAGCACACCGCGCCCTCGGCTGGAACCGGATCGAACTCCGACTCATCGGAGGTAAACAAGCCGGCGGTGAGGTCCTGCCGGAAATCGAGTTTGAACGGGCGGTGGACCTCCTTGCGGATGCGGAAATCGGAGTGAGCGGCTTTGCCTCGGCAATCGGCAACTGGAGTCGTCCGATCTCGGGCGACTTCCAGATTGACCTGGCAGACTTGGAGACCTTGTGCCGGCGCATGCAAAGAACGGGGGCACGTTTTGTGCGCACGATGAGCTGGGTGCGTGGCGACGTCTCGCTCGAGGACTGGAGGGACGAAGCAGTGCGCCGCTACAAGCTGATGGCTCCCATCGCTGCGGACGCTGGTATCGTGCTCCTGCACGAAAACTGCGAGGGCTGGGGCGGACTGAGCCCGGAAAACGCGGTTGAATTTCTCGAACGGGTTGACCACCCGTCCGTAGCCGCTCTTTTTGACATTGGCAACACGGTCGCCTACGGACTGGAACCTTGGCCGTTTTACCGCGCGGTGCGGCCCTTCATCCAGTACGTCCACATTAAGGACGCCAAACGCAACCCGGAGGGAGGCAAAAGCAACGTGTTCACTTATCCAGGCCAAGGCGACGCGTGTGTCGGCGAAATCCTCGCAGACCTGCTTGCGACAGGCTACCGCGCTGGGGTGACGATCGAACCGCACGTTGCCAGTATCGTGCACCTAGGAGGCTCGCAATCGACCCCCGAGGAGCGCTTTGACTCCTACATCCGCTACGGCCGCGCACTGGAATCATTGCTTCTCTAGTACCCCGAGCCAGTCAAACGTTCAGTTCTCGGCGACTTTGGGCGGGCACTGGAAAGGAAGCGCTTTCGGTCAGCTATCCGTTGAGGCGCATCTCTGGCTCGCAGCGTCAGTCGTGCCGCAGACATGAAAGCCGGTGTTCGCTCGATGCCGAAGCACCTCCACCAGAGCCCTCCCCTCAAAATTCCATCCCAGCGGGATGCCAGAGAGCATCGCGCTGTGCAGACAATCATCCCCTTGGAGGGGCAGGCAGCGTCGCCCCACCTCCCAGCAAAAGGCAGTCGACACCACCGAGGGTGATAAACACCGGTGTCTGTCTTAAGAATTCAGCTGCCTTTCAGCCACAAAACCCCTTTTCTTTTTCAGGTGTTCCCACGAAGGAGCCCTCCGGAAGAGAAAACTCCTTGAGATCGGAACGTCACCCTTCTCAGGGTTGCATTCACGCACTCAGAGGGCCAGTCTGGTAGACATATGGGAAAAGAGGAAGCAATCAAAACACAGGGAGTTGTCAGAGAAGTGCTCCCGGGAACCATGTTCCGAGTCCAACTCCAAAACGGCGCACTCGTGCTCGCACATATTTCCGGAAAAATGCGGAAACACTTCATTCGTATCGTCCCAGGCGACAACGTAGAGGTGGAGCTGTCTCCGTACGATTTGTCCAAAGCTCGGATCACGTTCCGGGCAAAGTAACTTTAACTCACATTTTTACACCTTTTGTCGCTCGAACTCCGTAACGAAGGGTGGAAGGAAGGGCCACCCCGGACCTTCAAAGCCAAGCGGGACAGACAGACTAACTCCTTGAGTCCGTAACTCCATGAGTCCACCTCCGGTTCCGTCCCTTGCGGGACGCAGCTTCAAGAGTCAGCGCCCCTTGGTTGACCGTTGGTTGCCCGCTGAAAGTTCGGTGAAAATTCGGTGACTGGTTAAACGTTCGGCGGTGCTTTGGCAACTCGCGCAACCAATGACAAACAGAGTTCAGAAGGTTCAGAAAAACCAGCCGGCGTACAGTCCAATGCCCGAGGAGCAGCCCAATCCGGAAAGTTCATTCGGTTAAAACCACCCCGAATTGCAACAAACAGACAGAAAGGAAAAAACCATGAGCGCAGAGACAAACATTCAAATTGCGGGAGAGCTTCAGGATCTCCAACACGACACCCAAACCGACCTGAAACAAGGCCCCAGGACAGGCTCCAAGCAGGAACTCGCCGGAACGGTGCAACGCAACATCCAATCATCCAAAACGCACGCCCTGCAGGCAGCGGGCGAACTCAAGACCGCGGTGGAAGCAAAGGGACGGGAGTTGCTTCACGTTGCAGACGAACTGTTGCACGTCGCCGACGGTAAAGCCGCCGAAATTAAAGCCAAGGCCGAGTCCGCCTACGGCGAGGCCCGGGGCCAGGCGAAGGTCCTTCAACATCAGGCGGAGGAGTATGTACGGGAGAACCCGCTCAGCTCAGTATGCATAGCCTTAGGGACCGGCTTTCTTCTGGGCATCCTGGCACGCCGATAACCGTCCGACAGCGTCTTGAAAGGGGACTTGGATGCACGTTGAAAATAAAATCCAAGGCGGTCTGTCCGGGCCCCTGAGGGAGATGGCCATAGCGGGCCTGAGCTACGTGCGGGCCCGCATGGAACTCGCCGGCATCGAGGGGAAGGAGGCCCTCACCAGACTGGGGGGGATGCTGCTCCTGGCAGCGGTGGCCGTGACCCTGACTGTGGCGGGTTTTTTGCTTCTGTGCATGGCTTTGGTTTTTGGGATCGCTTTT
>JBIKSY010000273.1:0-5110 GCA_044348365.1 Chthoniobacteraceae bacterium
TCACCTAACCCAAAAAACCGAAAGCCACACACCCTGCCAACTTCAGAAAAATCACCAGCCACTTTTACAGAAAAGAATTTGCGCCGCCGATCAGCAGCGTCGCATCCGAGTGGCGGACCGCATTGCGTACGGCCTCCTGCGCGATGCGGTACAAGTTGGACGCCACTGCGATATCATTAAGGAGAAGGTCACCCTTAATCTGAAGCTCGCATTGGATGTTGGATGTGGTCCGCACGATCTCAACCATTTCCCGCAACCCGATGGCAAGGCCGCCCGGTTCGTCTGGTACCGGGTGCAGGCCCCGTGTGACCAGACGGGTTTCCTCGATGCAGCCGTTGATGAGGTCAACGATCTGCCGGAGGCTGGAGTTTGCTGCGGCAGGCAGTCCCTTTCCCAAGCTGCGGGCGAGCAGCGAGACCCCGGTCAACTGCTGGCAAAGACCATCGTGCAAATCCTGGCCGATTCGGCGTTGCTCTCGTTCGCTCACCTCCATTAGAGAGCGCTCCAATCTCTCTCGATTAGCTGTGGCGCGCCCCAATGCAATGGTGCTTAGCAGGTGGAAAACCACCGCCAGAAAGCTGCCCAGGCCGATAATCCAAGTCGTTCTTTGCGATGCGCTTGAGAGGCGGGAGGCGGCTTCCGTAAGTGCGATCTTGTCAGCATGTTCTAACTCGCTGGAAACCGCGCGTAGCTCGTCCATTAGCCTCTTTCCGATCCCGGCAATTCCGACCACTGCATCCAGTCCCTCTGCTTGCTTTGTCTCAATGGTAATCCGGAGCCGCTCAAGCCGCATCTCCACAAGCGCCACAATCTTGTCCACGAGTGCAGGCTGTGCCGTGTCGGCGCGAACGGATTTTATTGCCCCCAGACTTTTCCGCACGTCGGCAATGGCCCTCCTGTAAAGGTCCAGATAGTCGTCCTTGCCGATGATGACATAACCGCGCGCCTCGCTCTCAGCGGTTGCCACGTCTGTGAGCAGGCTTTCCCGGATGTTCGCCACATTTTGCGCCTTGCTCACGAGGTTTGCGGTGGCTCGGAATTCCAAGATGCTTCGATAGGAAAACCATCCGATGATGACGAGGAGCACCACGGTGAGGGAAAAGCCTGAGACGACGCGTTGTTTCATGGGGAGTTCCAAAATTCATTGAGGCAGTCGACGGTCCGCTCGACCTCGGCTTCCTGCAAAAAGGGGTGTAGGGGAAGACTCAGCACTTCGCGTGCAAGCCTCTCTGCCACCGGGTAGCCCCCTGTCCTGCGGTAGATGCTGAAGGCAGCTTGTTGGGTGTGTGACAGAGGGTAGTGCACGCCGGTTCCCACTCCCCGCTTGGCAAGGTGTCGCCGCGCCGCATTACGCCTTTCCAAACGGACGACCTGCAGGTGAGCGGCGCTTCTGTATTGGGTGTCCCCCTCCGAACGCCCCGCGCCAAGCAGCTCGAGGCGGCCAGCCAGAAGGCTTTCGTACGCCTGCACCAGTGTTCTGCGGCGCTCGTTCCATTGCTCCAACTGCGGCAGGCCCGTGCGTAACACCGCCGCCTGCAGCTCGTCCATCCGGCTGTTGCGGCCCACTTGCGCCGCCTTGTCTCGCCGGTTCCAGCCATACTGCCGGAGCCGGCGTAACTTTTCAGTTCCCCCCGCCTCTTTTGCCACACAGAACCCGGCGTCGCCCAGCGCACCGAGGTTTTTTGTAGGATAAAAACTGAAGGCCGCGGCATCGCCGAAGGTGCCAGCCTTCCTCCACCGGCCTTCGTTGGCGTCCCAGACCTCCGCGCCATGGGCCTGCGCGCAGTCCTCAACCAGCCACAGGCCGTGGTTGCTGGCAAACTTCCGGAGCGCGAGGATCCGGTCCGGCCGGCCGAAAAGATGGACCGCCACCAGTGCTTGGGTGCGGGGGGTGAGTGCCTCGGCGAGTTGGGATTGGTCAAGGGTGAAATCCCACCTTACATCGACCGGAACCGGGGTGGCTCCGGCCGCAAGCACCGCTGTGATGGTTGCGCCCGGGCCGAATGCGGGCAGCAAAACCTCTGCATCCCGGCCCACGCCGCCGGCCAACAGTGCGAGCGTGAGCGCGTCGGTTCCCGAGCCGACTCCCACGCCCCCCGGGACACCCAAATAAGAGCTGAACTCCCTTTCAAAAGATTCCACTTCGGCGCCCAAAATATACCGGCCCGAGCGCAGCACCCGGTCCATGGCGGCAGCAAGAGGCGCCCTCGAGGCCGCTAGACTTGTCCAAAGTTGGTTGAATGGAATGCTCACACGGAGGCGGAAACCAAGGGGGAGGGAACCGGCGCGCCGTTGATTCCGACAGCCTCAAGCAGGCTGCCAAGGCCCTGCATGAGGTCGGTTTTTGGCTCCCAGCCGAGAATGTCTTTAATTTTTGTGTAGTCGCCCCAGTAGTCTCCAATGTCGATGGAGCGCAACTGTGGGGGAAACGGTTCGAGCCGCCACCGCCCCCTTCCACCAGTCAGCTGTGAGAGCTTTTTTGCAAGCGCACAAAGCGAGATGGGCGCGCATCCGCCAAGGTTGAAAACTTCGTGGTCCACTGCGCGGCGCGCCTCCGCCACGCGCACAAAGGCAGCCACCACGTCATCGACGTGGTTTAGGTCGCGCAACTGTCGACCGGAGCCGAGGAGCACCAGGGGTTCGTCGCGCAGCAGAACCCGGAGCCATTCGCCCAGAAAACTTCTGCCCGGACGGTCAATGTTCATTCCTGGACCGTAGGTGTTGGTGAGGCGCAGCACCGTCGTACAGAGACCGTGTTGTCTGGAATAGAGCAGGTGAAGGAGGTCGGAGGCCATCTTGTGGATCCCGTTTACATCGACCGGGCAGAGAGGTTGCGTCTCGTTCACAGGCAGGGACAGGGCGCTGCCGTAAACCTGCCGGGTGCTGGCAAAAATCACATGGGCGTCTTTGGCCCAACGGCGGCAGCCCTCTAACAGAGCCAACTGGGCTACCCCGTTGGCGTGCATGTCCGCAAGGGGTTCCTCCATCGAGTGGAGGTGCCCGCACCTTCCCGCCAGATTAAACACCACGGCACAGCCTGGCAGCGCTCTCTCGAGCAGGGCCGGGTCGTTCATGTCGCCCTGATAAAACTCCCACTCCAGTGTTCCCACTCCGGCCCCCAGGGGCTGTCTACCCGTCTCCTGATCCACTCCCACGACACGGGCCCCCAGGGCATGCAGGCTATGGCACAGGGTGCTCCCGATAAAACCGGAGGAACCGGTGACCAGGACACGCTCACCGGTGAGGGAAAAGTTTTTGAGGAAGGGCCTAGGGTGGGAGGGGAGCATGTGGGGGTGTTTACGGGCCAAGACGCAGTTTGAAGGAGCTGGCACCCGCTTCGGCTGCCGCCAGTCCGGAAAGGAGGTTGGGTTGGTTGGGATGGTGTTGCAGCCCGGCGAGAAAGACTTCCTTGGCCAGTTGGAACTGGCCGAGTTGGAGGTGGCAATGTCCCAGATTGTGGCTTGCCAGCAGGATGGAAGGGTTCATTTGCAGCAACTCCTCGTAGTGCGCCACTGCTTCGCGGGGCCGCCCAGAGCGGATCAGGGCTTCCCCAAGGGCTGCCAGAAGAAGATGGTCGTACCCGGTGGGGCGGAGTTTCAGTCCGTCCAGTGCAATGGGCAGGGCCCGCTCGGGTTGGTTGAGCTTCAGGTAGACAGTCGCCAGGTTAGACGCCCCCGGAACAGTGGGCTCGACTTGCAACGACTTGAGGAATGTCTCTTCGGCTAGCTGCAGTTTGCCCGCCTCAAAATAGGCCGCTCCTAAATTCAACCAGCACCGCACCTTTCCCGGGCTCTTGGCAGCGGTGTCCTGCCACAGCGTCACCGGGGTGGACCAGACGTGGCAACGTGCCACCGAGACCGTCCCAAGAGCCACAAGTGCCGCAAGGGCGGTGAACAAAGTGCAAAAAGGTGGCGCTGGACAGGCCAGCAGTGCGGCTGCGCCACCGATACAAAGTCCTGCCAGCGGAATATAGGTGCGGTGTTCTGCCAACAGATCCGGAAGTGGCACAATCGAGGAATCCGGCAGCAGGGTGAGGGCGAACCAGAGCGCCGCCAGAAAAAGAGGAGGGGCCCAGACGCGGCTTTCTCGCCGGCGTAGCAACACCAGCCCGACCGCAAGAAGCAGCAGCCAACCGGTAACGGAAAGCAGGAAGCGGGGTTCTGTAAAACTCTGGATAGGCCGCAAATCCGGATCAATGTTCAGCGAGGCGGGCCACACAAAGAGACCGATGTACCTCCACCAGACTTCGGTCTGACTCATTAAGTAGTGGAGGGCGTAGGAGGGGTCCGGGCTGGTGTGTGCAATGTTGACTGCCCTTGCCGCGCTGAGGCCCCCTGCCTGCGCTGCGCTCACCTTGAGCAGCATAAGGGGCAGGTAGGGAACAAGCAGCAGCAGCCCTGCGGCGCTTCGGAATGCTGCACCCACGCCGGCACCGAGCACCAAAATGTCCAAAGCCACGGCGAGGACCGGCGCCGTCACGGCGCTTTCCTTCGAGAGCATGGCGGCAAATACGCTCAAAATGGAGGCAGCCCTCCAAAACAGCTTTGGAACCTTCCCTGCGCTGTTGTTGGCCTCGAAATGGCACACGACACCCATCAGGTAAAACAGGGCGCACAACGAGGTCGCCCGCTGGATGATGTATACCGCCGATTCCAGTTGGAGAGGGTGCAGGAAAAAAAGCAGGCTGGCCAGGCAAGGCGCCAGGCTGCGCACCCAAAAGCGGCCCTCCTCAGGAGCCGGGCCGGCCACCGTCCGGAGCAACATCCGGCTCAGGCGCCACACCAGCAGCGCATTGGCCAGGTGAATGCAGATGTTGACGAGGCGGTAGCCGTGTGGGCGCATCCCCCCGAGAAGGTAGTTGAGGTGGAACGTCCCGTAGGTCAGAGGACGCAGGATAAAGTTGGTGGAAAGGTCCGGATCCAGGAGGTTTCTGGAGGCAAACGTCGCGACGCCTTTAAAGTCCAAAAACAGGTTTGCGAAGTTTTTGGGATCCTTGAAAATCGGGTTCCCCACCAGATACACCTCGTCGTCAAACACCGGAGGATACGGCAGGGTGGGCCCGAAGATTCCTGCCGCCAGCACGCTCAGGAGCAGCAGGAGGTAGGGAAGC
>JBIKSY010000066.1:0-16598 GCA_044348365.1 Chthoniobacteraceae bacterium
CTGGAGCCGGTGCTGCTGGAGCCGGTGCTGCTGGAGCCGGTGCTGCTGGAGCCGGTGCTGCTGGAGCCGGTGCTGCTCCGAGCTTCGGAAACTGGATGTTTACCGCACCGCCGGGAGCTGACGGCAAGGAGGGAGCTCCACCCGCCGCTGCGGGAGGCATCGGCTCGACTTTCACAGCAGAGGCAGATGGCTTTTTTCCAGAAAGCTCCTTCAAAAGAATGCCTTGGACTGCCTCCACGGGAGCCCGGACCACACCCGCCTCCTTCTTCACCCAGGCGACGCTTCCAAGTTTTGCGCGCTCCTCGTCACCGATCTTTTTCCTAACCTCTGTCCGCACCTCCGCTTTGCGCAGCTCCACGTCCACGGCCGGCCGGAAAGAGTTGCACACCAAAAGCGAGGTCCCGAGCACCGCCGCCAGCGAGACGGCGGCCCAGAGAAGGTTTCCGGGATGAATTTCCCGCGAGTGTTGGTTCGCGCTCATTGCTAGTTGTGGAGGTTGACCGAGCCGGAGAGGCGCGGATCCTTGATCGGAAAAATATAGGTCGAACTGAGCTTCTGGAAGAAGATACCCGCGGCAAAGCCGGCCACAGCGACCAAGGACGACAGGTCATAGATGCTCGGACTCACCCCGGTCTGGTGAAGGGACGGCAGCACAATCACGTACAGGTCTAGGAGCTGCATTGCGATCATCAGACCCGCCACCAGACAGATCAGCCTCTGCTTCTTTTTGGTGCCCTGAAACAGCAACAAGGGAAAGGGTGCGAAGAAGCGCCCCGCCACCAGAAGGGTGCTGAGAATGTTCCAGCTCTCGGTGTTGCGAATCTTAAAGTAGATCGTCTCCTCAGGAATGTTCGCGTACCAGATCAGCATGTACTGACTGTAGCCGATGTAGGCCCAGAACACCGTGAAGGCGAACATGAACTTGCCCATTGCATGGTAGTGCTCCTGGTTGACGGCCTTCAAATACCCCGCCGACTTTAACCAGGTGACCACCAACACGATCAGCGCCATGGAGCTACCTGCGGCGCCGGCGAAAATGTAGACGCCCCACATCGTGGAGAACCAGTGATAATCCAAGCCCATCAACCAGTCCACCGCCGCGAAAGTCAACCCGACCCCGAGAACCGGTAGGCCAATTATCGCCGCCTTCCGCATCGCGAAAGTATGTACGGCCAAGCCGTCCGCATCCTGTGCCATCGAACGCCCCCTCAGAACCAGGGCGACGCCGCCGAGGCCAAGAAAGAAAACCACGTACCGGACCGTGAAAAACGTGTGATTGAGGTAGGGCGCCTTCGCGTCCAGCAACGGATCCACCCCGGGAGCAATATCCCACCACTTCCAGAGGATTGGGGCGCACAAGAGCAGCAGCGGCAGGAAGAGCACGCTCAGCGAGGGAATCACGCTTGCAATGTTCTCCATCTGGCGGCGCAGCAGAACGCTCCACTCGGAATCCGTCGCATGGTGTAGGATGGTCCAGAACAGGCCGCCCACGCAGATCGCAAATACGGCAAAGAAGGCAAAGAGCCAGGAGAACGCGAACTGTTCACGGTTGTTGAGCAGCCCGATGGCACTCACCAGAAAGCCGACCGCGGCGATGCCGAAGCTGCCAATGGACAGGCGCCGGCCAAGTGCCGGGTCAAACCGCTCCGCGGTCAGATTGGAAGATTCCGTGGAATGGCTCATTACTTCTTCTCCAGTTGGGCCTTTTGCTCGGGCGAGAGCTGCTCAACCTTGAGCGATTCACTCTTCTGCAACACCCTGAGGTAGGCGACGATTGCCCAGCGATCCTCGACTGCGATGTTCGAGCCGTAGGCGCCCATGGTGTTTTTTCCGTGGGTGATGGTGGCAAAGATCTGCCCGTCCGGTTGTCCCTTGATCCGGTCGTCCATCAGCGAGGCAACCGTGACCAGCCCGAACGCCTTCGCCACGCCGTTGCCGTTGCCGCTCTTGTCGTGGCAGACCGAGCAGAAAATCTCGTACCGTTCCCGGCCCCGCTCCAACAGCTTCGATGAAACCTCCGTAGGCAACCCGTCCCCGTAGACATCCCCCATCAACCCAGTGTCCCTGTAAGTCGGCTCGCTGGTGAATGAAGAGGAAGCTTCGAGGTTGTTGACCCCAGACTGGTAGTACCTGCCCGGCAGGCTGTAGCCGACGGGAATCGTCCCTTTCACAGGGGGATGGTCCGCACGCCCGTCCTGAAAGAAACGGCTCGCATGCTGGGTGATCACCTTGGGCTGGTGCTTCATGTCAGGGGTAATCTGAAGGGGCGTCCCAGTGAACTTCTCCCCGCGGAAACCCGCCATGGAAATCACGGCCACCACCGCCACCACGAATAAGATTAAAAACGTGCGCACCATAATTAGTCCTGGATCAGGGTGACGTTCCTGCCGCCGATCTGCTCAAGCAGTGCCTTGGTGCGGGATTCGGAAAACTTTTCATCCCTCGCTTCGATGACCATCAGAAAGCCGTCGTCAGAGAACCGCTTGAACCGGTCCCAGTTGAAGACCGGGTGGTGGAGCCGGGGAAGCTGGTTGAGCGCGAACATTCCGAATACCGCGGTGAGCGCGGAAAAGAGCACCGTCAGCTCGAAAATAATCGGGAAAAAAGCGGGGAAAGTCCTCCAGTCGTACGGCTTGCCGTGTACAATGATCGGGTACAACACAAAGGAGGGAATGGACACGAGACAAAGGCCGGTGATCAGCCCCATCGAGCCGCCCACAAAAACCCCTGCGCTCAGCCAGGATTTTCCAAGTCCCATCGCCTTGTCCATCCCGTGAATGGGAAACGGCGTGTGGACGTCCCAGTGTGAGAAGCCTTGGTCGCGAATTTTTTCAGCCGCGGCCAACAGGGCTCCGGCACTGTCAAACTCGGCTCCCAATCCGTACACTTTATGAGGGTGTGACATGGCTGGACTAGTGCTTGGGGTGGTGGTGATGCGGGTCTGCTTCAGGCGTGACGCCCTTGACCTCGGAAATGGCAATCATGGGCAGGAAGCGCATGAACAATAGGAAGAGGGACAGGAAGATCCCAAATGTGCCGACAAATGTCAGAATCTCCGTAGTGGACGGAGAGTAGTGCCCCCAGGAGCTCGGCAGAAAGTCTTGCGCCAGGGAGGTCACAATGATGGTGAAGCGCTCAAACCACATGCCCACGTTCACGAACTGGCACACGATGAACACCACGATGTAGTTGGCGCGCATCTTCTTGAACCAGAAAATCTGGGGTGAGATGACGTTGCAAAACATCATGATCCAGTACGACCACTGGTACCAGCCCTTGCCGTCCACGTTGGCGCGGGCGATGAAGAAGGTGAACCCCTCGAACTTGTTGGCTCCGTACCACGCCACAAACAACTCCATGAGGTAGGCGTACCCCACGATCGAGCCCGTAAGCAGCAGGATCTTGGCCATCTTGTCCACGTGCTGGCGCGTGATCATGTCGTCCAGCTGGGGGAAAATCCTGGCCGCGGGAAGCATGATGGTCAGCACCATTGCAAACCCTCCGAAAATGGCGCCTGCCACGAAGTAGGGCGGGAAGATAGTGGTGTGCCAACCCGGCATGATCGAGGTCGCAAAGTCAAAGGACACGATCGAGTGCACCGAAAGCACCAGCGGAGTGGAGAGACCCGCCAGCAGCAGGTAAGCCATTTCGTAGTGCCTCCACTGCTTGTTGGAACCGCGCCAGCCCAACGCGCCAATCCCGTAAAGGACCTGCGCAATCTTGGACTTCGAGCGGTCCCTGAGCGTCGCCAGATCTGGAATCAGGCCGACAAACCAGAAGAGTACCGACACTGTAAAATAGGTCGATACGGCAAACACGTCCCACAACAGCGGGGAACGAAAGTTCGGCCAGATTGCGTTGGTGTTCGGAATCGGCGCCAGAAACCAGGCATACCACACCCGGCCGACGTGGATGGCTGGGAAGATCCCCGCGCAAACCACCGCAAAGAGGGTCATCGCCTCCGCTGCTCGGTTGATGGAGGTGCGCCATTTCTGACGCGTCAGGAAAAGCACTGCGGAAATCAGGGTCCCCGCATGGCCGATGCCGATCCAGAACACGAAGTTCGTGATGTCCCAGGCCCAGCCATTTGGATGGTTTTCACCCCACACCCCGACCCCGTTGGAGATCTGGTAGATGATACAAATCAACCCCATCAGGGCGATGGGCGAGGTGATGCACATGGCCAGCAGCCACCACTTCGGAGTGGGTGACTGCACGATGCTGCACACGTTTTCAGTAACCCACTTGATCGAATGGTTGTTCGCAACAAGCGGTTCCCGCTTGAGTTCGGCGGGCGTTTCCAAGCTAACGCTTGACTTTGACATTACGCTTTTCCTCCGTTGGTGGCTTTGGGGGCGGCGGGTTGCTGGTGCTCCCCATGGTGGCCGTGGGCGTCCCGGGAGGCCGACCCGGCGCGTGCAGCATCCGGCATCTTTGGATTGGGATTGCGGATGCGGGCCAGGTACGAAACCCGGTTCTGCGTGTTCAAATACTCCAGCAGGCGGTAGCTCCGCTGGTCCTTGTTCAGTTTGGCCACCCTGCTGTCCGGGTTCCTCAAATCCCCGAACACAATCGCGTCGGTGGGGCAGACCTGCGCACAGGCCGAGGTGAAGACGTCGGCCGGCACCCTGGGCTTCTCACCGGAATCTCCGGCGTGCACCTTGGAAGCGATCTTGGCCTCTTGGATACGCTGCACGCAGAACGTGCACTTTTCCATGACACCACGCATCCGGACCGTCACGTTCGGATTCTTCTGCATCTGCAGGGACTCAGGCATGCCCTTGTCACTGATCAAATTCCACTTGTAAAGGCTCGTGATGGAGCGCTGGTTGTAGTCGAAGAAGTTGAACCGGCGCACCTTGAAAGGACAGTTGTTGGCGCAGTACCGGGTGCCGATACACCGGTTGTAGGCCATCACGTTGAGGCCGTCTTCGGAGTGTACCGTGGCATTGACGGGACACACCGTTTCACACGGGGCGTTCTCGCAGTGCTGGCACATCATCGGTTGGCTCACCATTTCCGGTTCGTCCGCGTCGCCGCCTTCGCTGGCGAAGTAGCGGTCCATCCGCATCCAGTGCATTTCGCGGCCGCCAATGACCTGCTCCTTGCCGACGATCGGAATGTTGTTCTCGGCTTGGCAGGCGGTCATGCATGCGGCGCAGCCGATGCAGCTGTTCAAGTCCACCGTCATCCCCCAGGCATGCACGTCGTCAAGCGGAGGATTGGTGTAGAGGGAGAAGTTTGCCGGCGCGTGCGCGTCGATCCCCATCTTGAGGAAGTAATCCGGGTTGGACGCGTTTTCGCTCCACTCCTGCTTCGTCGCCTGACGCGTGAGGTCCGCCCCACGGCCCTCAAGCGCTCCGTGCTCCTGGGTGACCGCAAGGGCGTACTTCCGGCCGGTCTTGGCAGCAGTGACGCCGACCCGGAAACGCCCCTCGGCTGCGGTAAGCAGCGGGAAAACGTCCACACCCACCTTCCGTCCGACGCTCCCAACCTCCGTACGGCCATAGCCCACCGCCACGGAAATGGAGTCGTCCGCGTGGCCCGGCAGCACCAGCGCCGCAATTTCGACACTCTTTTCGCCCGCTGAAAGCTTGAGGACATCTCCGGTTTCGACAGCCAGTTTCCTGGCCGCCGCCGGACTCAGAAGCGCCGCATTGTCCCAAGTGAGCTTGGTGATCGGATCAGGAAGCTCCTGGAGCCACCCGTTGTTCGCGTACCGCCCGTCGTCCACCTTGGAATCCGTGATGAAAACCAGTTCGAAGGTGTTCTCCACCACCCTTACCGCGGACGCGGCTGCGCAGGCCTTCGCCACCGACTCGACTTGGAGAGCCGGCGTGACCGGATTCGCCCGGGAACCCTCGACAAAGCCCGCCTTGAGGGACTTGGCCCAAAGGGAGGTTAGGTCCGCCTGGGCGGCATACGCATCCACAAAAGTCTTCTGGACCAGCGCGTGGGCGTCGGCCTCATCCCCGGCAATCTTGGCGAGCAACTCGATGGCGCTCAGCCCGTTGTAAAGCGGCATGATGACCGGTTGCACCACCATGTGGCTGCCGTCCACCGCAAGTGCATCGCCCCACTGCTCCAGATAGTGCGCAGCCGGCACGTGCCACTGCGCCGCCGCCGAAGTTTCGTTTGCCTCCAGTGAGAGGTGAACCACCGTCTTGACCGCACCCTGCGCGTCGGCCCAGCGCACGTCCGCCGGTGCGTTGAACACCGGATTACCGCCGAGAACGAACAGCGCAGAAGTCTTCCCCTTGCGCAGTTCCTCGGCCAGCGTCGAAATGGAAAGCGCGGGCGCTGCCACCGTCTTGCGAAGCTCGAGCGTGGTTCCAAGCCCGCCCAGCGCCGCGTTGACTGCAAATCCAAGCGCCTGTACGGCAGCGGGCTGCCGCTGTCCCACCAGAACGAGGGCCGCGCCCTTGTGCGCCACCAGATCCGCCGCACACTCCTCAACCCAGCGGTCCTTAAGCTTCGTTTCGGGCACCTTAAGCTCCGAGGCCGCCTTCGCAAGGCCGGCATCCCCCGCGAGCTTAGCCACCTGCAACGCAAGCGCCTTGACGAAAGCCCCCGCACGGCTGGCCCCGAGGCGCAAACGATGGTCGGACATCCCGCCCGTGAGCGTGTACCGGTTTTCCACCACGTACAACCGGTTCATTTTGGCCCCAGCCTTGTCTGCCTTCCTGCCGGCGGCAAAACCACGAACCGCGGCGATGTCGCCCTCGACCCCGAGAATATCCCGGTCCACCGTCAAAATAATGTCCGCCTTCTGTAGACGGGGGACAGCATGGTGCCCTGGTCCGAAGGCGGTTGCTACCGCGGAGGCTTCCAATTCGTTGCCGTTCGGCTCGTAGGAAGCCCATACGGCTTTGGGGAACCTCTTGAGCACCTGCGTGCGCAGCCTTTCCTGAGTCGGAGACATCGCTCCGTCCGTCAGGAAGGCCAGTCCCGCTCCATCCGGTGCGGCCTTGAGCAGTTCGCCCAACGCCTTGTCAAAGGACGCGGCATCGGATGGCTTGCGGCCGAGCAGGTAGGACTTGGAACGCTGCGGGTCGTAGAGATCCAGAATCGAAGACTGCGCCCAAACATCAGTCGTCCCCTGATTGACCGGGTGCATCGGGTTGCCCTCGATCTTGGTGGGACGGCCGTCGAAGGTCGTGACCACCAACGGCATCGCGCCGTTGCGGGAGGGCATTGCCGAGGTGAAAAACAAGGCCTTACCCGGCACAGACCATTCCACGCCCTTTGTGAAAGGCACAAGATTCTTCAGAGGCCGGCGGCAAGCGGAGAGACTGAGCCCGGCGAGGGCGACGGACGCCCCCATGAACTGCAGGAACCCGCGGCGGGTGACGTCGTCACCCTGGAGCTCGGCCGCGCCCTGGGGGAACTCCCGGTCCATCCATGACCGAAACTCGGGGGTGTCCTGAAGCTGGCCCAGCGAACGCCAGTAGCGTTTTCCTGTGGTGGACTCTGCTGGGTGTTGAAGGATGCGCTTGCTCATTTGGATTAGCGATGGCAACCGGCGCAGTTCTTGACCGGGGGATTAACGTGCAACTTTTCGACCAGGGCGGCGCCGATTTCCCGCTGGGTTGTACCCGCAGGCGGCACCCAGTCCAGATTGGTCACCTCTGAAACTGGCCGCAGGTAGTCTGCTGGGTTCCGGTGGCAATCGAGGCACCAGGCCATCGAATGCGTTTCGGCGTGGTGAACGACCTCCATCTCGTTGACCTTGCCGTGACAGCTGACACAGCTCACGCCGCGGGCCACGTGCACCGAATGATGGAAGTAGGCGTGCTCGGGTGTTTTGTGGATCTGCACCCACTCCACCGGCTTGCCGCTTTCCCAGGAATCCCGCACCAGTTGCAGCTTGGGGCTGTCAGACTTGATCTGCGAGTGGCAGTTCATACACACCTGCGTGGTCGGAACATTGGAGTACGCCGAGGTCTCCACGTAGGAATGGCAGTAACGGCAATCCATCCCCAGCTGCCCGGAATGGATCTTGTGCGAAAACGGCACCGGCTGGGCCGGCTGGTAACCCACCCGCATGTACGCGGGGTTCAGGTAGTACCAAACACCCGCGCTTACCCCACCGCCCAGAACGAGGAGGCAGAAGATGATTTTGAAGGGGAGCCAGTTGCTCCATCGTGGGAAGATATTCGCCATGCGACGTAGGAGTTCGGGACGTTAATTTGAGCGAACAAGCGGGTGCACTGTACGGCTGAAAGGAAAATGGAGAGCGATTCAAGGCGCGGAAGGGGCAGTAATCAAGTGAGATTGTGAAATATTTCACAAGCGGCGGCCCCGGGCGGGCCAAATCCGCCCGGCACAGCCGCATTCGAAGCCCCCCGACCAAGGCCCTCTCGGGACATCTTCCCCTCCCCGTCCCGCCACCCTCTGCCCTAGCCGCGGCCGGGCAGATGCTCCACGCAGTACTCTTCCCCGTCGCGTCCCACGCGAAACTCCAACTCGGGCGCCGCCACCTCCGTGCGCCCGCACTTGACGCAGCGGTGGAGGGTATCGACCTCCGAGAGGGTCGCCGCAAACTTTGCGAAGCGCTCCTTCTGCTCCCGCTGCCGTTTGCGGGCGCTGAGCAGTGCGGGTGCGAAAAACAGGATGAAGTTGGCGAAGGAGGCCACCACCCCGGCGCGCACCCCCCAGTTGGAGGTCAGCAACAGGACCACAAGCAAAACCACGTCGACCCACGCCAGCCACTTCATTTTTGCCGGGATGACAAAGAAGACCAGGATCTGGCGGTTCGGGAAAAACATCGCGTACGCAAAAAAGAGCGAATTGGTGAGAAACGCCCCCCCGACTCCCTCCTGAGCCAGGAAGGCGGCCACCGCCGTGCCGGCAAGGCCGATAAAATAATAAAGCGTGGTCCGGAAGGAGCCCATCGCCTCCTCCAACCCGTCCCCGAGCCATACCAACAGGAGCAGGTACAGACCCGCCCCGACCCAGTCCGGCAGGAGGCCGCCGATGCTCGGCACAAAAATATGCGACACGAGCCGCCAGACCTCCCCTTGGAGCACCGCGGACGCGTCCAACTGCAGCATGCTCAAAAAGCCGGGCTGGATTTTGGAGAGCACAAACGCCAGACCGTTAAGGAGGGCCACATACCGCAACAGGTGCGGAATGGCGAAGCGCTCAAACCGTTTTTCGAGAAAATCTATCCAGCTCATAGGGCAGTCAAGCGGCCCGGAACGGGTTTCGCCCCAGCGCCTCCCCACACACAACAGCACCGGCATGCTCCGGGGCAAGGCTGCAGCTTCCCCGCATTGACAGCCCCTTCCCGGCCCCTAGCCTCGGGCTTCTTCCATGGACACCGCTTCCAAACGCACCCCGCTCGCCCCGGTTCACGAATCGCTCGGTGCACGCATGATTGATTTTGGCGGTTGGTGGATGCCAGTCCAGTACCAGGGCATTCTCGAGGAGCACAGGGCGGTCCGCAGCCAGGCCGGGCTGTTTGACATCTCCCACATGGGCGAGGTTTTTGTCACCGGCCCAGAGGCGGAGGCGTGGCTCAACCGGATGCTCACCAACAACGTGGCCCACCTCGCAAACGGTCAGGGCCAGTACACCCTGCTGCTCAACGAGCGGGGCGGCGTCATCGACGACCTGCTCTGCTACCGCCTCGAGCCGAACCACTACCTGCTCCTGGTCAACGCCTCCAAAATCGAGGAGGACTTCCTCTGGCTCCAGTCCCACGCAACCGCCGGGGTCGCCGTGGGCAACCAGAGCGACCTTTGGGCGGGCCTCGCCCTCCAGGGCCCCAACGCCGAAGCCATCCTCAGGTCCCTCCTCGGTCCCGACCTTGCCCTGCCCGCCCGCAACCAGATCACCATGCTGGGCATTCCAAACGGCCCCGTCCTCCTGTCCCGCACCGGCTACACTGGCGAGGACGGGTTTGAATGGTTCTGTCCCGCCCAAACCGCCCCCATCTGGTGGGACAAGCTCCTCGCAGCCGGCCACCCGCTGGGCCTCCTGCCCTGCGGCCTCGGCGCCCGGGACACCCTGCGCCTGGAAGCCGGCTTCACCCTCAACGGCTCGGACCTCTCTCCCGGCCACACCCCGCTTGAGGCCGGACTCTCCTCCTTTGTGAAACTGGACAAGGGCGACTTCATCGGCCGGACCGCCCTCGCCGCACAACGCGACTCTGGAGTCACCCGCCGGCTTGTCGCGCTTGTCATGGAAGGCAAGACTCCGCCGCCCCGCCCCCACTACCCCATCTACAGCGCCGACTCCCTCGTGGGCGAAACCTGCAGCGGCTCCCTTTCGCCCACCCTCGGCCAAGGCATCGCCATGGCCTACCTTCCCCAAGCCCTCTGCACCCCGGGAACCCGCGTGGAACTCGAAATCCGGGACCGCCGCTTTCCCGCCCTTGTGACCAAACGCCCCCTCTACCGCCGGCTCAAAGCCTGAAGCGCTCCATCCACATCACCTCAAACCACCTGCGCATGAACATTCCGGAAGACCTCCTCTACGCCAAAACCCACGAATGGCTCCGTCAGTCCGGCGCCTCAGCCACCGTCGGCATCACCGACCACGCCCAGCACGAACTCACCGACGTCGTCTATGTGGAGCTTCCCTCCGTCGGCACCCACTTCTCAGCCGGACAGCAGATCTGCGTGGTCGAATCCGTCAAGGCCGCCAGCGACATCTACTCCCCCGCCTCCGGCACCGTGGAGAGCGTCAACGACGCCCTCACTTCCGACCCGGCCCTCCTCAACACGGACCCCTATGGCAAAGGCTGGATCTTTACCCTCCGCCTCGACGCGGACGCGGACCTCTCCGCCCTCAAGCCTCCCGCCGCGTACGCGCAGCAACTCGCCGGTCAATAGCCCCGCTCCCCCGAGGCCACCCACAGTCCTTCCATGGATGCACCAGGCCTGATCCTCGCCTCCACCTCGCCCCGCAGAAGCCACCTCCTTTCAGAGTTCGGCTTCGCCTTCCGCGTCCGCACGACGGACGTCGCGGAACTCCAGGACGCCACAATGGATCCAGCCGGCCTCGTGGAGTTTAACGCACGGCTCAAGACCCGCCCGGTGGCGGAGCTCCACCCGGATTGCATCGCGCTCGGCGCGGACACCGTCGTGGCGCTGGGCCCCAGAATATTCGGCAAGCCGGCGTCCCTCGCCGAGGCCGTCCTGATGCTCGAGGCGCTCAACGGCCGCGAGCACGCCGTCTACACCGGCGTGTGCCTCGCGCACCACGGGGCCGGAAAGGAGGATGTTTTCGTGGAACGCACCTCCGTCCGCTTCCTGCACCTGAGCGCAGCGCAACGCCTTGCCTACCTGCAGAGAATCAACCCGCTGGACAAGGCCGGCGCCTACGCCGCCCAGGACGACAACGGCGAACTCATCGCAGGCTTCGAGGGTTCCTTCTCCAACGTCATCGGCCTGCCCATGGAAACACTGGTCGCCCGGCTCGCCGCGTTGGGAGTGCTCCCCCGGCCTTGAGGTCCCCGCGGGGGGGACCGGATGAAGGCAACCGGCGTGGTTGGCCGCGGGCTGTTTGCTTCAAAAAAGCCTCTGTGTTTAAAAAGTGATTCTTTTTTTTGCAAACCGGCGGACGCAGCTATGTTGCTGGAATGATCAGCGCTCCCGTCATTAGTCAACCCAGCGCGGGCCTGCCGCGGAAGGGTTTGGCGCCTTCCTCCTCGGGGGAACACATCTATTGCAAAGACCAGTCAAATCACTAGTCTGGGAAACCAGCGCTTTTCTATGGACGACCTCATCAAAGAGTTTCTGATCGAAAGCCACGAAAACCTCGACCGGTTGGAACGTGACTTAGTGGAGTTGGAGAAGGATCCACACGACAAGGAGACTCTCAGCAGCATTTTCCGCACAATCCACACGCTGAAGGGTTCGGCAGGCTTTTTGGGCTACGGCCAGTTGGAAGCCGTCTCCCACGTCGGCGAGAACCTCCTGAGCCGCATGCGGGACGGCCTGCTTGTCATCAACCCGGACATCGCGGGCGCCCTGCTCGCAACGGTCGACGTGGTCCGCCGGATGCTCGGCGAAATTGAATCCACCGGTGCCCCCGAGGAACGCGATTACTCCGAGTTGATTCAGCTTCTGGACCGTCTCAAGGACGGCCCCGGCGCGGGGTCTGAACCCGCCAAAACCGCCAAAACCGCCGAGCCCGCCGAAGCGGCGAGCGCAGCTGAACCTGAACCGGCCCCGGCAGAGGCTGAGCCCGCCGAAGCCGAACCCCCTGCGGTGGACCCGGAGCCTGTCGCAGCGGTAACGCGGGAGCCCGAGCCCGCCCCTGCGGTCGTGCCGCCCGTCCCGGCGGCAGCCGCTCCCCTGGCGGTGGTGGCCGCCCCCGTTCAGGCCGCTCCCGTTGCAATCGCGGTGGCAGCGCCTGTCGCAGCGACGGCCCCGCCCGTGCCGGTTGCGGCGGCGCCAGAGCACCTGGAACAACGTTCCTCCGCGGCCTCGGACAGTTCAATCCGCGTGGACGTCAGCCTTCTGGACAAGCTCATGAACCTGGTGGGCGAGCTCGTGCTGGCACGCAACCAAGTCCTCCAATTCACGAGCAAACACGCCGACAGCGCCTTCGCCGCCACGGCCCAGCGGCTCAACCTGATCACCACCGAACTGCAGGGCAGCGCCATGAAGACGCGCATGCAGCCGATCGGCAACATCTGGAGCAAGCTCCCCCGCGTTGTGCGCGACCTGTCCGCAAGCTGCGGGAAGGAGATCCGTCTCGAAATGGAGGGCAAGGAGACCGAGCTCGACAAGACCATCATCGAGGCGATCAAGGATCCGCTCACCCACATTGTCCGCAACTCGGTGGACCACGGGATTGAAACCCCCGGGGTGCGTCTGGAGCGCGGCAAGCCTGCCGAGGGCTGCCTCAAAATGCGCGCGTTCCACGAGGGTGGCCAGGTCAACATCGAGATCATCGACGACGGCGGCGGCATCGACTTGGAACGGGTCAAGCTGAAGGCCATCCAGCGCGGGATCATCAGCCCCGAACAGGCGGCGCGCATGAGCGACCACGAGGGCCTGCACCTCATTTTCATGCCGGGTTTTTCCACGGCGGAAAAGATCACCAACGTGTCCGGCCGGGGCGTCGGCATGGATGTGGTCAAAACCAACATCGAAAAAATCGGCGGCACGGTTGACCTGCAGAGCCAGTTGGGCAAGGGCACCACGCTCAAAATCAAGATCCCGCTTACGCTGGCGATCATCCCGGCACTCATCGTCACCAGCGGCGCGGAACGTTTTGCGATTCCCCAGATCAGCCTGCTCGAACTGCTCCGCCTTGAGGCGACAAACGCCAGCCAACAGATCGAGTCCATCCACGGCGCTCCCGTCTACCGGCTGCGCGGAAAACTGCTGCCCCTTGTCTACATCAACCGCGAGCTCAAGCTGAACAAGGACGGGGCCGTGCCCTCGGAAGAGCGCGAGGTCAACATCGTGGTGGTTCAGGCGGACGGACACCCCTTCGGACTGGTCGTCGACGACATCAACGACACCCAGGAGATCGTCGTCAAACCGCTCGGAAAACAGCTCAAAAGCGTGAGCTGCTTTGCCGGCGCCACCATCATGGGCGACGGCCGCGTCGCGCTCATTCTGGATGTGCTGGGCCTCGCCCAGCAGTCCCGCGTCGTCGCAGAAATCCACGACCGAAACAGCCACCTGGACAGCGCCGCCGAGGCCCGCAAGCAGCAGGATCAGAAACAGACTCTCCTGCTGTTCTCCGCCGGACAGGGCACGCGAATGGCGATCCCCCTCTCCATGGTCGCACGCCTCGAGGAATTCCCGCGCTCCTCCATCGAACTCTCCGGGGGACGCCCCGTGGTCCGCTACCGTGGCCAGATCCTCCCCCTCATCAACGTCTCCCAGTACCTGCCGGGAATCACCCTGCAGATGGACGAGGACGAAAGCGCCCCGATGCAGGTGGTGGTGTACGCCGAGAACGGCAAAAGCGTCGGCCTGGTCGTCGGCAAGATCGACGACATCGTCAGCGAGGTGATCACCGAAAAGCGCCACGCCTACGGCAATGGCATCCTCGGCTCTATCGTCGTTCAGGACCAGGTGACCGACCTGCTGGACGTCCAGTCCGTGATCCGCGCGTTCGACCCCTCCTTTAGTCCCGGCAAGGGAACGTCCTCTGCAACCCCCTCGGCAGCGGCCTGATTAAACCTCTTCCCGCTCCCCAATGATGCCCAGCAAACAGTTCGCAACGTTTACGCTCAACTCCCTTTTCCTCGGGGTCGACGTCCTCAAGGTTCAGGAGGTCATCCGTTACCAGGAAATGACCCGTGTCCCCACGGCTCCCGCGATGGTGGAGGGGCTCATCAACCTGCGCGGCCAGATCATCACGGCGATCGACCTGCGTTTGCGCCTCGAGCTTCCGCCCCGCCCCGAAGGCCGCCTTCCCATGAACGTCGTGGTGCGTACCGACGACGGCGCCCTCAGCCTCCTGGTGGACGAAATCGGCGACGTCGTGGAGATCGCCGACGAAAGTTTTGAGCGTATCCCGGAAACGGTCACCGGCGTGGTGCGCGACCTCGTGACCGGCGTTTACAAACTCGACGGCAGACTCCTTCTCATCCTCGACACCGAAAAAGCGGCAAACCTTCCCATGGCCCTGGCCTTGGTCTCAGTCAAAAACTGAAGTCTCAGAAACTTCAAAAGAGCATCACCCTATGAAAGCAACGCGCAAAGCCGCCGGAAAAACCCCGCAAGCCTCGAAACCGGTACGCAATGCAGCAGGCGTCACCGCACCCAAGAGAGGTGCAGCCAAGGGGACCGGCGTCATCGTGGCCGCCACGAGGAAGGGAGCGCTCAAGGCTGCCCCCGCCAAACGCAAGGCCGTAGACCACGACCTGGACGACCTCCTCGCGCAGGTCGCCGCCATCCAACGGTCCCAGGCCGTGGTCGAGTTCGACCTGGACGGCACAATTCTCTCCGCCAACGAAAACTTCCTCAAGACCATGGGGTACTCCCTGGACGAAATCGAAGGCCGCCACCACGAAATGTTCTGCGATCCCGCCTACTCGCAGAGCATCGAATACAAGCGCTTCTGGCAGGCGCTCAACCGGGGCGAGTTCCAGCCCGGCGAGTTTAGGCGCCTTGGCAAGGGAGGCAGGGAAGTTTGGATCATTGCCTCCTACAACCCGATCTTGAACGAGGACGGCAAACCGGTGAAGGTCGTCAAATTCGCCACGGACATCACTGCCTCCAAGGCCGAGTTGAAGGCGCGCACGGACATCATGAACATGACGAGCATCGTCTCGGAATCCGACCTGCGCGGGGACATCCTCTCCATCAACGAGAAGTTCTGTCAGGTCTCCAAGTACACCAGCGAAGAACTCATCGGCAAACCCCACAACACGACGCGGCATCCCGACATGCCCAAGGAAGTGTTCAAGGAATTGTGGGCGACCATTGGCCGGGGCAACCCGTTCCGCGGCATCATCAAAAACCGCGCCAAAGACGGCACCCCCTACTATGTGGATGCGGTCATCGCTCCCATCATGGGTGATAATGGGAAGCCGAAAAAGTACCTCGGGGTGCGCTACGACATCACCGAGATGGAGACGGAACGTCAGAACATGCGGGGCGTTTTTCGCGCCATCGACGGTGCGTATGCCTACATCGAGTTTGACACGGAAGGCAACGTCCTCACGGCCAACCAAAACTTCCAGACCACGATGGAATACTCGCTGGACGCCCTCAAGGGGAAACACCACAGGACGTTCTGCGATGCCGCCACGGCCAACTCGGCGGAATACGCGCAGTTCTGGCCCGACCTCAGGGCGGGCCGCTCCAAGGCGGGTGAATTCAGACGGGTGACGCGCACCGGCAAGGAACTCTGGCTTCAGGCCGTGTATTCCCCGGTGAGCGATGAAACAGGCCGCGTCGTCAAGATCGTCAAGATCGCCACCGACGTGACCGCCGCCGTCAGCCAGCGGATCACGCTTGCACAGGTACTCAAGGAGGTTTCCGACAGCGCGCAAACCTTGTCCTCCGCCTCCGAAGAGCTGTCTGCAAACAGCCAGCAAATGGTGGCAAACGCCGAGGAAACCGCGGCGCAGGCCGGCGTGGTTTCCGCCGCGGCCCAGCAGGTGAGCACCAACGTGCAGACCGTGGCGGCTGGTACCGAGGAAATGAGCGCAAGCATCCGCGAGATCGCCAAGAACGCCCAGGAAGCTGCCAAGGTGGCGGCCATCGGCGTCGTCGCCGCGGACAGTGCGAGCGACACGATTTCAAAGCTGGGACTTAGCAGCGCGGAAATCGGCAAGGTCATCAAGACCATCACCTCCATCGCCCAGCAGACCAACCTTCTGGCGCTCAACGCCACCATCGAAGCGGCCCGGGCCGGCGAGGCGGGCAAGGGCTTTGCCGTTGTCGCCAACGAGGTCAAGGAGCTGGCCAAGGAAACGGCCAAGGCGACCGAGGACATCAGCCAAAAAATCGAGAAGATCCAGTCCGACACCAGCCATGCGGTCGCGGCGATCTCCGAGATCAACGGGGTGATCAACAAGATCAGCGACTACCAGAACACCATCGCCAGCGCCGTGGAGGAGCAGACCGCCACCACCAACGAGATCACACGCAACATCTCGGAAGCAGCCCAGGGCA
>JBIKSY010000274.1:0-5068 GCA_044348365.1 Chthoniobacteraceae bacterium
TCCACTCCAATGAAAAACCTCTCCTCTCGTCGTTCGTTTCTAAAACAAGTGGGTGCCGCTGGTCTGGTGGCGCCCTCTTTTGTGCGGAATTTGATATCAGCCCCTCCTTCCTCCAAGGTGCGTCTGGCCTCTTTTGGAGCTTCCGGCATGGCGGGTTCTGACTTAAATGCTCACCTTGCCAACCCTGACATCCAACTGGTCGCGGTGGCGGAAGTTGATTTGGACCGCCTCGCAAAGATCAAGGAGCGGTTTCCCGACAACAGCGTGCGTATTTATCAGGACTGGCGCAAACTGTTGGATGCGGAGGCCAAGAATCTGGACGCGGTGACCGTTGGGACGCCCGACCACATGCACGGGCCCATCGGGATTGCGGCGATGGAGCGCGGGCTGCACGCCTACGTGCAGAAGCCGCTGGCCCACGACCTGGCCGAGGCGCGGCTCATGACCACCATGGCGCGGGAGCGGAAGCTGCACACGCAGATGGGGATACAGGTGCATTCGGGTGCCCAGTACCGGACTGCGGTGCAGGTGGTGCGCAGCGGAGTGGTGGGCCGGATTAAGGAAGTGCACACGTGGAGTAACAAGAAGTGGGGCGACAGCGCGCCTGCTCCGACCCAGACCGACGAGGTTCCTCCGGGGTTGGATTGGGACGTGTGGCTGGGGGTGGCCGGCGAGAGGCCCTTTGTCAAAGGCGTCTATCATCCGGGCGCGTGGCGCAAGCGGCTCGACTTCGGAACAGGCACCTTTGGCGACATGGGCTGCCACATCTACGATCCGGTGGTGAACGCCCTTGCCCTCGGGGCGCCGTTGACGGTGCGCAGCGAGGGGCCCGCACCCAACGAGTGGAGTTGGGCGACCGACGCGGTGATCAAGTACGTCTTTGCGGGCACGGTCTTCACGGAGGGCCAGAGGGTGGCGGTGACCTGGTACGATGGCGACGCCAAGCCGCCCGCCGAGGTGCAGGCCTTGCTCGAGGGCCAGCCGCTTCCCGGACAGGGGTCGATTTTCATCGGCACCAAGGGCTGCGTTCTGGTGCCGCACGTGGACTGGCCCAAATTGTTTCCGCTGGCCCAGTACAAGGATTTCCAGATTGAGCGGCTGGAGGCCGGCAATCATTACAAGCAGTTTGCCGACGCGATCCTCGGAGGGGCGGCACCCACGGCTGCGTTTGAGTACTCCGGGCCGCTCACCGAGACGGTGTTGCTGGGCGGGGTGGCGACGTTCTTTCCGCAGACCACGCTGGAGTGGGACTCGGCAGCGCTCCAGTTCCGGAATATGCCAGAGGCCACGGCCAAGGTGCGCCGGAAGTACCGCTCCGGGTGGGAGATTGCGGCGCTGAGGTAGCGTCTGTACGAGCGGCGTTTTGGGGCGGGAGGTGCCCCGGCAGGCGGCCGGGGGGCGCTTAAAAGCGGGAAGGGGGAGCGAAAGGGCTCGCGCATTGGCGCGCAGTGGCGCCCTATTGGCGTCCGCCAACCCGTCTTGTTTTCATGAACCCGCTGTACACTCCCTTCCAACTTGGTGAACTCACCTTGCCGAACCGTCTTGTGATGGCGCCCTTGACCCGGGGCAGGGCCTCCCAGGAGCGGGTGCCCAATGAGATGATGGTCGAATACTACACCCAGCGGGCGGGGGCGGGGCTGATCATCAACGAGGCGACCATCATCTCCGAACAGGCGGCAGGGTGGGTTTATTCGCCGGGCATCTACAACGCGGCCCAGGTCCAGGGCTGGTTGAAGGTGACAAAGTCGGTCCATGCCGCCGGGGGACGCATTTTTCTCCAGCTGTGGCACATGGGCCGCGCGTCGCACCCGGATTTCCAGCCGGGCGGGGCGCTTCCCGTGGCGCCCTCGGCCGTCGCGATCCGCGGCGAAACCTACACGTACGAGGGGAAGAAGCCGTATCCCGTGCCGCGTGCGCTGGAAACCGCTGAAATCGCGGGTGTGGTGGAGGATTATGCGAGGGCCACGAGGCTGGCGCGGGAGGCTGGGTTTGACGGGGTGGAGATCCACGCGGCAAACGGGTACCTCATCGACCAGTTTTTGCGCGACTGCAGCAACCGCCGTACGGACGAGTACGGGGGTTCCGTGGAAAACCGCTCGCGGTTTCTGGTGGAGGTCACGCGCGCCGTGACCAACGCGTGGAGTCCGGGTCGGGTAGGTGTCCGGCTTTCTCCCACCGGCTCGTTTAACGACATGGAGGACACCGCGCCGGAGGCGGTTTTTGGGTACGCGGCGGAGCAGTTGAACGCGTTTGGGCTCGCGTATCTGCACGTCTCCGAACCGCTCCCGGGGCATCCGCTGGCTACCAACCTGCCGGCTGTGGCGCCGTTGTTGCGCCAGAAGTTCAAGGGACCGTTCATGCTCAACGGGGGCTATGACGCCGAGCTGGGCGGGGCGGCCATTGCGGGCGGTGCCGCGGATCTGATTTCCTTCGGGGTCCCGTTTCTTGCAAACCCCGACCTGGTGGAGCGGTTCCGCACCGGAGCGCCGCTGAATGCGCCGGACTTTTCCACCTTTTACTTCGGTGGGGCGAAGGGCTACACGGACTACCCGATTCTTGAAGAAGCAGGCGCGGGGCGGTGAGCCGCGGCCGGCCTCCCAAAGTGTCTGTCGGGTTTGGCGGAATTAAACGCTGACTCGCATTCTTTTTGCTGCACCTTGGGGTGTGCCCGCCCCCGACACCTTAAAAGAACCGCCACCCGAGCCTCCGCAGGAGGCACCGGGTGAGGTGTCGCCCGGCTCCGGAGCGGGGAAGCCGGAAGGCCTGCTCCGGCGCTGGTTGCGTGAGGGCGGCACCTTTCTGATGGTGAGCCTCGTGTTGCACGGGCTGCTGCTTTTGGGCGCCGCGGTGTACGTGGTGCAGACCGTCCAGTCCAAGCGGAAGTTGAATTTCAGCGCGGCCCCGCCCGCCGCAGTGCAGGGGAGCCGCCAGTTGGAGTACCGGGTGCAGACGGCCAAGCGGACCGCCACGATGAGTCCGCCTCCGATGGCGACGCGGGTGACGACCAGCGCGGCGCAGGTGAAGGTGGCGCTCCCCGAGGTGGCGTTGCCTCCGGCGGCGTCGCTTTCCATTCCCAGCCGGATGGGCGGGCTGGCGGGCAGTCCGGCGGCGTTCAAGCCGGTGAGCCAGGCGCTGAGTGCGCCGCCGGCGGGGGCCATGAGCGCGCTGCCTGCGGGGGTGACGGCCTTCGGCTTTAAGCTGCCGCCCAGCGGCCAGGTGAGCGGGCTCCGGGGCGTGCTCTACTACATGCGCAGCAACGCCAAGGGGGAGGCCTATCCGGAATCCAGCGACCGATCCGATTATCTGCGCCGGGTGGAAAAGCTTTTTGGAGAAACCGGGAAGCTCAACGAGGGGGAGGCCTCGGCCTACCTGCGGTTTGGGCAACAGTTGGTGACCAATGTCATCCTGTTCCCCTCGATTCCGGGGGACACCGCGCCCAAGGCCTTCGGGGTGCCGCAGGTGCCGGGGGACAAGCAGAGCTGGGTGGCGGTCTATAAGGCCAAGATTTACGCGGAATCTCCGAAGAAACGCTATCGGTTTTTGGGTGGGGGCAACGAGGTGTTGCTGGTGCGCGTGGACGGCAAACTGGTGCTGGACGGGTGCTACTCGGGAATTGCCTGGAGCAAGGGGGAGGGACCGACGAACTTCCGGCCCAAGGGCAAGCTGGCGCCGCTTTGGAGCGACGGGCGCAAGATCGGCGACTGGGTGAGCTTCGGGGCAAACGGGTCGGAGATCGAGGTGGTCTTGGGCGAGGGCTGGGGCGGGGCCTTTGGGGCGGACCTGTGCGTGGAGGAGGAGGGGGTGACGTATTCCGGAGAACAGCGGCCCCTGTTTAAGATCGAAGGCTACCAGAAGGCGCTGACCAGCATCCAACCGGTGCTTTCCCGCCCCGAGGCGGCGGCAGCCCTCACCCTGGAGGGGCCGACCTTCAAGATGAGCCGCTAGCTCAAACGGCCACAAAAAAAGGGGCCCCGCGGCTTTCCGCAGGACCCCTTTTGAAACTGAAAGCAAGATCCCTTAGAGGGACTTGCAGAACTCTTCGATCCGGTCCAGGCCCTTCTTGATGGTGTCCAGGCCGGTTGCGTAGGAAAGACGCACGGTGCGGTCGTCACCAAAGGCGACCCCTGGCACGACGGCGACGTGGTGCTTGGAAAGGAGGCGGTCGGCGAAGTTGCTGGAGGTCAGCCCCAGGGCCGAGATGTTGGCGAGCACGTAGAAGGCGCCCTTGGGCTCGACGACGGTGACCTTGGGGATGTCGCGCAAGCGCTGGACGATGTATTGGCGGCGGAGGTCAAACTCCGCGCGCATCTCTTCCACGGCACTCTGGTCGCCCCGGAGGGCGGCGAGGCCGCCCTGTTGCGCGAAGGAGCAGGGGTTGGAAGTGGAGTGGCTCTGGATGGCGTCGATCGCCTTTGCGATGGCCTCGGGGGCGCCGAGGTAGCCGAGGCGCCAGCCGGTCATTGCGTATGCCTTGGAGAAGCCGTTGATCGTGATGGTCAGGTCGTAGGCGGTCTTGGAAAGGGAGGCGATGGAAACGTGTTTGGCACCGTCGTAGGTGAGCTTTTCGTAGATCTCGTCCGAAAGGATGAGGATGTCCTCGGTGGCGGCGATTTCGACGAGGGCTTCGAGCTCTTCCTTGGTGTAGACGGAGCCTGTGGGGTTGCCCGGGGTGTTGAGGATGACCATCTTGGTCCGGGGCGTCATGGCGCTCTCGAACTCTTCGGGGGTCATCTTCCAGTCGTTTTCCTGCTTGGTGTGGACGATGACGGGTTCCGCGCCGGCGAGGCGGACCATTTCCGGGTAGGACAGCCAGAAGGGGGCGGGAATGATGACTTCGTCATCGGCCTGGCAGGTGGCCAGGATGGCGTTGTAGCAGGAGTGCTTGGCGCCGTTGGACACGATGATCTGGCTCGGCTTGTAGTCGATGCCGTTGTCGTTTTTGAACTTGTCGGCGATGGCCTGGCGCAGTTCCGGGATCCCGCTGGAAGGGGTGTACTTGGTGAAGCCACCGTCGAGGGAGGCCATGGCCGCCGCCTTGATGTGGTCGGGGGTGTCATGGTCGGGCTCG
>JBIKSY010000067.1:0-16524 GCA_044348365.1 Chthoniobacteraceae bacterium
ACCGCCGCCACGACGGTCAAACCCGCCACCACCACCGCCGCCACCACTGCGGCGCTCGAAGCCACCGCCACCGCCCGGGCCGCGTGCTTCGCGGGGCCGAGCTTCATTCACCGTCAAAGGGCGCCCTTCGACTGCCTGGCCATGGAAGCGGCTGACCGCTTCCTGCGCAGCAGCGTCCGTCGCCATGGTCACAAAGGCGAAACCACGCGACTTGTTCGTGAACTTGTCGAAAATAATCTGCACTTCAGAGACATCACCGACCTGGCGGAACAAATCCTCCAGTTCGCCTTCCGTCATCGTGAACGCGAGATTGCCGACATACAATTTGGTACCCATTCCGTTATCTTATTTGGCTGCCAAGCAAAGAATTCGGTAAGGTTTCCGGTCGTCGGATCTCAAGCGTCCAGAGAGGCGTCGTCGCCCCCTGTGCACTCCCCGTTGCCGAGGCTCTGCTTAACTGAGCCTGCAAAGTATCTGCTAGCTCGCCGCTTGGCAAACTCTAATGGCCCTTATTTGCAATCAGTTTTTTGCTGTCGGTTCACCCCACTCCTTTGTCCACCCTTCCGCCTTCTTTTTCCAGTCCCCATAAACGTGCACTCGTGCTGCATAATCCACACCCCGCTCCCGCTCCGGCGAAGGCGCAATCTCCCAGTCCCAGGCACAGTCTGGCTCCGGCAGGGCCACTCCCTGCAGCACCTCCCACTCCCGCTGCGCACCGCCCAAAGCGGTGTGCGGCCGGGCGCGCCAGCCGACATCCGTGACAAGCGCCGTGTGGCCGGGAAGTCGGCGCAGGTATTCAAGATGCGCTAAAATCAGGCCCCTCTGAAATCCAGCAAGCTCCTCTTCAGGGCGGAGCCCGCCCAAGACGTTGCCGGGGATCCAGCCCAACTGCGAAAGCAGGTTCACGGATGCAACAAAATCAAGGCGTCCGTCTTCCAAAAAGGCCCGGGGTGCGGAGGCGGGTAGCTGTGCGTCCGGACTGGCACGCAGCCGCGGCAGTTCCCCCATGACGCCGGTGACATCCAGTGTAAGCAGCCGCACATTGGGGAAGCGCCGGGCCGCGAGCCGGCTGGGAAGCGCGTGGACGATGTCCGCCAGCACCACCTCTTCAAAGCGGTCTGACAGTTCGCGTAAGGGGATGTCGTGGAGCAGTCCCGCCCCGAACAGGAGTGCTTTGCGCCGGCCGGGGGCGAGTTTGGCGGCTGCCAGAAGGGCGGCCCGGGTGCGCTCCAGATGTGGCTGCCAGGCGGCCCGGCAGCGTTGGTAGCGGGCCCGGACCTGAATGGAAGAGGTCAGAAAGCCCAGGGAGCGCGCCGTCCAGCTGCACGGGGTAAAACAGTGTTCGAGCAGTTCGAGGATCACAGGGCAGGAGGCGTGGCGCGATTTACAGCAAGGGGCTGGGTTGACAGAAGTCCCGAACGTTCGTAGCTGATTAAAGATAACATGCAAAAGTCCTCTTCATTCTCCCTGCCCCTTCTGCTCCTAAGCTCCGCCTCGCTGTGTCTTTCCAGCTGCGTCACGGAGTCCTCCGACCTGCCCTCCTATCCGGTTTCCTCCCGCGGACAGGCGATGCAGGTTTTCGAAGTGGTTATCGTGTCAGCCAACCCGGTTGCGTTGCGGGGTGAGTCCTCGGTGGTGGGGGTCGGGGCCGGGGCGCTGGCAGGGGGGATCGCCGGTTCGATGATCGGCCAGGGGCGTGCGTCCGCGTTGACGGCGGTGGGCGGGGCTTTGGCGGGCGGCCTGGCGGGGGATGCAATCGAGCGCAATGTGACCTCCGGCCGTGGAGTGGAAATCATGGTGCGCACGATGTCGGGCCAGACCTGGAGCGTGGTGCAGAAGGACCATGGCGAACGGTTCCAGCCCGGCGAACACGTCCGGATGCTGGTCGGCCCCCAGGGGCGCACCATCAGTCGCTGACGACACACCCGGTTTTCCGGGCTGACGGTTGGCGCGAGGCCTGCTTCCCACGGTGGAATGAGAAGGCCCCCCAGTCTTTGTGCTGCTTTCGCAGCGTTTTTGTTTTGTCCCGGCTCCGCAACCCGCGCGGACTGGAGGGAGGACCATGCGCAACTAGCCTCCCGGGTGGAGGCGCTCGAGATGGGCGGCACCGCCGGCGGAGTCGCGCTGGCTGGAAGGCTCGCTTTTCCCGTGGCGCAGTCTGCGCAGCGTCAGGTGGTGGTGGGGTGCGGCTATGCCGGAGACCGGCCCGAGGGCGGCCGGGTGGTGGCGCTGGCGCACACCAGTTTTGTTTCGGCCGCCTCCCCCGCGATGCGGCAGTGGCTGGGGAATCTGGCGGGCTGGGCCGCCCGCAAAAAAGAGGGTGAGCTCCTGGTGCTTGCTGGCTCCACCAAGGAGTGGACCGCCGCTGGAGTGCGCGCTGTAGGGGCCCCCAAGGATTGGTCGGCCTCAGCGCTGGCCGGTGCGGGTTGCGTCTACATCAACCTGCACGCGCTTTCCCCCGAGCTTGCCCGGGCTGCCCTGCCGGATTTGCTGCGGTTTTCACAGGCGGGCGGCGGCCTGCTCCTTGCGTCCACCCCCTGGGCGGCCAAGCCGGAGCTGCTCGAGTTTGCCTCCAAGCTCCTGCACCCGGCGGGAATTGCGTTTCTGCCTTCGGGGCCCAGCGAAACCCGCTATCCGCTCGCCCCGCTTCCTTCTCCCCATGCCAGCGCCCTGCGCGCAATGGACGCCCTTGTGGCCGATCAGGAGGGAAAGGCGCCGCTCCCGTTGGCGGAGCGCCAGACGGCGGCCGCTGCCCTGGAGGGCTGCATTGCCGCGGATTTCGTCCCCCAAACGCTGGAGCAGGCGCTCATCAACCTGCATGACAAAAGGGGCTGGAGTCATTTTACGGCGGAAAAGCCGCTGCGCCGAAACCTCCAACCGGTGGAGGCGCTCATGGCCCGGTTTGAATCCTGGTGGTTGCAACGGCAGGCGCCCGACAAGACCCCGGCCCACCCGCTGGCAGCAGATTATCCCGGCCTTCCCGCGCCAGGCCCCGAGGAGAGGCGGGAGGTGGTGTTCAACGCCACCACCGGCCCCGACAAACTCGTCAACCACGGGGACCGCACCCGCATCGCCACCGGACTGTACGCCAGACCGGGCTCGCCGGTGCGAGTGACCCTCTCAAAGGAGGCGGCGGCCGCGGGGCTCAAGTTGGAGCTGGGCATCCATGTGGACAAAAACTGGAACCTTGCCTCGTGGAGGCGCTTTCCGGAGATCAGCACGCTCACTCCGCTGGCGCAGGAAAAGACTTCCGCAGCGAGCGCCTTTGGCGGCTTGGTCAGCATCCTCGTGCCCGCTGGCTGTGCGCTCGGAGAGGTGCGGGTGCTCGTGGAGGGGGCAGTGGCGGCCCCGGTGTTCACTCTTAACAAGACGCCGCCCGCGGATTGGACGGCCTTGAGCGCCGCCCCCGGAGCTTGGGGTTATCTGGAAACGCCGCTCTGGACGGGGTATTTTTCCCGCGCACAGCTGCGCTCCATGCAGGATCCCGCCGGGATTGCCCGCTATTGGCACACCGCGGTGCAGACGGCGGATCAACTGCTTGGGTACGCCCCCTGGCGCAGGCGCGGCGAAGCGATGTTGGTGGACCGGGACATTTATGTCGGCTACGGCCACGCGGGCTATCCGGTGATGATGATGTATGGCGCCGAAAAGGGCGAGGGGCCCGACGCCTTGCTCGGCAGGGGCCCCGGACAGGGCGACTGGGGTTTTCTGCACGAGCTGGGCCACACCTTTCAGGACAGCTTTGACGGCAACTACACGATCGCCACCCACGGCGAGGTGGACGTGAACCTGGTGCCCGCGCTGGTGCTCCAGCGGTTGCACGGCCGCGTGTCCTACGACAACAACTCCCACGGCACCTTTGACGCCAGGAGCCGGCTTGCCGATTGGGAAAAATGGCGGGCCCTGCCCCCGGGGGAGCAAACCTGGGCGAAGGCCTGCAAAATGAACGTGGCCTACGACTTTTATTTCACACTGGCGGAGTGTCACGGCTGGGAACTCTATGCGCGCGCCCTCGGCAGGCTGATGAACTGGCTGCAAAAACCGGGGGCGGATCCGGCTCTGGACTCCATTCCCGAAAAGGCGGCCTCTGCAAAACGGGACCGTTTCTTTGTGTGTTTTTGCGAGGAGTCGGGCTTCAACCTACTGCCGTTTTTTCAGAAGTACGGCTTGGGCCGGGGCGAGTTTGGACTGGGCGAGGAGGTGCGCACCCGGGTCGCGAAACTGCCGGAGTGGGGGGGGAACCGGCCCGTGGAAAGCGTGGAGGGACCGGCCGAGGTCGCCGTGCCGGCGGGCGCGCCGGAGGGAGCCGTCCTCGCCAGGTTTCAGGGAAAGGATCCCGACGTGGGGACGGTCTTCACCTACCGTCTCATAGAGGGTAACGGTGACGAGGCGTTTGCACTCGATCCGCGGACCGGGATCCTAACGCTGCGGAAAAAAGGCAGGCACCCGGCCCGAATCCTGACGTTGGAGGCACAGGACAACTGCATTCCGTTGGGCACCGCGCGGGGCGTTTGCAAAATTGCGGTCCCATAAGCGAGGACTCATTCGCAAAGTTGATAAATTCCCGCCCCGGTTTCAGGGTGCGTGTCTGCCTTTGTATGTCCGACTCCCACGACTCCATTTCCGAACTCACCCGGTGCGTCTGCGCCTTCCGCGATGCGCGGGACTGGGCGCAGTTTCATTCGCCCAAGGAGCTGGCGGTGGCCCTCACCGCCGAGGCCGGTGAACTGCTGCAGCACTTTGTGTGGCAGACCCCGGAACAGTCCTTGGAAAGGGTTTCCCGCCGGCGCGCGCAAATCGCGGATGAAATGGCCGATGTTGCCATCCTGCTTTTGGAGTTTGCGGAGGTCACGGGGATCCCGCTGGGCGAGGCGGTCGCTGCGAAACTCGCCCGCAACGAGGTGCGTTACCCGGTGGAAAAGGCGCGCGGCTCCAACAAAAAACACAACGAGTTGTGAGCGAGCCATCCGCAGTCCCGCACAAGCGGCGCCAGCGTTACGCCGGCAAAAACCCGCGCGGCTTCCAGCACAAATACAAGGAGCTGGACCCGGCAAAATATCCCGACGTGGTGGCGCGTGTGCTGGCGGCCGGGAAAACCCCCGCGGGCACCCACCGGCCCATCTTGGTGGCGGAAATTCTGGAGGTGCTCCGGCCGGTGCCTGGGGAGTTCGGCGTGGACTGCACCCTGGGCTACGGAGGGCACGCGCGTGAAATCCTGGCGAGGCTCCAACCCGGAGGCCGGTTGGTCGGACTCGACGCCGATCCGCTCGAACTGCCACGCACCGAGGAGCGCCTGCGCAGGGAGGGCTTCGGCCCCGAGGTCTTCTGCGCGTACCGCAGCAATTTTGCCGGCCTGCCCGCCGTGCTCGGGAGGGAAGGCCGCACCTCAGCCGACTTTCTTCTCGCGGACCTGGGCGTTTCCTCGATGCAGCTGGACAACCCGGGGCGCGGGTTTTCGCTGAAACTGGAAGGACCCCTGGACATGCGCATGAACCCAAACAAGGGACAGTCGGCGGGCGCCTTTTTGAGGAAGGTGGACGCGGTTCAACTGGCCGGCCTACTGGTTGAAAACGCCGACGAACCCCACGCGGAGTTTCTCGGGCGGGCGCTGGCCGGGCAGGAGTTTGCCACCACCGTGGAGCTTTCCCGCAGGATCCAGACGCTGCTCTCCGCTCGACCGGCGGAGGAACGGGAGCTTTCGGTGCGCCGCGTCTTTCAGGCGCTGCGGATTGCCGTCAACGACGAGTGGGCGGCCCTCGACACCCTGCTGCGCAACCTGTCCCAGTGCGTCGCTCCGGGGGGAAGGATTGCCGTGCTGACCTTCCATTCCGGCGAGGACCGGCGGGTGAAGAAGGCGTTCGAGGCCGGCCTGCGGGAGGGGTGTTTTTCAGCGGTTGCCCCAGAGGTGATCCGCGCCGGGGCGCAGGAGCGCCGCGACAACACCCGCTCCAAATCGGCCAAGCTGCGCTGGGCGCTCTTGTCAGGCGGCGCCTAGGTGGGCCCGAAGAATTCCCTCGCGGACACTAGGCTTTTGCCTGGGCTCCCGCGGGTGCCACCCGCCTCCCCAATGCGCTCTTCCCTCCTGAGTTTCCGCGTCCTTGCCTGTCTCGCCCTCTGCTCGGTTTCTCCGTTAGAAAACGGCCGGGCAGCCGAGCCCAATCCGCTGCTGTCGCCTCCCGAAGCGGTGGCCAAAATGACGATGCCCGACGGCTTCACCGTCGACGTACTCGCCTCCGAGCCCAGCATCGTGCAACCCATCGCTTTTTGCTGGGACGAACACGGCCGGATCTGGGTGGTGGAGGGCACCACCTATCCGCAGCGGGCCGGCAAGCCCCCGGTGCCCCGGCCCGATAACTCCCCGAATCTCGACCAACTCGCACCGGAGGACTTGGCCAACCTTCTTGGCGGTTCGGACCGGATATTGATCCTCTCGGACGAAAACGGCGACGGCGTCTACGAGACGCGGAAGGTCTTCATTGAGGGGCTCAACCTGGTTTCCGGAATCGAGGTCGGCTTTGGCGGCGTCTATGTCGGGGCAGCCCCCTACCTGCTCCACATCCCACTGGACGCCTCCGGCGACAAGCCCGCGGGAGCGCCGCGCGTGCTGGCTGACGGCTTTGGGTGGCAGGATACTCACGAGACGCTCAACTCCTTCATCTGGGGGCCGGACGGCTGGTTGTACGGCTGTCACGGGGTTTTCACCCAGTCGCAGGTGCGCGTCTGCACGGGACCGGCGCAGGCGCAGCGTCCGCGCACGGCGATGAACTGCGCCTACTGGCGGTGGCACCCGGTGCAGGAGAAGTTTGAGCTGTTCGCCCAGGGCACCTCCAATCCTTGGGGACTGGATTACAATGCGCAGGGCCAGTTTTTCTCTGAGGCGTGCGTGATCCCGCATTTCTGGCTCGCCGAACTGCAGACGCCCGCGAGCACGAGCTGTCCGTGGAGATCACCGGTGCAAACCCGGACGCCCGCCTTTCCTACATGTTCGGGCTCGACTACCTCCTCCTCGAGCCGATCCCGACAAAATAGGTGGGCCGGGCAAATCTCCTCCTGCCCTCTTTCCTAAGCGCGCGGGTGGGCCGCAGCGTACGCCGTCCTGAGGCGCTCGACGCTGACGTGGGTATAGATTTGGGTGGTTGAGAGGTTTTCGTGTCCAAGCAGTGCCTGCACGCTGCGTAGGTCTGCGCCTGCATCCAGCAGATGGGTGGCAAAAGAGTGGCGCAATTTGTGCGGGCTCACCTCCAGGGGAATGCTCGTGTGGCGGAGGCATTTCTTGAGCATACTCCAGATTGCCTTCACCCCGATCCGCCCCCGTGCCTTGTTCAGGAAAAGCGGCCCCGTCTGCGCCCCGGCTGCGTGTCTGTAGTGCTGGATGGCCCGGAGCGCGGGTGCACCCACCGGAACCACCCGCTCCTTGCGGCCCTTGCCCAAAACCCGGACGGATTCCGTGTAAGAGTCGACGTGCTCCACGTCGAGGCCGGCCAGTTCGGAAAGGCGGAGGCCGCTGGAGTAGAAAAGTTCCAGAATGGCGGCGTCCCGCTGCGGCGCCCAGGAGGGGGCCTGCTTTTCTTTTGGCGTCCGGAGGGGGGCGCTGAGCAGTTCGTCGATCTGAGTCTGGTTGAGAATGACGGGCAGCTTTCTGGAGGTTTTGGGCAGTTGGACCTGTTTAAGCGGGTTGTCCTTGAGCCCGTGGCGCTCTGAAAGAAAGCGGTAAAACGTGCGCAGGGCGGCGAAGTGCAGCCGCACGGTGGGCTTTGCGATGCCATCGGCGGCGAGACGCATCAGGTAGCGGCGGAAATCGTCGGCAGTGAGTTTTTCCCAAGGGGGAAGCTCTTTTCGGGAGGCGCGGAAGCGGCGCAGGGCGTGCCGGTAGTTTGTGAGGGTGTTTGGGGAAACATTACGCTCGATTTCCAGATGCTCAAAAAAACCGACGGTGAGCGCATCGTCTGGCGGCGGGGGGCTTGCCGGAGGATCCGGAGGGGAAGGGCGCTGATTCACACTGAAAAAATGCCCTTGTTTTGGCGAAATGCCACCCCCGACTTGCACGCCGCCGGCGGAGTGCTCCAGCGGAAGGGGAGAAACAGGTTGCGGCGCCTTCCCCTAGGCTTTTAAGTTAGGTAACTCGTCCCACCCAGTATTTGTCATGGTCAATCTATTGCGCCGCTTTCAGCAACCTGTGCTGATTACTCTCACGTTTTTCGTCATCATTGCCTTTGTGATTTTGTATGGGGGGCCTGGGACGCGTCTGGACCGGCTGGGTTCCCAGCACATCGCCACGATTTACGACCGCAACGTACAGCCCACCGAATACAACGCCATCGGGCGCATGTTTGAGGTGTGCCGCACCTTGGGAATGTTGGATGTGGTGATCCCCCTGGCCCAAAACGCCCGAACCATGGGAGAGGTCACCTCCAACTACGTCTGGAACACCATGGTGCTCCGGAAGCAAACGGCTGAAATGGGGATCGAACCCACCGACAACCAGGTGGCCGAGGCCATCCAAAAGCTGTCCGCGTTCCAAAAGAGCGGCCAGTACGACCATGAGCGCTATCTCCAGATGGTGCAAATGGTGCTCAGTCCAAGGGGGATGACCTCCGCCAATCTGGAGGAACTGATGCGCGACCAGATTCGGCTCCTGACCCTGCGTGAGCTGCTGGGTGCGTGCGCCGCCCCCACCCCAGACGAGCTCGAAGCCGCCTACTCCCAGAGACACCAGAAGGTGGAGGCCGCCTTTGTCCGGCTCCAGAGGGAAGAGGTTGCCAAGGGGGTGTCCGTCACGGCCGAGGAGATTCAGAAGGCATTTGAAGCCCGGAAGGAAAACCTCAAGGCCCCGGAAAAGCGGAAGGTGCAGCACGTGTTTTTCGCCTTGCCCGAAAAGGCTGCAACCGTGGCTGCCCCCTCTGCCGAGGAGATGCAGAAGGTGGCCGACAAGGCCGCCGACTTTTCGGTGGCCGCCATGGCGGCGGGCGCCAAGTTTGAGGATGTGGCAAAAGGATTTTCTCAAGAGCTCAAGTCCAGCCCGCTCTTTAGCCGCGGCGAATCGCTTCCCGAGTTTGCCAATCAGAACCGCGTCACGGCCGCCGCGTTTCTCTTGAGCGAGGAAAAGCCGGTCTCCGATCCGCTTCCCACGGAAAAGGGCTACTATATCCTACGGTTGGATAAGATCGAAGCCGCGCGTCCTTTGACCCTCGAAGAGGCCAAGGATCAGCTGACGGAAAGCCTCAAGTCCGACCGGGTCCGCGAAACCCTTGCGCTGAAGGCGGCGGACGCACGTAAAAAAATCGAGGAGGCTCTCAAGGCCGGCAAAAGCTTTGCGCAGGCGGCTGAAGCGGCCGGATACAAGGCGGAGTTGCCCGAGGCATTCTCCCGCTCTGATTCCAAACTCAAAGGCCCTGAGTCGGGTCTGATTCAGAACGCGCTTTCGGATCTGAAGCCGGGTGGGACTTCGCAGCCGCTGGATGGCCCCGAGGCCACGCTGCTGGTGCACCTCATCGCGCGCCAACCGATTGACCCGGCTGATTTCGAGGAGAAAAAGAAGGAGTTCATTCCTATGCTGCAAAGCCAGCGGGCCGACGGCTTGCTTTCAGAGTGGGTGGACCGCAAGCGCGCCGCCGCCGGGCTGCAAATGGTCCAGGCCCAGCCTTGAACCCAGGTTGTGCGTGGCCATGGAAGCCTCTCTCGAAGCACTCTTTGACGATGCGACAGGAGACCTGGCGCTCGGTGCTTTGGAGGACGCTGCAGACAAGTACAAACAGTGCGCCGCAGCAGCCCCGGATTATTTCGAAGCCTGGCACGCCCTTGGGATGGTGAACATGAAGCTGGGGCGGTTTACCGAGGCCATCGAGGCCGGCCTGCGCGCGGTCGAACTCCACCCAAAGGACCAGCTGGCGTGGTCCAGCCTGTCGCTCTTTTACGTGCGCAACGGCCAGATTCCGGAGGCGGAAGCCGCCGGCGCCAAGGCGCGCGTGCTGGGTTGGGGAGACCAACTCAAGGCGAAGGTTCCTCTACCGGAGAAACCGTGATCCAGCCACGATGCTTTTGATGAGACACTCCTACGCAACCGCATTCAGCGCCGCCCTGCTCCTTTGCGGGACGACGGCCAGTCCGGGGGCGGTGAGCCCGCCGGCCAAGCTCGAGTTTGCCATCGGCGAGGTCGACGGGGAGGCTCCCGCCGCCAGTGTGACGGTGCAACAAATGGTGGCCGCCCCCAAAAAGCGGACCCTGCTTCCGGGTTCCAACCAGCCGGTGTCCATCGCGGATGGGGTCGCCGTACGGTTTGCCCTGCTCAAAACCGGTGCGCTCTCGGAGATGCCGGCCGCTTTGCGTGCGCTGTCGAAAACCACCCGGCTGCAGATGCGCCGGCTGGCTCTTTTTGCGCCGGGCGATCCGGTGCCCCGGTTGATGGCCGAGGAGGCCACGTTTCTTGCCTCGGGAGAATGGCTTCTTAAGCGGGTGCTTCTGGCCGACCGCCCCTCGGCGAAGGAATGTAAGTTGGTCTGGAAGCCGGGAGAGGAAGCCGTGCTTTCGCTGCCCAAGGGAAACTCGCTGGCGCTCAACAGTCTGCTTTCCCCGCCCAAGGCGCCCTAGGGTTGCGCACGTCCCGTTTTTCCAATGGCCGCCAAAGCCTCTTCCAAAGCCTCCTCTCCCATTCAGGCCGTCCTTGGGTCTGACGATGCCGAGGTCAAGCGCGTCGCCCGCGAACTTGCCCAGAGGATGACGCCGGCCTCGGGAGGGGACTTTGCCTGCGACCTGATCGAGGGACAGGTCTCCAACGCCGCCGAAGCCGCCTCGCGCGTCCACCAGACCTTGGAGGCCCTGCAGACCTTTCCGTTTTTTGGGGGCGAGAAACTCGTCTGGCTCAGGAACGCCAACTTTCTCGGGGATACGGTCACCAGCAAGGCCTCCGAGACGCTGGAGGCGTTGGCAGGGTTGCAGCAGTTTTTGGAAAAGGGGCTTCCGGAGGGAATCCGCTTTTTGTTGAGCGCCACTGAATTCGACAAGCGCCGGGCGTTCAGCAAGGCGTTGGGCGGCTTCGCCGTGGTGCAGACCTTCGACCACATGGACACCTCCCGGCCCGGCTGGGAGGAAAAGGCGATGGTGCTGGTGCGCGAGCAGGCCGAGTTGGTGGGACTGCGGTTGGATGGGGCGGCGCTTGAGTTGCTCGCGGTGCGAACCGGGGGCGAGCGGCGCACCATTCTTTCGGAGCTGGAAAAAATCTCGCTCTACCTCGGGGAGAAGCCGCGCCTGGTCACGGCCGCGGACGTGCAATTGCTAGTGCCGATGAGCGGGACCGCCGCGGTGTTCGAGCTCGGGAACGCTCTGGCGGCGAGGGACACCGCCGGTGCCCTCGCTTTGCTGGAGCTGCTGGAGCGCCAAAAGGACGATTCACCAATCAAGAGCATGTTGGTGGCGATCATTCCCACCTTCCGGAACCTTTTGGCCGTCAAGGAACTTATGGAGGCGCACCGGTTGTCTCCGCCCCGCGAGGCTTTCTTCTTCGGCAAGACCCTTGAAAAGCTGCCGCCCCAGGCGACGGAGCACCTGCCCCGCAAGAAGGACGGCGGCATCAATGCCTACAGTCTGGGGATCGCCGCGCAGCACGCCCACCGTTTCACCCTCCGTGAGTTGCGCGCAGCCCAGAAGAGCGTGCTCGAGGCCAATATTGCCCTGGTGTCCGGGGAGGATCCGCACGGAGTGCTTCAGCAACTGGTCATCCGGCTGGGGCCGGCCTAGGTTCTCGCGCCATGTGGATCGCGATTCTCATCGGAGCTTTGAGCGGGGTGGTCGCTGCCCTGTGCGGAGTCGGGGGAGGAATCATCATGGTGCCCCTCTTTACCGCGTTTCTCGGGCTTTCGCAGAAACAGGCGGTGGCCACCTCTCTGGCTGCGATTGTGTTGACCGCACTGTTTGCCTCGTTGAAAAACTCGGCGAATAATTTCGTCGACTGGAAGATCGCCGGAGTGGCCGGGGTGGCCGGTGCGCTTGTCGCCTGGCTGGCTGCCGACGCCCTCAAGCACCTGAGCAACCGCACTCTGACGGTCATCTTTGCCTCCGTCATGATCACCATGGGGTTACGGATGCTCTTTGCACGGTAGCCTCCGACCGGGGCGCCCGCAGTCTCCTGAGTGCGAAGCGTCCGCGCGCCATCGTTGCGGTGGATTACCGCAGGCCGTGTTCTTCGAGGATGCGCAGGTAGGAGGGTTCGCCCTCGCGCACGTTGGCGGTCCAGTCCGAGCTCGAGGCGCCGTCGGCTCGGTCGCTGATGAACTTGTAGCAGTGGAAGGCGACACCCGCCCGGTGGCAGGCTTTGGCGAGGGCGTAGGCCTCCATGTCCACCAGGTCCGAGGGTAGATGAAGGGCCGAGTCGGTGACAAAGCTGTCCCCGGAGCTGCAGGTGAGACCACCCGTGCCCAGCTCCAAGGCGATGGCCTCTTCGAAGGGGGTTTGGCCCGGGGAAAACCCCAGGGCGGTTACGAGCATGTCCCTTTGCAAAAAGCGGGTGCACCGGTGGAGACCCGCTTCCACGGTGATGCCGCCGGCCGTGCCGAAGTTCCAGATCCTTTCGGGCTTATGCTTTTCAATCAGGCGCGCGGCGCTCAGGGCGGCGTTGACTTTGCCGACACCCGTAAAAAAAACGTTTGGGAGGGCGGCCAGCGTCGGAGCCTCCTCTTGGATGGCAATCAGGATGAGGTCATTCATGATAGTCGACGAGCGTGTGGACGCGCACTCCCCGCTCCAGAAGGCGGCGTTCGCCGGGGAGGAACTTCAGGTTGAGGACGGCAGCCACGATGATTTGTGCGGGGTCCACGCCGAAGTGTCCGGTGAGTAGTTCGACGACGGCCAGGGCGGTGCCGCCCGTGGCGAGGACGTCGTCGAGCAGCAGCACGTTGCGTCCGGCAAGCGGGCAGCCGGCCTGCATGCTGATGGAGGCGGTGGCGTATTCGTATGCGTAGCTTTGGGTGACCACCTCGCCCGGGAGTTTGCCGGGCTTGCGCGCCAGATGCAGCGGCAGGCCCGTGGAGAATGCGACAGGGGAGCCCCACAGAAAGCCGCGGGCATCCGGAGAAACAACGGCCTGTATCGCGTTCTCGGCGCAAAGAGCGTTGAACTGGTGCACGGTCCACGCGAAGGCCTCCGGGTGCTCTACGATGGAGCAGATGTCGAAAAAGCAGATCCCAGGCTTGGGCCAGTCGGGAACAGTTCGAATCAGACTGCGGAGCGTGTCGTGGTCCATGGAGATGTCCGGGAAGTCTGAGGGAGACAGGGGCGGCTTGTACAGGGAGACTGCTGCGGCAGACTGGGGCGGAGTGTTTCCGCTCTACCAGCCGCCTGCCCTCCCCTCAATGTCTTTCCTCCAGATTTTTGCCTCCGCCCTGTCTTTGGTTTTCACCGTCCTTTCTGTATTCGCGCAGGAGGAGGCGCCGGGCGCCGGGTTGGTTTCCGAGGGCTGGAAGCACAGGGTCTGGCTTTCGTATCCGCCCGAGAAGTTCAAGGCCGGCGAGCTTCCCAGGACGGAAGGAATGGTGGGGGTGGTGCGGTTGAGCGCCGCCCGGGGGGAGGTGGAGCCGTTTTTGTTGGTATTGCGTCCCGAGGTGCCGTTACGCGGGGTGGAGGCAAGGCTGTCGCAATTGGTTGGGCCGGGCGGGGCCGTGATTCCGGCGCCGGCCGCTCCGGCGCGGCACCTCGGGTACGTCTTCATCGACGAACCCAGCGGCACGCGCATGGGGCAGAAGATGCCTTTTGCCACAGGTACGGGGCTGTACCCGGACCCGTTGCTGGCCGGGCCCGCCGAGGTGCGGCCGCAGCGGAACCTCCAGTTTTGGGTTCCCGTGAGCGTTCCCCGGGATGCGGTGGCGGGCGTGTACAAGGGAGAGGTTAGCCTGACCTGCCGGAAGGAGGGGTGGATGCCTGAGGAAAGCGGGCTGCCGTTGCGGCTGCCCGTGGAGCTGACGGTGCGCAGGTTTGCGTTGCCCGAGCCCTCTCCCCTGCACAACACCGCGTACTTTTCCACGGGTCAGCTGCCAAAGGAACGGCTGACTCCCGAGTGGTTGGGCGGTCTGTACCGGGATTTTGCGGCGCATCGCCACACGCCGGAACCGCTTTTGCCTTCGCCCCGGCTGCGCGTGCTGCCCGGGCCCGTGTTGGAGGCCGACCTTTCCGCTTGGGAGGGTGCCGCGGAGGCGGCCCTTGAGCAACTGCATGTGCCCCAGATTTTTCTGCCCGTGTCCGGCAGCAAGGACGGTCCCATGCAGGGGCTCTACTTTCTCTGGCATTACCCGGCTGTTTGCGGGCAGCGTTGGCCTGCCTTTCCGCTTCCCGGCCAGCCCGGCCCCTTTGTCTGCGGTGAGGACGGTACGCTTTCAGACGGTTTCCGCACCTTGTTTGGCGCCTACTTGAGGGCGGCCAATGCGGTGGTGGAACGGCGGGGCTGGGCGGGGCGCGTATTTGTGGCGACCATGGACGAGCCTTACACAGCCCACGTTACGGGGGCGGAGCGGGCGAGGGATGTGCCCGCCAAAAACTACCCGATCATCCGCGCCCTTGCCGGGTTGGTGCGGGAGAACGCGCCTGCGCTGCGGACCTTCTGCACCTCGAATCCGGTGCCTGAGCTTGCCGGTGCGGTGGACCAGTGGTGTGCGAGGAACCTCGACGATTTGGGCAAGCTCCGGGCCAGTGAGGCGGCTGCGGCCGGCGCGCTGGTGCTGTGCGACAACTACCGCACCTTCATTGATTACCCCATGGTGAGTGCCCGCACGCTTGGTTGGTTGTGCTGGCGCAGCGGAGCGCGGGGATGGCTCACCTTCGAGACGCTTGGCGAGTTGGGCAGGGCCTGGACGGAGCCGGTCTTTGTGTACCCGCAGTTCCGGGGAGGCACGGCCTGGGGGCTGGGGCAGCTGTTTTATCCGGAGCCGCTGGGCCCGGGACTTGTGCCCTCGGTGCGCTGGGAAATGTTGCGCAAAGGGGCGGAGGATTACGAGTACCTGTGGCTTTTAAGCCAGCGGCTCAAGGGACTTACCCCGGAGGAAAGGAAGGGAGCCGAGGCGCTGGAAGCCGCCGCTTTTCTGGAACATGCAGCCGAGGGGGTGGCCGGTGGCGCGAGTGAAATTGAAACCACCGGTGGAGCTGCCCAGCCTAACGCCCACCGTCAGTCCGTGCCGCACGCCCTGCGGGAGCGCGCTGCGGCGTGGATCGAACGGATGTCGCCTCCTGAGCGCTGAAGCAGTAAAAGCGTGATGGTCCCAGGGGCTGTTGACCGGGAGCTATCCGCCCTGGGAGCGCGTATCGACGATGCGGTCCCACACAAGCACGTCGAACCGTTCGTGCAGGTGTTCGGATTCGAATCTGTCTAGGATGAGAATGCCCTTCGCACGACACAGGCCCGCGACGGAGGGGCCGCTGCGGGCCGGTAAGGCCACAGAGCTGTGGTTCACCCGGAGACGACTGGCGCCGGAGGGGGCGTCACACCAGGGGCCGGCCTGTTCCTGAAAACAGCGCGGCCGCCTGAAACGGGTTCAGGCGGCCGGGCTTGAGGGGGGGGGCTTCTTGTGTCTTTGCGCCCTTACTGGCAGGACTCGCAAGTCCCGCCATTGCGCATCGCCTCTAGCGAACAGGCGGCACGCTCTGCCTCCGTCTGTTCCTTGGCCGGCCGGCGGTCGCGGGAGGCGTTGTCGATCGAGCTCTTGTTGAGGGTGCGCAAGTAGTAGGTGGTTTTCAACCCGCGCTCCCAGGCCTCGCGGTACATGAAGCTGGCCGCACGGGCGTCGGCCTCGGCAAGCCAGAGGTTGGTGCTCTGGGCTTGGTCGATCCATTTCTGGCGGACCGCCGCGCATTGCAGGATCCAGGTGGGTTCGATTTCGAACGCGGTCTTGTACAGACGCTTCAGGTGTACGGGGACGCGGTCGATCATCTGAACCGAGCCGTCGAAGTACTTGAGGTCCGAGAGCATTTCGTCATCCCAGAGGCCGAGCTTTTGGAGATCCCGCTGCAACAGGTCGTTGGTGCGGACGAACTCGCCCGACAGGTTCGACTTGGCGTGGATGTGCTTGTAGGTGGGCTCGACGCAGGGGGTGCAGCCAAAGATGTTCGAGATCGTCGCCGTGGGCGCGATGGCGAGACAGTTCGAGTTGCGCATCCCGTGCTTTTGGATGAGGGCGCGCAGTTCGTCCCAAGGCATCCGCTGTTTGCGGTCGGTGAGCACCGGGACGCCGCGCTCCTTCTCCAAGAGGTCGAGGGTGTCCAGCGGGAGCATCCCCCGGTCCCATTTCGAGCCTTTGAAGGTGGAATAGGCGCCGCGTTCTTCGGCCAGTTTCGCCGAGGCGCAGTACGAGTAGAAGGCGACGGCTTCAATCATCTCGTCGTTGAAATCCACTGCCTCGATCGAATCGAAAGGGATCCCCTTCATATAGAGGGCGTCCTGCAGTCCCATCACCCCCAGACCGACCGGTCGGTGGCGCATGTTGGCGCGCTCGGCGGCTTCCACCGGGTAGAAGTTGATGTCGATGACGTTGTCGAGCATCCGCATGA
>JBIKSY010000275.1:0-5024 GCA_044348365.1 Chthoniobacteraceae bacterium
CTGCGGCTTTACGGAGAGCAGGAGTTTTTGCAGGGCAAAAACGTGTTCCGCGGCGGGATCAACTTCACCATCGGGTTCTAAAAACCGGGCCCGGACAGACCTGGTTTGGCTGGAGCGCCCGCTGTGTTGCGGTGCAGGCTTTCAACGGCAGGCCTCAAACATCACAGACCATGGCTGCATGCCTCAGGGCCAAAATGGGATCGCTCCACGTCGGGATGAACTCGTGGGCGACAAAGTCGTGGTAACCGACCTCCACGAGGGCCCGCAGCACAGCCGGGTAATTGATCTCCTGGTGCTGGTCGAGTTCGCAGCGCCCGGGATTGCCTGCGGTGTGAATGTGGCCGAGATACTCCCGGTGCTGCCGGAGCCGGCGAATGATGTCCCCGTTCATGATGCTCACATGGTAGATGTCAAACAGCAGCTTGAAGTTGGGACTACCCACCTTCTTGATGAGCTCGACACAGAAATCCACGTCGTCTCCGAAATAACCTGGGTGTCCCTTCATCGGATGGCTCGAATCCCTCGAGTTCAAATGTTCCAGGACCAGCGTCACCCCTTTTTGCTCGGCATGCAGCAACACGGACTTCCAGACGGCGATGCAGTCCGCTGCGGCCTTTTCGACGTCCATTCCGTCAAAACGCATGCCGGTAAAGGTGATGACCTTCTTGCAGCCGACTTCAGCGGCGACGTCAATCGCCTCATTCAATTTGGTGACGACTTCCTCGCGGAACTTCGGGTTGCAGGGGCCGTTTGAAAAACCGTGGGAACCGGCCAGCGAGATTTCGAGCCCAAGGGCCTTTACCTCGGGGTAGAACTTTCGGTCTATGCCTTCGATGCCCACGAGGCCGATCTCCTTTGCATGTCGGGCGAGGGTGAGCGTGTCCATGGGTCTCCAGCACCAGCCCATCAAGGTGTGTTTGATGCCCCGGTTTCGGATGGTGTAGGCGGGGTCCGCCAGTTCCTTGGAGCTGCCCGGAAGCGGGGAAGCGGGTGTGGCCGCCAGGGCGGCGCCTCCGGCGGAGACCGCTGCCACTGCTGACGCTGCGGAACTGGTGAGAAACTGACGGCGTGCGATGTTCATAAAGAGGGGCTGTGTATGGATTTTGAGGGCGCCCCGGATTTTCCGCAAGGCGGACGGGAGCGAACAGGACGTTTTGACCCGAAGGCCGCGGCGCGGGAGAAATCAAGGTCCCGCTGGGAGGGTCTGCGGATGGGGAAAGCAGGGGGGCTAAAAAGGCAGCAGCAATTGCGGCCGTTCCGGGGCCACGAGCGTGCTTACGCCCAGACCCAACAGCCGGAGCGGGCTGGTGACCAGCTTGTGCACCGAAAGCAGGTGACACGCGAGTCGGTACAGTTCGTCCGCCTCCACCGCCGGCTCGGAAATCCGGATCTGTCGCGTGAGCGTGGTGAAGTCGCGGTAGCGGACTTTGACCTGCAGGGTGAGGGCGCCGGCGTGGTGTTTGCAGAGTTCCTGTTCGACGTCCAGCGCCAGCGCCCGGAGCGCCTGGCGCAACTGCGGTCTGTCAGCGGTGTCACTCGGGAAAGTGTGTTCCGAGCTGATGCTTTTGCGCTCCCGGCTTAAGTCGATGGGGCGGTCGTCTATGCCCAAAGCAAGCTCCCGCAGCCTCGGTGCAAAAGAGCCCACCAGTTGTTCCAGCGGCAGCCTGGTATCCTGCAAGTCCCCAATCGTGTGCAGTGAGCGGCCTTCCAGCGCGCCGGCGGTGACGGGGCCCACGCCGTGAATCCGGCGCACCGACAGCGGGCGCAGAAAGGCGGCTTTATCCTTTTCCGGAAGGAGCGTCAGGCCGTCGGGCTTGTTGAAGTCGCTCCCCATTTTTGCCAGGAACTTGTTGGTGGCAACGCCAACACTTGCAGTGAGTCCGCGGGATTCCCGGATCTCGCTGCGAATCTGCTCGGCCACCGGCACCAGTGCGAGAAGGGCCGCATCGGAATCCCCCGCATCGGTGCACCAGGCGCTCATGTCCAGATAGGCTTCGTCCACCGAGACGCGTTCGAGCAGCGGGCTGTAACGCCCGAGGATCGTCATGATCCGTTCCGACTCGTCGCGGTATGCCTCCATCCGGGGCCGCACATACACTCCTTGGGGACAGAGCCGTTCGGCGGTGCGCACCGGCATGGCGGAGCGCACGCCAAATTTCCGCGCCTCATAACTCGCGGCGCAGACAACCCCGCGCTGCCCACGAGCACCGCCCACTACCACAGGCAGCCCCCGGTATTCCGGGTGGTCGCGTTGTTCGACCGAGGCGAAGAACGCATCCATGTCGACGTGGAAGATAACGCGGCTCATGAGGTCAGAGACCCACCCTAGAAAAGCCCGGTTAGGCAGGCAACGGTGTTCACACGTTGCCCAGCTGTTCCCCAAGGCCTTGCCCGCTGCCTCGGAGCCGGATTGCTATCCGGTCTTTGAGCCTCGCGGAGAGGCTGGCGCGCTACCAAAGGCAGCGGAACAAAGCGCGGGTCCGAGCTACTAGAAATCCATCCGGATGCCGGCGGTGATGCTGCGACCCGGCAGGGGGGCGACCTCTTTGAGGAACGAGGTGTGCATTCTGGCCTCGTTGTTGGCGAGGTTGGTGCCGCGCAGGTAGACGTCCCATTGGGTGGGGCCGCTTTTGATGCGGTAACTCACCATCGCGTTGAGGAGGCAGTAGCTGGCGGTGGGCTGTTCGTTTTCGGTGGTGCGGTTCTGGCGCGCGACGTATTGGGTCTCGAGGCGGGAATGCAGATTCTGCCAGTCGTAGACTAGGGCGGCCTGGTGGCGCATCGGGGGAATGCGAGGGAGGGAGCGTCCGGTGGCCTCGTCTCGGGAGCGGACGAAGTCGGAGCGGAGATCGAGGTGGAGCCCCTGGAAAACCTCGGGTTGGGGACAGTTCGGCTTCGGGTCGCCCTTTTCAGAATGGGAGTGGCGCTCGAGCAGGTGGAAGACGACCTCCGCTTCGGCGCCCCAGAACTGTGCGCGGGTGGTGCGATATTCGTATTTCCGCAGTTCTTCATGCTCATCTGCATGATCGTCCGCATGCTCGTCACCAGGAGGGGTAGGGAAAAGGCCGATGTAATTGGAGAAGCGGTTAAAGAAGATACTGGTGCTGGCGGTGACGCGGCCCGCCTTTTTGCGGAGGGACAGGTCCAGACTCAGGGCGCGTTCGAGACCAAGGTTGGGGTCGCCTTTTTCGAAGGTACCGGTGGCGTGGTGGTCCCCGTTGGAGAAGAGCTCGGCCCCGGTGGGAGGCCGCTGGGTGAGGGCGGCGTTGAACGCCAGAGCGTAGTTTTTGACGAACTCATAAACCACTCCAGCAGAGGTGCTCCATGCCGCGTATTGTTTGGACTGGGACTCCAGAAACGAGCTGCCGGCAACCGGGTCCGTTTCGTGTCCCGCCATGTCGACCCTTCCTCCGAACTGGTAGGTGAGCGGCCCGGTCTTGAGTTCCTCCAGCACGAAAAAAGAGTGGGTCCGGGAGCGGACCGGCGGCAGCAGCAGGTGCTCGAGGTCTGCACCGGAGGACTCCAGATTGACGATCTGGCCCTGGTAACCAAAGGCGCCCTCGAGCGGCCCCAACTTCTCGTGGCTCAGCTCCAGCCGGCCTGTGTAGCCGGTGGATTGAAAATCATTTTCGGCGACCGAGTCCTTCAGTTCGCGGTGCCGGTACTCGGTGGCTGAGAGTTTGAACTCGATGGCTTTGACCCCTGCAAACGGGTTGCGGAAGGCGCCCCTGGAGTCCCAACGGCGCTGCCGCATGTCGATGAGCACGTCTTTTTCGAGGACCGCTCCGTAGCTGGTGTTGAAGCCCGAGTAGGAAAGCCCGAAAAATCCGTCGTCCCAGACCGTGGAGGCCCCGAGGGCGCCGCCGTCACTGGAGGAGGCGCTGTTGGGGAGGCGTTTGCGCACCCAGACAGCCTCCGGTTTCGATTTGGCATCGGCGGTATGTGTGTCGCCCGGAATCCGGAGGTCGGTGGAGCTGCGCCGGAAGCCGTCCAGATGAAACACCATCGGCCCCAGCCCAAACTTGACGAGGCCCGAGCCGGAGCCGCTGTTGTCGGCCGAGTTGTAGCGGCCTTCCACTGCGCCGCGGATGGGCTGGCCGAGGCCGTTAAGCTCCAGAGGTTTGCTGGCGATGCGGCTGTCGGTGACGTTGACCACCCCTCCGATGCTTTGGGGCCCGTACAGCAGCGTGGCGGGCCCGCGGATGACCTCGACCTTTTCGATGGTCAGGGGGTCCAGAGCGACGGCATGGTCGGCACTCAGGTTGGAGACGTCGATGTTGGGGCTGCCGTTGGAGAGCAGCTGGACCCGATCCTCGCTCAAGCCCCGGATGACCGGCCGGCTCGCCACCGGTCCGTAGTAGGAGGACGAGACCCCCGCCTGCTGGCTCAGGGTTTCTCCAAGCGTTGGCTGGAGCCGCAGCCGGAGCTCCTGCCCTTCGACAATGTTCACCGGTTGGGTTTGCTCAAAAAGCGAGCGCTGCAGCGGGCCGGCCGTGATGACCACCGTTTCCATTTGGACGGCGGCGCTGGAAGCGGCCAGTTCCTCGGCAAAGGCCGCGGGCGCGGGCAGCGAGGCGCAGAGGGCGAGCAGGGCCCCTCCGGAGAGAGCGAAGTGAGGTGCGGATTTCATCGGACACCCGATTTACTGAAAGCGCGCAGTTAACGCAACTGTTTTGCAATAGCGAAAGACGAGCGACCCGAGAGCGCACCGTCGGGGGCGCCGACTTATCCGCCCAGGCACCACCGGTTTATGGTGCCTTCTTGATTGCGGCGTCCGCCGCCGTGGCCGCGCGGTAGTTGGCCTCCGCGCGGAAATAGTCGGCAAGCGCTTCGACCTCCAGGACCTTCGCATCGAAGGTCGCTTGTTCGCGGATCTGCAGGGCAAGCAGGTCGGATGCGCCCTGTTTGAGTTTCTCGTTTTCCGCATCCTGCACCTTTTGCGCGAGGTCGACGTTGCGATGGCTTTGCGCCAGCGCGTAATACGCCGCAAACAGGGCGCTGAGGCTGTCCCGCACATCTGCGGT
>JBIKSY010000451.1:0-5014 GCA_044348365.1 Chthoniobacteraceae bacterium
CGGATCCGGCCCTTGAGTCCGCCGTAGCGCTGAAAGGGATAGGCGTCGATTTTAATCAGCACCGGATCACCAACAGCCGCCTCCCCGACCGACGAGGAGCCAAGCTGAATCTCGGAAATCAAGGGAACCGTGGTCGGAATGAGAATCACCAGCGGCTCGGCTTCGCGCAGCACGGACCCCACGGACCGGTTGGCAATGTCCAACACCACGCCATCCTCCGGAGCTGAAATCACAATCAGGTTGTTGACCCGTTCCAGCTTGGTCCGGCTCGAATCCAGCTGTGCCTGTTCCGCCCTTTGCCGGTTCAACTCCTCAAAAAGCGTCCGCCGCCACTCCTGTAAAAAACCGTCCCTCTGCGCCTGCACCGTTTGCGAACGGTGGCGCAACTCCACCAACCGCTCGGTGGCCTCCTGAAACTCCCGCTCCGCTCGGAGCCGTCCCCCGCGCGCAGCCAGATATTCCAACTGCGAGTTTGTCTTAAACTTATAGAGTTTCTCCTGCATCTCCTCCATCTGTCTGGAAATTTGGAGCTGCTCCTCGAAGTTCCTGATGTCTCCCTGCACCCGGGAGATGCCGGACTCGGTTTCCCCCAACGTCTCATCAAAGGCGCGCGTGCGCGAGGCGTACTCCGCAAGCCGTTGTTTGTGGATCTCTAATTGCAGCAGTCCCGCGTCCGCGTCCTCCGCGTCGGGCTTGTAGGACACCCCTGTAGATTCACATTCCAACCGCTTGAGCAGCGAGCGAATCATTCGTGAGCGCGACTCCAGCGCACTCAAATCCGCCTGCGAAAAAGTGGGGTCCAGCGTCGCCAACACCTGCCCCTTGGCCACGGTGTCCCCCGGCTTCACCAGCAGACTGCGCAGCACCGCCCGCTCAAAAGGCTGTAGCACAATCGGGGGGCCATCGTAGGTCAGCTTGCCCTGCCCCGCCACCACCACGTCCACCTTAAAGAGGATCGAAATCAAAAGCGCCAGCCCCACCAACGCTCCGCACCACCGGATTGTCCCTCGCAATCCCGGGGGCAACGGTTCCTGCAATAAATGAGTCAGGGCCCCCTGATAGGTAAGCGCCTCAGGCAAAATCGTCCCCTCCGGCTCCAGGGGCGGCAGCTCAAGAAACGGCGGAATTCGCTCCCGGACGGCAGCCGGCAGTTTCTGCAGCAACCAGTCGGCCTTCAACCAGGGATGATCCGCCACCGGCCCCAAAATCTTTCCCACCTGACGCCGTGCAAAAACCAGCACCTCTCCATCCGGACGGAATGCGCGGAGAATCCGGCTGCGGATTTTTAACATCCACCGCCGCCTGGGAGAACCTCGGAGCAGCCTGTGCACTTTCATTTCGTGATGTCGCGGGTCTGCTGGTCCCACAGACGGGTGTAAATCTCGCACCTCTGGAGCAGTACCGAATGCGGCGCAAAGTCGGCTATGACGCCCTTGTCCAACACCATGATCCTGTCGGAATTCACCAAAGAGGAAAGCCGGTGGGAAACAATGATCATGCTGCGACCCCGGGCGATGTCGGACAGGTTTTGCTGGATGATCGCCTCGCTCTCCGGATCAAGCGCACTTGTGGCCTCGTCAAAAATCAGAAGCCTTGGCTGCGGAAGCAAGGCTCGTGCGATGGCAATGCGCTGGCGCTGGCCGCCAGAAAGGTTCGTCGCTCCCTCCTCGAGCATCGAGTCATAGGCCATAGGAAGTTGGTCAATAAACTCCTCCGCTCCCGCAAGCCGCGCGGCCGAGACAATCTCTTCGGTGCGCGCATGTGGATTCGATACGGCGATGTTCTCGCGGATGGTCCCCCGGAACAGAAAGCTTTCCTGCAGCACGATTCCAATGTTCCGCCGCACGTGCGCCAGGTCGATCTGGCGCAAGTCCACGCCGTCGAGCTTGATGATGCCTTCCGTGGGAATTTGAATACCCTGAATGAGGCGGGTCAGGGTGGTTTTACCCGAACCCGAGCGGCCCACCACTCCGATGACCTCCCCCTGCTCCACGGTCAGTTCAATCTTGTCCAATGCGGGCCGCGCGGCCCCGGGATACACAAAGGACACTCTGTCGAAGTCCAACCTCCCGGACACCACCGGCTTGGTCCCTCGGAAGTTCGGATCCCGCTCGGGCGGATGGTTCATCACGTTGCCGAGCATGGTTACCGACAGGGCGGTCTCCTGGTACTCGTTGATGAGCCCGACCATCTGGATGAGCGGGCCGCTGACACGGTTGGAGAGCATGTTAAAAGCAATCAACGCCCCCAAACTAATCTGGTCGTTGAACACCAGCATCGCCCCGAAACTCAAAACGGAAAGCTGCATGGCCTTCTCCAAAAAGGAGGTAATGGTACTTCCCATGATTCCAAACTGCGCCACCCCACCGGCTTTTCTAACGGCCGACACCACCTTCTCGTCCCAGGCACTCCGCTTTGCAGGTTCCAGACAAAGCGACTTCACCGTCCGGATCCCGTGCAGCGTCTCAATGGAATGCGCCTGCCTGTTTCCCTCGGCAGTGTAAAGCTCGTTGAGGCGTACCCTGAAAAGCGGCAGCAAAAAGGCAATGACACCGGCAATCATCACGGTGAAGGCCACCACCACACCGGTCAGCTGCCAACTGTAGCTCAAAAGCAGCAAAATCAGAATCGGCATCGAAATCATGTCCAGCAACATCACAAACAGCCGGCCGGTCAAAAAGTGACGGACCTGGGAGGTTTGCTGCAAGTAGCGGAAAACCACCCCAGCGGGCACGGTATCGAAGAAGCTCATCGGCAACGTGAGCAGCTTTTCAAACACGCGCGACGACAGGGTCGCGTCAATCCGGTTGGTCGTCAGAAGCGTCAGACTCTGCTTCAGATACTGGAAGAGCGCCTCGAAGAGCGCTGTGAGAACAAAAATAACCGCAACCACCCCGAGTGTCTGGTAGGTCCGATGAGGAATGACCCGGTCAATCAGGATGCTAAAAAGCAGGGGCGTGACAAAGGACAACACACTGCCAACGAGCGCGGCCAGGGCGATGTCTCTAAAATGAGTCCGGTACTTGAGAATCTCATTGAGAAACCACTGGAATCCGAAAGGCACGTTCAGCCCGGAATCCGGTTTCCTCGGCCCGCACAGGACAAGAAGCCCGCCCCAATCCTCCTGCAACGCCTCAAACTCCATCTCGACCACCCCGGCAGCCTCGTTTTCCAAATCAAGAACGAAGGCCCTACGGGCAGCCACCGCCGGGCCCACAAGTCCAACCACAATCCACCAGCAGGCGTTTTTCTTCCGGACCAACACCGGAAACGCCTCCCCCATCCGGCTTAGTTCGTTGGCTGACGCGCAGTAGAGATGCTTGGCATCCAGATCCACATGCCTCAGAAGCTTCAACAGAGACCCGTCTGAGTCGGCCTCCTCGCACAACGACAGTGCATCCTGAGGAATGCTCTTCTGGTAGTGCGTAGCCACTACAACGAACGCCCGAAGGGCCGAGTGGTAAGGAAGCATGGGTGGTACTGCTAGAGGAGAGTCCCCGCCCAAAGGCAGAGACTCTGTCCAGTAGAGCCTAACACTGACTCAAGGCAGGTCAACGCCTAGGGGACGTAGAGGGCGTTGTACTGGTCCGCCAATAGTCCCATCTGCTGGGTCGATGTCAGCACCGCCACCTGCGTGGAAGTGAACTGCTTCAACTGGACGGTGCTCAATACGCGCAGTTCCACCGTTGAGATGGCCACCATTTGCGCTGTCGTCAGCACCGTGAGCTGCGCCGACCGCAGAGCTGCGAAGGCGCTCGTACTCAGCAGGGGAATCTGCACGGTCGTGAGAGCCGCGATTACACCCGTGGTGAAGGCCGGCATCTGGTCGCTTGTCAACGCCTGTAGATCGCGTGTTTCAAACGCGGTCACCTGCCCCGTGCTCAAGCTGGCAATCTGCAGTGTCGTCAGCACGGGAACCTGCACCGTGCTGAGCGCCACAATTTCAAGCGTCGTCAACGCACCAATCTGCGCGGCAGTCAAACTCTGCAGCTGCGTGCTCAGCAGATTTCCGAGGGAGGTCGTACTAAGATTGGCAACCTGAGAGGTCGTCAAGGAGGACACCTGGAGTGTGGTCAATGCCTGCAACTGTACCGTGGTGATCGCGGCCAGAGCAGTCGTCGACAACGACTGGATCTGCAGGGTTGAAAGCGCCTGCAAATCCTGAATCTCAAGCGCAACCAACTGGCTCGTGCTCAGGACTTGGAGATCCCTCGTTTCAATAGCTCTCACCTGTGCGGTGGTCAGTGCAATGACCTGCCCGGTGGATAGTGCAGCCACCTGCGCTGTCGTCAGCGCCGCAACCTGGGTCGTCAACAAAACGGTCACCTGCGCCGTCGTCAGCGCCGCTATCTGGGTCGTCAGCAGCGCAGAAACCTGCGCCGTCGTGAGCGCCTGTAGATTGGCCGTGCCCAGGGCCACAGCCTGTGCGCTGGTAAGCACCACCAAGTCCTGCGTTTCCAGTGCCCTGGCCTGCAGACTGCTCAGCGCACCCAGTTGTACCGTCGTCAGGCTGAAGGCCTGCGCCGTGCTCAGCCCCGAAATTTGTCTCTCAAGCAGCGCGGAAACCTGCAGCGTCGTCAGCGCGGCCACCTGCACCGAGGTCAACGCCCCCAGTTGCACCGTCGTGAGCGCCTGCACCCCGAGGGTTGTCACCGCTGCCACCTGCGCCGTGCTCAGCACCTGCAAATCCGCCGTCTCCAGCGCACGCAGTTGCTCCGTTGTCAGCGCCTGCAACTGGGTCGTCAAAAGCCCCTGCGCCTGCAAGGTCGTCAGCGCCCCCACCTGCTCCTCGGCGAGGAACGCCACCTGAACAGTGCTCAAGCCGCCCAACTGCACCGTGGTTAGCGCCTGCAGATCCGTTGTCTCCAGCGCGGCCAACTGGCCGCTCGTAAGCGCTCGCAGTTGCAAGGTCGTCAATACAACGGCCTGCCCTGTCGTCAACGCCTCCACCTGTTTTACGCTCAGCACCCCGACCTGCGCCGTGGTCAGCGCCACAATCTGGCTGCTCGTGAGC
>JBIKSY010000277.1:0-4997 GCA_044348365.1 Chthoniobacteraceae bacterium
TCTTGGATCAAGTCACCAAACAGTTGAGGAAATTGGTGGATGTCATCGAATTACAGGATTTTAATGAGGGCCAGAGCGTGGACCGTGAACTGGTTCTGCTGCGGGTTTCTGTAAACCCGCAGACCCGAGCCGAGGTGATGCAGTTGTGCGACATCTTCCGGGCCAAGATCATTGACGTCCAAAGGAACAACATCTCCATCGAGGTTACCGGAGACGAGAGCAAGATCAGCAAGTTTATCTTTCTGATGGAACCGTTTGGCATCTCGGACCTCACGCGCACGGGAAAGATCGCGCTGGCGCGCCGCGACGAGTAGGCAACCCTTGGGCAATTCTGTCCGCCGTTGGCCCACCGGAAGGGTTGCCACGGTCGGCGGTATAATGCGGCCGCCTGGTTCGAATTGCCTCCCTTCCGATCTCTACTCGATTAGTTTTTCTGAGAACTCAACCTGCTGGGCGGTCTTCGTTCAGCCTTCTGTTAGACACAAAACCACACACACCCCAAAGCAATGGCTGTTAAAATTTACACTGACAAAGACGCTGACCTTGGAATCTTTAAAGGCAAGACCGTAGCGGTTCTCGGTTTCGGCTCCCAGGGCCATGCTCACGCTCTGAACTTAAAGGAATCTGGCGTAAAGGTCATCATTGGCCTCTACCCGACCAGCAAATCCCGCAAGGTTGCTGCAGACCGGGGATTCGAAGTGTTTGACACCGCGGAAGCTGTACGCCGTGCCGACGTGATTTTTGTTGCGCTCCCCGACACAAAGCAACCCGCGGCTTACGTCAAGGACATCGAGCCCAATCTGAAGAAAGGCAAGACCCTACTCTTCAGCCACGGGTTCTCGATTCACTACAAAACCATCGTGCCCCCTGCCGATGTCGACGTCATCCTGGTTGCCCCCAAGGGTCCCGGTCACATTGTTCGCCGCCAGTACACGGAGGGCAAGGGCGTGCCCACCCTCATCGCTGTCGACCAGAACCCCAGCAAAAAGGCCAAAAAGATCGCGCTGGCTTGGGCAAAGGGGATTGGTGGAACCCGTGCAGGGGTCCTGGAGACTTCTTTCAAGGAAGAAACTGAAACCGACCTCTTCGGTGAACAGGCCGTTCTCTGCGGTGGAACAACCGCCCTGGTCCAGGCGGGTTTTGAGACCTTGGTGGAAGCCGGATACTCTCCTGAAATGGCCTATTTTGAGTGCCTCCATGAGCTCAAGCTGATCGTGGATCTGATGAACGAAGCCGGGATCGCGGGCATGCGTTTCTCCATCTCCGAGACTGCCAAGTGGGGAGATGTCACTGTCGGCCCCAAGATCATCGATGCCGGCACCAAAAAGAGAATGAAGGCGGTTCTCAAGGACATCCAGTCGGGCAAGTTTGCCAAAGGCTGGGTCAAGGAGTACGAAGGCGGCTACAAGACGTACAACCAACTCTTGGCTGATGGCGAAAAGCATCCGATCGAAAAGACCGGTGCGAAGCTGCGCTCCATGATGCCCTGGCTCGCCAAGCGCAACCTGAAGGGCGCGCAGGCGTCCTACACAGAATAGACGGCTTCGGCCCTCAGGGCCTTGTGTCTTTGAAAACTGCCGTCGGGTTCTCCCGGCGGCGGTTTTTGTTTTTTAACGCAGTGCTGTCATTCAAGCAGCCCACGTCACCAAGTCACACTTCTGGGTTTTCGCGGACCCTAGCGTCAACGAACCCAGGGGCGAAAGAGCGCACCTCAAGCCCTTTGTCCCTATTGAATCTCGCCCTGGAGCACCGATTTCTTGAGCGAGTTTACCAACTCATCCAAGGAACCCTTTCGGCGTGCTTCAAATTCGGCACGCAACGAGCTCTCGAGTTTTTTTCGCTCCTCCCGGTAGCGTTTTTCAAAGAGGTCGCGCTGCTCCTTTGTAAAAGAGGAGCCTTCGAGCGCTGCTTGCAGTTCCTCATTGAGGGTCTTGCGGATCGCTTTGTCTCTTGCCCGAAGTGACGCTTTGAGTTCCGGACCCAGCTGTTGCCAGGTCTTGATGCTCTCCATCAGCTTGGATTTCTGCTCTGGCGTAAGGCTCCTGATGAGTTGGAGCAGGGGATCCTGCTGTTTGCGCTCTAGCGGGAGAGCTGCTTCGATTCTCTCTTCCTCCGGTTTCGCTTGGGTCCGGGTGGGAGCGAGTGAAATGCTTAGGAGGGCCGCTGAGGCGAGGACGCGGACGTCGATCCACCGGAGCGCGAGCGCTACTGTTGTTCCTTTTCCAGCCATGAGGTCCGTTCGGTGAGTTCAGCTTCCAGGGCGTCCCCGAGTTGTGCCACCAGAGAGAGGTCGCCGGAGTTGATTTCCAGCGTGGCAAGCGCCTTGAGTAAAAGCTCCTCCTCGCTCGGTGCGATGGCGGCGCCGGCGGGGGTCAGTCTTGGTCGGGTCTCCGGTGAAGAAACACTCCACCAAGCCAAACCAAAACAGCACCCCACAGAGGCGGCAATCCACAGTGTCCTGAACCTTCCCGCAGGGCTTGTTGCGGAGGCTTTGGCTGTCCCACTGGACACCTCTTTCGGTTGGAGAGCTTGGATTACGCGTTCGGCGAAGCCTGCTGCCAAGAAAGTTGGCTCAATGCGGCCGAGCAATGCGTCCAGTTCAGGATCCGTGGACTCGCGCTGCACCAAGCGCTCCTCTGGCGTCTGTGCGGGCAGGTGCTCCATTTCCTTGTCTGGGAGGGGAAGGGGGGCTTGAGGATGGTGGGAGAATGGCCTCACACTCGGTTAAACACCAAACACGGGCGTTGGTTGCGCCCGTGTTCGAAAAAGCAGAAAATGTCGGATGCAAACACCCGGCGATTTGGTTGGGACTAGGTTCTACATCTCGGAGGCGTCGAGGAAGCCCTCCAATTGCCGAATCCGGGTCGGATGGCGCATTTTCCGCAGGGCTTTGGCCTCAATCTGGCGGATACGCTCGCGGGTGACCCGAAACTGGCGGCCCACCTCTTCAAGAGTACGGCTGTACCCGTCCACCAGACCGAACCGTTGCTCCAGCACTTGGCGTTCGCGCTCTGTGAGGGACTCCAGCACATCGCGGATTTTTTCCTTCAACAAGGCGATGGCCGTTACATCAGAAGGATCCTCAGCGGAGGTGTCCGGGATGAAATCGCCGAAGCTTGTGTCGTCGCTTTCGCCCACCGGGGACTGCAGGGAAATTGGTTGCTGTGCCATCTTGAGTACGGCACGAACGCGTTCGACGGGAAGGTTGATTTCCTCGGCAACCTCGTCCGGGGTGGGTTCCCTGCCGAAGTCCTGCACCAACTGCTTCTGCACGCGCATCAGCTTGTTGATGGTCTCAATCATGTGCACCGGAATCCGGATGGTCCGGGCTTGGTCGGCTATCGAGCGGGTGATGGCCTGCCGGATCCACCAGGTGGCATAGGTGGAAAACTTGTAACCTCTGCGGTACTCGAATTTTTCCACCGCCTTCATCAGTCCCATGTTTCCCTCTTGGATGAGGTCGAGAAAGGAGAGTCCGCGGTTGGTGTACTTTTTAGCGATGGAAATCACGAGGCGCAGGTTGGCCTCGACCATTTCGGTCTTAGCCTTGAGGGCTTTTCTAAGCCACTTGCGCAATTCCTGATGGTCGGTGAGGAACTCGTTGGTCGTCATCCAGCAGACGGCTTGTTGCTCCTGCAGTTTGGCTGCTGCATCCTTGTTGCCTCGGGCGGCATCGTCGCGAAGCTTACCCACCAATTTGACGGTTTCATCCGCCACTTGGACAAATTCCTCGGTGACCTTTTGCTTAAAGAAGAACTTTGGATACTGCTTCTGGATTGCCGTGTGGGCCTTCTTGAATTCCTGAACGGCCTTGGAATTCGGGTCTGCATCCCCTTCCTTCAAATAGTCTCGGAAGAGTACGTCGACTTCCTGGTCTGCCTCCTGAAGGGAAGAAATCATTTTGGGGAGCAGCTTCATGTAGCGCTCCCTGCTTTCGATTTTTTTGTCCTGTATGACCCGGTCAAACCGTTCCTTGCCTTCCAGTAATTTTTCCGCGAGGTCCAGATAGAGGTTTACGACAAAACCGTACTTGTTGATGTGTTTGAGTACGTTGAGCTCCGCATCTTCGATGCGCTTAGAGATTTCCACCTCCTGCTCGCGGGTCAACAGTGGGACCTGGCCCATTTGTTTGAGATACATCCTGACGGGGTCGTCCAAGATGTCGGCGCGCTGGTCGGCGGTCTTGTCCTCCTCGTCGTCGTCGGTGTCCTTTTTGCCGTCCTTGAGTCTGTCGACATCAGATGCCTCGATGACTTCGATCTCCATGTCCCGGAGGCGTTTCATGATCGCATCCATCTCCTCTGGATCGTTCAGGGAGTCGGGTAGCGCCTCGTTAAGGTCGTCAAAGGTCAGGTAGCCCTGTTCCTTGGCAAGTCGGATCAGCTCCCGGAGCTTCTCGGTCATGTCGAACTCTGCGCTCAGATGGGCAGCCGTTGAGGGCTGCGCCTGATCCGTCTTTGTCGGCGTTTTAGCCGGCGTTTTTGCGGGGGCCTTTTTGACGGCCGCGGTTGGCGCTGCAATTGCAGGTTGCACGGAGGCCTTGGCGGGGGCCGGCGCCTTCGCAGGGGTAGCTTTGGAGGAAGCAGCCCCATTGGTAGAAACAGGAACTGCGGCCTTGGACGCGGGGGTCTTTGCTGGAGCGGTCTTTGCTGGAGCGGTCTTTGCTGGAGCGGTCTTCGCCGGCGCGGTCTTCGCCGGCGCGGCTGCCGCCTTGGGCGCGGCTTTTCCGGTAACTGGGGCTGCCGGCTTGGAATTGGAAGGTGAGGGGGCTGTGGGGGCCTTGGCCTTGGGCGAGCTTTTCTGCTCGCCGGCGGGTTTAGATTGGGCCGGTTTGGACTGGGATTTGGGCATGGAGGTGGCTCGGGGAGGAACCTGTTTTGCGGACGCTGCGGCAGCTTTGGCTGCTTTTGGCGGGGTTGCCTCCTTGGCGGCCTTGGCCGCTTTGGGTGTCACCGGTTTGGCTGAGGAAGGAGAGGACGATGCAGGTTTGGAGGCGG
>JBIKSY010000278.1:0-4950 GCA_044348365.1 Chthoniobacteraceae bacterium
AACTGTTCCGGCTGCTGGTGCCTCCCCGTCCCCTTCCAGGTAGGAGGCCCGGTCTGCCCCCTGCGTCATGAGCGGCACATACCAGAGTGCCCCGTTGGTACCGGTGAACTTCAACAACGTACGGTTCAACCGGTCGGACTCTCCCGTAAAGTTGACGATCAAACGCTGGGTAAGCGAATCCAACGCCATGTCTCCCTCGGGCGAATCCTGAAAAACAAGCTGCGGCAGGTTACCTCCCTGAAACTGAAGTCCGGTGCCCGACTGGACGGAGCTACCCGGATTGTCCACCGTGTACTGGACGTACTTGGAAACACTGCTTGGCCATGCAAGCGTGTACTGATTGAGATGCTTCGGCCAGTTAATCGTGGAAGTCACCGCTCTGCCGCCTGGGATCCCGATGGGCAGCTGGTCCAGCCAGTAAAAGGCCACCCGCTCTGCGATATCGTTGGTCCGCTCCGCGTAATACACAAGCGACCCATCGGCGCGCGGGGCGATCCCGTAATACCCGACCTGCCCCGAACCGCTGGCGGTTCCCACGGGCGCGGCCACCAGACCGGCGTCGGTGTCCACGAGCGAACCGTCAAAGGGAAGGATCTCGGAGCCCAGTTCGATGCTGTGCACCGTGGGTGGGAGCGAGCGCTCCACGTTGATGATGTCCAAACCGAGGAATTCGTGTGTGCCATCCCCCCGCTCGAGACCGAGGTATTCCAGAAGAATACGCCCGGTGACGTTGTAGGCGTGCAGGGCGCCGGTGCCGTTGAGTTTCTCATACCAAAGCGTGCGGACAATCTGGGTCTGGTCCGCGAGCGCCTGGGTCTGGGTGGTCGAGTTGGTGGGGCGGGACGAGTCCCCAGCCAGAATGACTTCTGTGGGGACCTTCTCCGGAAAGAAGTTGCTGAAGACCGGGTTGACCCGCTCGATTTGTCCGGTCGGAATGGTGACCTGCGGGCCGGTGTAGCTTCTTTCAGTCCAGTAGATGTTGCGCACGGGCGTGGTCGAGGCGCTCGAAACTGAAAAGGTTTCCTTGTAGAAAACGTAGACGTTGGTGTCCGGATCCGGGACGCTGGAAACCCAAGTTACCGACACCAGTCCGGGCGTGTTGGCGAACACGCGGCCCGCATGCGGGCTGTAGTAATAAGAGGTGAGGATACCCGTGGGGAGACTCGCGAGAAGCGCCGGGCTGCCGTCGCGGTAGTCCGTGGGCGCTGTGCCGCTGGGATTGTTGACGACCTCCCCGGGGAGCAGGGGCTTGGCCCGCCAGAAACCGGGGGCATCCACGGAGCGCATCGCTCCGTTGGAGTTTAAAATGGCGGTCGGCGGAGTGATCACGCTTCCCAGAAAATACCGGGGTACGCCGAAAGCGAAGGTAGTGCCCGCACTGGAACGCCTGAGGACGACCCCGCCGGTGGTGCCGCTCAAGGCGTTCACGCTGCCGGGATAGGCGCCGAGTGAACCGCCAGAAAGGAGGCCGCTGGAACCTGCTGCCTCCACCACGTTGGCATACTGGGGCGTGATTGCGGGAGGGCCGGCCGGCGCCACGTTGACGCCCGCAGGGGGCAGACCCTGGGGATTGGGAGCCGGGACCCTCTGGCTGAGCCGGTTGCGGACGCCGCTCTTCACCTCGAACTGGGCGGACGCGAAGCTCGATCCCAGCAATACAAGTGCAAGTACAAGCAGACCGGACTGCCGCTTCAAGAGCAGCGCAAGACCGCAAGAGAGAGAGCGCTTCATCCTGATATTCCTCCAGATGCCTATTTAGAGGCGCCCATGAGTTTTTCAAGGGCCGCGATTCTGGCTTCCAACGCCCCGATCTGAGCGTCCTTTTTGGCCAGAGCCGCCTTGAGTTCCGCCGCAGCCGTCTCGGCGCGGTCGTCCAAATCACCCACTGCGGCTGAGAGCAGGGGGATGAAGCTGGTGTAGTTCAGGGACAACCGCGCACCCTTGGGGGAGACGAACAGGTTTTCATCCACTTCCTCCTCCAACTCAGGATCCGGAATGAGTCCAACCAGGTTTTCCATCCCCATCTTGGCAACGTCCTGTGCGATGTAACCGTATTTGAGGCCCGTTTCACCTCCCGTCTTCCAGCGGAAGCTGACGGCTGGGACTGCACGCACAAACCGCATTGCGTCGGTGCCCGAGATCGGGGTGATTTCCTTTTTGAGACGCCTGTCCGAGAAGGCGTTGAATTCGGGGCAGGCGATTCGGCCGTTGGCATAGATGGAGTAGTCAGCGTTGGTGGAACCAAAGCCGCCTTGGCGACCGCCACCGGCCAAATATCCGTAACCGCCCAAGTTAAAGGTGGCGGATGCGGCCACATGGAGGGGCGCGATGGGATCGTAGGTTCTGATGCCCACGAACCCCGCAGGGATTAAGCAAATATGGTCGTCGCCATCGTTGCTTGTGCCGATGATCAGACGGGCGGACTCACCAGCTTGGCGATAATTACGGTGGTCCAAATACTGGATATAGCCGAAGTCGCTTCCGTAATTTGCGCGGCTCGGGAAGATGATGCTGCTGGCCCCGTAATTGTCCCCATGTTCGAGCGTAAGGGAACCGGCCGTTGGGCCGCCACTGGTGCCGCTGGGCTCGTACACGTGCAGCCCGCCCTGTGGGTTGTTCGTACCGATCCCCAACCGCCCGTTGCCCTTGATCCGCATCGTTTCATTCATGCTGTAGGAAGTCCCGTTTCCGAAAGCCACATCTGAACCGGTTGAATCTGTGAAAATCTGGAGCAAGCCGCCCTGAATTCCGAAGCCGTAGTGGTTTCCCGACTGTCCCCACAGCGTGATCTTGTCGCCCAGCGTGTTTGGAAAGCTCAACGGATAGGCCGGGGTGCTCGTGCCGATCCCCACGCTTCCGTTGCCTTTGACCCGCATTACCTCGGTCAGTGCGTAGGAGGAGCCATACCCCATGACCACGTCATCGTTCACATTGGCACCAAAAATCTGGAGGGCATTCGGTTGGATGCCGAAGCCCAGATGGTTTCCCGACTCGCCCCCCCATAGCGAAACCTTGTCGCCAAGCTGAGGTGGAAAACTCAGCGGGTAGCCGGGAGCGGTCGTTCCAATCCCCACGTTCCCCGCTGGGCGGTGGATGTTTGCGCCGTTGACGCTCCAGAGGCCGACCGAGTTCGTATCGATCTTGCTGGCCGTCACGGCGGCGGAGGCCAGATCCACCGCAAGAACGGCACCGTCGGCGATCTTGGCGGAAGTGATGGCTGAGTCGGCCAGCTTCACGGTGGTGACTGCGCTCGTCTGGAGTGCGTTGGTTGAAACCTGGGAGTCCGCGATCATCCCGGAAGTGATGGCCCCGGTGGCCACGGTTTCGGCTACCCTCGCGCGGAGCGCAAACATCCCGGAGACCAACTGCTGGCGGGGCGACACCTCCACATCCGTGGTGGCGGCATTTGCATCGTCCACGGTAAGGCCCACAAAAATGGCGGCCGAGGGCGAGGCGTTCACCGCATCAGCGAGGGAGAGAAAGGGCTGGGCGGCTGGCGCGCTGGGGCCGGTGAGCCCTGCGATGCCCGAACCGTTACCGATGAGCACGCTGAATTCTCCCGCGGAGATGGTCACCACCTGGGACTCCGCCCAGATGGGCGTTCCGCCGGTGCTCACGTTGTACAACCGGAACTGGACGGTCCGGTTCACGGGCGCCGCCGCACCGATGAGGTTGCCGGCGCTGTCTGACAAAAGCCCCTGGTAACTGAGTAACGTGGGGACGGTCGAAGTCTCAGAGAACGCACAGGGCGCCCAAAAGCCCAGGGCGGAGCACAGCAGAAGCGGAAGGCGGAGTGATTTCATCGGGATTCGAAATGTTTGCTACAAAGGCTGGCTTTAGCGGACGAGGCGGTAAGCCTTGTTAGGCGACGGCATAAGAATTTTCGGCGGTTCCCTTAACTAAACTCGGGAAAGCTGCGCAGGAACGCTAGTTGCGCAGGATATTCATGACAACTTATATCAGGCCCGGTGCAGGCACCCGTGGGGCCCTTGTCTGTTGCCAGTCCGCGAACCGCGTGCGATTTGAAGGGGCGTTGTCCAACCCACGATTCCGGAGGGCCCGGCCGGGCGGATCTCAGGTTTACGAACCCCGGACCCGTGCCTACATTTGACGCCTATGTGCGGAATTGTTGGATACGTTGGCAAACAACAGGCGACCCCTCTGCTTTTGGACGGGCTGCGCCGTTTGGAGTACCGCGGCTACGACAGCGCGGGAGTCGCCATTCTGGACGCGGGTGCGCTGACCGTGCGCAAGCGCATCGGCCGCATCGCCAACCTGGCGGAGTTGCTTCTCAAAGAGCCGGCTCCCGGCCACGTCGGAATCTCCCACACCCGCTGGGCCACCCACGGCTCGGTCACCGACCAGAACGCGCATCCGCATCTGGACCGTTCGGGGGGCCTGGCCCTCGTCCACAACGGGGTGATTGAAAACCACGGCCCCCTACGCGAGGCCCTGCGGAAGGAGGGCCACCAGTTTTTGTCCCAGACCGACACGGAGGTGCTGGCGCACCTGGTTGGCAAACACTACGACGACGCAGGCTCCCAGTCCGCGGAAACTCCGGTCGCGCGCTTGCTGGAGGCGGTCCGGGCGGCGCTCCGGCAGGTGGTGGGCACCTACGGGATTGCGGTGATGCACAGGGACGCGCCCGGGGTGGTGGTGGGGGCGCGGCGTGGCAGCCCTCTGGTGCTCGGCATCGGAAAGGGGGAACACTTCCTCGCGAGCGACGTCGGCGCGATCGTCAACCGCACGCGGGAGGTCGTCTACCTGAAGGATTTCGACATCGCCACGATTCACGCTGACGGTTTTGAGATCACCTCGCTCCCCGGCGGGCTGAGCGGGTACGAAATCAGTTCGGTGGACTTTCAGGAAAGGGACGTCGAGAAGGGCGATTATCCGCACTTCATGCTCAAGGAGATCTTTGAACAGCCGGAGACGATCACCGACGCCATG
>JBIKSY010000279.1:0-4944 GCA_044348365.1 Chthoniobacteraceae bacterium
ATAAACGCAGGCTAGAGAAGGATGCGCCGGAACAGTTCGTCCAGGGGCACGCTCAGTCCGATGTAAAAGTCGCCGAATTCCGCGTACTTCACGCTGACCTCGTCGAAGCGCATCCTGTAGACAATGTCCTTGATGTAATAAGTATCGTGCGCAAACAGGGTGACGCCCCATTCCGCATCATCCAACCCCGTGCTGCCCGTAATGAGCTGGAGGATCTTGCCGTGGTATTGGCGCCCGACACGGCCGTGTCCCGCCATCAAGGCCTTGCGCTCCGCAAAGGACAAGGCATACCAGTTTTGTTCCGGGTTGCGGCGTTTGCTCATCGGATAGAAGCAAAACACCTCCCAGTTGGGGAGCGTCGGGTAGAGCTTGTCCTTGCCGTACTTGGCAATGCGCGCCTTGAACTCCTCCATGCTCTTGTCAAACTCTGCCGAGCCTGCCCGCAAATCCTGCTCCTTCTCAAGGGTGAGCGCGTATTCCTCCGGGGATGTAACGTACTCGCTCTCCTCTGTCAGGGACAGGAAGCTGTAGACAGGAGTGAGCACATCGGGCCCGAGACTCAACGAGAGGCGCTTTTCAAACGCGTTGGCTATGTGCAGATCCGGGGTGAGCAACATGAAGGCAACGTCGGCCTTCGGGGAAACAACGCTGAAGACGAGCAACTGAGTGTGCTCCACCGCACGGATCTCCTGGATCAACTCGGTGAGATGCGTTTTTGCGGCGATCCGCTCTTCTGAATTGAGCATCGCCCACTGCCCGTGTTCCACCCGGTAGAACAGATGCAAGACGTGCCACCCTTTTTCGGGAACCAGCGGAGTTAAGGAGGACGAGGACATAGGCCCTCATCATGCCCCCGCCACGCAGACGGTCAAGGCAGCCCCGCAGTGCCCAGCACAATCCCCACCGAAAGAGGGTTGCCGCGCAAAAATTCCGCCGCCCGCAGGCGCCTCTTTCCCTCCAACTGCACCTCTGTCAGCCAGACCGAACGCTCGCCCGCCGCAACCAGAATGCCCCGCTGCTCGGTGGCAAGTACGGTACCCCCGGCGGCGTCCCCGGCGGGTGTCCGACTCTGGATGGTGGAAAAAACCTTCAACTTTCGCGCCCCCTCCCCCGGCAGGACGGTGTAGGCACCAGGCCAAGGGTTCATCGCTCGCACCCGACGGTCCACCGCCCCAGGCGACTCCCAGCGGAGCAGGCCGTGCTCCCGGCTCAGTTTGGGTGCATAGGTGGCTCGCGCATTGTCCTGAGGCACTCTCGGGGCGTTGCCTTGAGCAAGCAGTTCCAGAGCCGCCTGCAGAGCCGTGGGAGCGAGCAATCCAAGCCTGTCATGGAGGCTGCCTCCGGTTTCCCGTCGCCGCAACCGCACCCTCTGTTCCAAAAGAATGTCGCCCGTGTCCAAGCCCTCGGCCATGTACATCACAGTCACGCCGGACTCTTTGTCTCCCGCCTCGATTGCAGCCTGGATCGGCGCCGCGCCGCGGTGCCGGGGAAGGAGTGAGGCATGCAGGTTCAGGCAGGCAAGGGTCGGAAGCTCCAGCACCGACAGAGGCAAAATCTGCCCGTATGCCATGACCACCAGCAACTCCGGTTCCCACTCGCCCAACGCCCGCACTTCCGCCGGTTCACGCAACTTCTGCGGTTGCAGGACCGGCAGGCCCTCGCGCAAAGCAATCTGCTTGATTGCTGAAGCCTGCAGCACCTGGTGCCGACCCACAGGCTTGTCAGGCTGCGTCAGCACCCCAGCCACCGTGTGGGCCGATCTCAGAAGCCATTCCAAAGAGGGCGCCCCAATTTCTCCGGTGCCAGCAAACACGACACGCATCGGCCCTATTCCATCGTCCGGATGATCGAACTCAAGATGTCGTAGGTTACCTTCACCGGGGCCTGTGTGGCATCCAGGGTCAGGACCTTCTCGGGACCATAGAAGTCCAAAACGGGTTTGGACTCTTCCTCGTAGGTCACCAACCGCCTCCGGATGGTCTCTTCGTTGGCGTCATCAAACCGGTTTTCCTTGAGTGCCCGCTTCTTCAACCGGTGGATCAGGGCCTCCTGGTCCGGACAGCTCAGGTGAAACACTTTCCGGACATCCAAGATGTCCCTCATGATTTCCGCCTGTTTCACATTCCGCGGAATTCCGTCCAAAATCAGCGTATCGATATCCGGCTTGAACTTACGCATGCCCACCATGTCGCCAATGACCGCCATCCACAGTTTGACCGTCAAGTCGTCCGGAACCAGCATACCCCTGCTTGAATAATCCATGAACGCCTGCCCCAGAGGCGTGCGCGTGTCGAGGGAACGAAAGACGTCGCCGCAGGCGCAGTGAAAAAAACGGGGGATGTTGCCGAGAACCTTTCCTTGAGTCCCCTTGCCGGAACCGGGCGCCCCGAAGATCAGATAGGTGAGATACTTCATATTTAAATCCCTGCATGAAATTCTCGCATCCTGAAAGGCTGCGGGAGGTGGAAAGCGGCCCGTCCGATTTTGACGGGTTGAGTCATATCGACGGAAACCAGCAGCGCGCTTAGGCGTCCTTTTGAGCCCAGGCGTCCTTTTGTTTACCGTCCTTGCGTCATCATCATTCCACCCAAGGGACCGCGGCCCTCCCAATTGGCAGGACGGTTCCAAGGAATCGCACTCACTTGGTCCGTCTCGGTCCTCGAGTCAGTGGCACAGCCCCCGAGCCCAAGCGCCCCGCCCAACACCAGAAACATTGCCAACAGCCGTGAAGATAGATGCATGCCTTGTTACTAGGGAACAGAGTTGGGACTCGCAAACAAATCATTGGGGCTTCCGAATTCCGCCACGGACGGCTCCACCAGCTTGGGAACGACCACCACGGTGTCACCCAGCAGCACCTTGTCCCTGCGACCTCCCTCGGCGTATTCCACGCCCGCACTGACATGCTTGGGGCGCACTTCAGTCACCTTCAAATTGGCCACCACCTTACCCTTGCGCTGCACTGCCAGTTGCGTCTCGGGCGTGACACCGTTTTTGTCCCCGATATCGACAACCACAAAGTTCCACCCTTCGTTTACGGCCACGACCGTGCCGGAGACGGCCTTTCGCGTTCCGTTTGCGCCGGATCCGCCGCCTGTAGCCCCTCCCCCGCCGTTGCTAGGTTTGTTTTTAGCCAGAAGTTGAGCCACCTTCCCCTCCAGCTCGACCGTTTTCTGCATCAAGCGCTTCTGTTCCGCATCGGCCAGTTGCTTGGTTTTCTCCAAATCCTCATTCAACTTTGCCACCTTTTGCTCCTGTGCAGGATCAGGCATCGGGACGGCTGCCTTGGCTGCCGCCACGGCCTCTTCGAGTTGGCGGGTGAGGGCCTCAACTTTTTTGCCCTTTTCCGCCGCCTCAGCCTCCAGCTTTGCGCCTTTGGACTCGCTTTCCTTGAGGCTCGTTGCGACCTGATCCGCCTGCGCCTTCTGCGCTTCGGCGGATTTGCTCAGTTCCTCGATTCTGGACTGCGCCGTCTTGTTCTCCTCCTTGAGCTTGGAGGCGCTGGACTTCGTCTCGGTCACGCTCTGACTGGTGGACTTCAGGTTGCCGGCAAGTTCCTCCGCCTTCTGGCGCGTGAGATAAGCAAGGGAAGCCGATGCCAGCGATAGCGCGATTGTCGCGAATAACAGAATCCGAATCATACTCTGGGGGATTTTCTCTGTGGTCTAGCGTTCGGGGTCAGGGTTGTCGCAGAAAACACGCTCTCGGTCTGTGCGTCTCTGAATTTTGGGGCGGGGAGCGAAACTTGAGCCGGACTTTCCCCGCAGCCTACGCCGGCCCACACAAGGGGAACCACAAGGGGGGAACCACAAGGGGATTCGGCGGCAATACTTCTGCCCGAGTCAGTCTCCGCTTTAAGCTACGGGTTTCCAACCAAAACACGAGCTTAAATTCCCCTGAAGACGGGTCTGCGGTAAGTCCGATGTGGCTAAAAATTCCCGAAGGGGGGTTGAGTTTCACGGAAACCGCCCCATAGTGTCGGCGCCGTCAGGGGATGCGGATTGAGGGCGGGCGAACCCCGCCAGGGCCGGAAGGCAGCAACGGTAGTTCGACCCTTTTTGTCGCATATCCCTGGCGGCACCCGTTTTACACTCTCACTTTGACTTTTTTCACTCAGTTTTCTCCCGTCTTTTCCAGCAAGGTCCCAGCCTCCGTCTATCTGAAGGCGTCCTCCTGCTGAGCCACGCCGCACCCTTCTTTTTTCAAGGAACCGGGTGCCTCCCCTCCCCTCTCGGGTTCCTCCTAGGGCACCCCTCCTCTGACTTACGTCCTCCCCAAGCATTCCGCACCCCGCATGTCTCATTTCCGTCTTACCAATCTCACCCGCCAGGTCGAAATCGGAGCCAACTGCTATCTTCTTGAAACCGGCACCCGCCGGATCGTATTGGATTGCGGCGCCCACCCCAAACACGAGGGTGCAATGGCGCAACCCCTTTGGGAACACCTGGGCGAGAAACGCCTGGATGCGATCATCCTCTCGCACGCGCACCAGGACCATCTGGGCTCTCTTCCCGTACTCATGAGGAAACACCCTGGGGTGCCCGCGTTCATGACCGAGCCCACCCGCCTGCTCACGGACGTGATGCTGCACAACTCGGTCAATGTCATGGCTAAGCGCCATGAAAACGGCGAAGGCGAGACCCCCTCCTTTTCCCACAGGGAGGCGACCAATTGCACGCGCCGCTTCCGCTCCCTGCCCCTGCACCAGCGCTTCAACCTGTCCGGGGAACGTCTGGGCGCCGGAGAAGCGGCGGACGTCTCGATTCAATTTGAAGACGCCGGCCATATTCTTGGCTCCGCCTCCGTGCTCATTGAGTCCGACGGCCGGCGGATCGTTTACACTGGCGACGTCAATTTTGACAGCCAGTCGCTCATGAGCGGCGCGCGCCTCCCGGAACAGGAGGTCGACACGGTCATCATTGAAACCACTCGCGGCGCCATCCC
>JBIKSY010000280.1:0-4930 GCA_044348365.1 Chthoniobacteraceae bacterium
TTTGACCACGGCGAATTCTAGGCTAAGCTTACTGCTCGCCCATGCTCCCCAAACTGCTCAACACCGTCCTCATCATCCTGGAGGTCCTTCTCATTTTTAACCTCCTGATTGTGGTCCACGAACTGGGCCACTTTCTCGCCGCGCGCTGGCGCGGGTTGGTGGTGGATGAATTCGGCATCTGGTTTGGAAAGCCGATCTGGCGCAAGCAGCTTGGCGGCGTCTGGTATTCCCTGGGCAGCATTCCCGCCGGCGGCTTTGTCAAACTTCCGCAGCTCGCCCCCATGGAGGCGATCGAAGGCGACACGGAGGAACGCGAAGCGCCCCTGCCGCCCATCACCCCGCTGGACAAGATAATCGTCGCCTTTGCCGGTCCGCTCTTTTCCTTCCTCCTCGCCTTTGTGATGGCGGGCATCGTCTGGACCGCCGGCAAGCCCGTGCACGAGTATGACCAGACCACCGTCATCGGCGTCGTAAAGGCCGGCGGCCCCGCAGACAAGGCCGGCCTCCGCCCGGGTGACCGCATCCTGGCAATCGACGGAAAGCCGGTGGACCGTTTCACCGGCCCGCTCCACTCCGTCACCTGGTACGTCATGAGTTCCCAAGGCGAAACCATCGCCTTCAAGATCGTCCGGGACGGCAAGGAGTTGGTCATTGAATCCGGCTGGGACCGTGAGGAAAGCCCGGGCTGGAAGCGCAAGAGTTTGCGCAAGGTCTACATCGGCCAGAGGCTCACCCCCCGGGTGGGCAGCGTGGAGGCCAACTCCGCCGCCGCCAGGGCGGGTCTGGTTTCCGGTGACGTGGTCACCTCCTTGAATGACAGCCCCGTTGAGGACCTGGCCAAACTCTATGAACTCCTCGGTTCCGCCTCCGGCCAACCCGTCGCCCTGACTGTGCAACGCGGCGATTCCAGCATCCCGATCTCCCTCACGCCGGACGCGCCCGAAGGCGAGGGCAAGGTGCCCAAACTGGGCGTCAGCTGGGGCCAACTCACCCTGACCCACCCCACGCCCGTGGAACAGGTCACCGACGCGGTGCTGACCATCGGCAACATGCTCGACGCGCTCTTCTCCCCCAAGAGCGACGTGCGCGCCCAGCATTTCAGCGGGCCCGTGGGCATCCTTCGCGCCTACTACAGCCTGTTTGACTCCGAGCAGGGCTGGCGGCTGGCGCTGGCCTTCTCGGTGTTTTTCAACGTGAACCTGGGGCTCTTCAACATGCTGCCCTTCCCCGTCCTCGACGGCGGCCACATCACCCTCGCCCTGCTGGAGGCCGTCCGCAGAAAACCCATCAACACCAAGTTTCTGGAGCTCCTCCAAACCGGCTGCGCCGTCGCCGTGATGCTCTTTCTGGCGTACGTCACCTTCTTCGACGTGAGCGAGTTTCTCCCGGGCCGCCGGTCCAAGACGGCCCCGGTGGCCGCCGAACTCAAGACCGAGCCCGCCGCACCCGCGGCTGCGAAAGAGCCCGTGCCCGCGACAAAGTAACCGTTGTCCACATGAAGTACTGCCCCTCTGTGTTCCGCGCCTCGCGACGGGCCACCCGCGAAGTGTTTGCAGGCTCCGTCGGCATCGGCGGCGCCAACCCGATCCGCGTCCAGTCGATGATCACGTGCGACACCATGGACACTGCCGCCTGCATCGAACAAACCCTCGAGCTGGCCGCGGTGGGGTGCGAGATCGTGCGCATCACCGCGCCCACGGTGAAGGACGCCGCCAACCTGGAGCACATCGTCGCAGGGCTCCGCTCGCGCGGCTGCCGGGTGCCGATCGTGGCCGACATCCATTTCAAGCCGGAAGCCGCGCTCGAGGCGGCCAAGTGGGTCGAAAAGGTGCGCATCAACCCGGGCAACTACGCCGACAAGAAGAAGTTCGACGTCCGCGAATACTCCGACGCCGAGTACGCCGCCGAACTGGACCGCATCCGCGAGCGCTTTCTGCCGCTGCTGGAGCTCTGCCAGAGCCGGGGCGTTTCCCTGCGCATCGGCACCAACCACGGCTCCCTTTCCGACCGCATCATGAACCGCTACGGGGACACCCCGCTGGGCATGGTTGAAAGTGCCTTGGAGTTTGCGCGGATCGCCCGGGACCAGGGCTTCCACCAGTTCGTCTTCTCGATGAAGGCGAGCAATCCCAAGGTCATGATCGCCGCCTACCGCCTGTTGGCGGCGCGCCTCGACTCCCTCGGTCCGGACTGGAACTACCCGCTGCACCTCGGGGTCACCGAGGCCGGCGACGGCGAGGACGGCCGCATCAAAAGCGCCATCGGCATCGGAAGCCTCCTTTCCGACGGCATCGGCGACACCATCCGGGTCTCGCTCACCGAGGATTCCGTCCACGAAATCCCCGTCGCCAAGGCGCTTCTGGAGGAGGCCGGTCTGGATCCGGCCAGGCCGGGCCTGGAGCTTCTCGAAACGGCGGCTCAAGAGCCCCCGGCGCCCTGCGATCCGTACAGCTTCCGCAGGCGCGAGGCGGCAACGTTCCCCCTGCCCGGGTTTCAACTGGGGGTGACCTCCCTGCTGCGGCTCGCCCTGCCCCGGGTGCTCCACGAAGCGCTGCAGGAACGGGAGCGTTCGGGTGAATCTCTCGGCGAGTACCGGCCTGAGCTCGTCTTCGAATCGCTTCCCCTCGCCGCCGTCGACCCGCGTGATCCCGCCGCAATCGAGGCCCTCAACCAGCGTCCGGAACCCTGTCTGGTGACGGTTGCGGACCTCCCCGGCCTTCCCCCTATCCACGCCTTCCGCCTGTTGGCCGCGCGCCTGGAACCGCGCCATCCCATCCTCCTCAAGGACACACTGGATCCGGACGAGTTTCGTTCCCGCAGCGGGTTCGGGCTGCACGCCCTGCTCCGCTCCAGCACGGTCCTGGGCAGCCTCATTTGTGACGGGATCGGCGACGCCATCCTGGTGCGCAACGAACGCGCCCCGGGTGCCGCCGTCCGTCTCGGCTACAACATCCTGCAGGCCGCTGGGGCGCGCATCTTCAAGACCGACTACGTGGCCTGCCCAAGTTGCGGGCGCACGCTTTTCAACCTGCAGGAGACGACCGCCAGGATCAAAGCCGCCACCGCCCACCTCAAGGGGGTAAAGATCGCGATCATGGGGTGCATCGTCAACGGCCCCGGGGAAATGGCCGATGCGGACTTCGGGTACGTCGGCGGAGCGCCGGGCAAGATCAACCTGTATGTGGGCAAGACGGCGGTGAAGTTCAACATCCCCGAAGCCGAGGCCGTCTCCCGCCTCCGCGACCTCATCGCCGAACATGGCAAGTGGGTGGAGCCGTAGGAGCGCCACCCGGCCGGCGAGGCGTTCCAATGTTGGCCCGGTGGCGCTTGGAGCATTCCCTCAGCAGATCCGCCCCGCTCAAAAGGGCTTTGCCTCACCGGCAGAACGCCTGTGTTTTTGGGGGCACGCCAGAGCTGGGGAAGCGTCGTAGCGGTGGGTTCTTACGCGTTTTGCTGCAGCTTTACGATGTGCAGGAACTCCAACAAAGACACGGCATCCACTTTCGGAGACAAAGGATAGGACTCCCCGCCCGGGGTGATGTAGTAGCCTCGTGTAGCCCCCAGGGTCTCCATGCTTTCCAGAAAGGCCGGAGTGAGTTTTGGGGACAGGGTGCGTTTAATCTCCACCGCGGTGACACCGCCGGAAGGGGACTCCAGAACCAGATCCACCTCGGCTTTGGCATGGGTGCGGTAATGGCTGAAGCGCCATTCTTTCGGAAGCACGGCGAGCAGCTGCTCGATACAGTAGCCCTCCCACGAATGACCACAGAGCGGGTGCCCCAAAACATGTTCCAAGCTGGGCAGGCCGGAAAGCATGTGCAGGAGTCCAGTGTCCCGCCAGTAAACCTTCGGAGCCTTGACCAGTCGCTTGCCCGTATTGCGGCTCCAAGCAGGAAGACGGCGCACCAGATAGAGTCCCTCCAGCAAGTCGATGTAGTTGCGCACCGTCTTACCGTCGATTCCCAAGCTGGCTCCGATTTTGGCAAGGTTGAGCGTGCCGCCCTGCTGATGAGCCAGCATGCTGCACAACCGCCTGAGCTGCTGCGGAGAAGCACCGACGCCCAGCTGTGGAAGGTGCCGCTCGACATAGGTGGTGACGAAGTCATCGCACCACTGGGTGGCAGCTTGATCGCTTGAAGCCAGATAACTTCCCGGATAGCCCCCCCTAAACCAGTGCACCTCGATTTTAGCTTCCCCTGCTGGAAGTTCGACAAGCTGAAAGGGGGTCAGCTCAAGGTAGGTGATTCTTCCGGCAAGGGTTTCTGAGGACTGCCGCAAGAGTTCGGGAGAGGCAGATCCAAGGATGAGAAACTGGGCGGTGTTCTCACCCGCCCGCCTGCGTTCGTCCACCAGGCTGCGCAGAATCGGAAACAGTTCCGGGCGGCGCTGGATTTCGTCCAAAATGATGAGCTTGCCGGAGTGGCTGGTGAGATACAGTTCCGGGTCCTCGAGTTTTGCCAAATCCGAGGGGCGCTCCAGATCAAGGTAGTGCACGCCTTTTGCCAACTGGAGTTCTCTGGCGAGGGTGGTTTTCCCCACCTGCCGCGAGCCCAGCAGCGCGACGACTGGCATCCAGTGCAAGCGTTGCAGAAGTGTGGCTGCGAGGTGCCTTGCGATCATTTGCATTGAAAATACGGAGCGCGACGCCGTTTTTCAATGTAAACTCGGCGGCGGGCGGGACGCGTTCGATACGAGTTGGCCCGGGGCACCACGAAAGGCAAACCCGCTGCCCTGCAAAACACCGCCCGGCATGCAGCCATCAACCGCCCGGTCGGCGGGACTCATACCACTTATCTGAGTTTTCTAGATTCTGAGCGATCTGTGCCCCGTGAAGCAATCGTTCCGCCTTGTGCAGAAAACCGGCGCGGATTTTCGCCAAGTCTGACGCCCCGTAAGGGGCACTTTTCTTCCAGCCCATGGCAACGCCATG
>JBIKSY010000068.1:0-16136 GCA_044348365.1 Chthoniobacteraceae bacterium
CATTGCAGTCCGATTGCTCCTACGCGATCCGGGCTGGGGATCGTTACTTCTTCCAAAATGCTCTGGAGGAACTTGATGCGCCTGGTGAGTGGTACGCCGATGCGGAGGAGGGGATGCTGTACTTCTGGCCGCCTGCGGGGCATGACGCCGCGGGGGCAAGCGCAGTGGTCGCATCCGAGTTGGTGCGAATGGAGGCCGGAACGCATGACATCATCTGGAGCGGATTTATTTTGGAAGGGACGAATGGCTGGGCGGTGAGCCTCACCGAAACGGAGCGGTGCGTGATCGAACACAACTGGGTGCGGGCCGTGGGGGAATGGAGCGGGGGAGGAGTGAACGTTTCAAAGGGGCGTGAAAACCGGGTGCGTCGCAACACGATTGAAAACGTCGGAAACACGGGGGTCTCCTTGAGCGGCGGGGACCAGGCCACGCTCACTCCCTCGGGAAACGTGGCAGAGCACAATCACATCCACCACTTCGGAACCTACTTCAAACAGGGGGTGGGTGTGTCCCTCAGCGGGGTCGGCAATCGCGTCCTGCACAATCACATTCACGACGGGCCGCGCTTCGGCGTGTGGCACTCAGGTAACAAACACGACATCAGTTACAACCACATTCACGATGTGTGCCTCGAAACGGAGGATACGGGCGCGATCTATAGCGGAGGGCGCAACTGGACCACTCCGCGAGGGACCCTGATCTCCTACAACTTCATTCACGACGTTCCCGGCTTCAGCATGCACGGCGGCAAGGCCGTCTCTCCGAACTTCGCGTGGGGTGTCTACTTGGACGACAACTCCGGAGGCGCGGATGTCATTGGCAACATCATAGCCGGTTGCGGACGGGGTGGTCTGCACGCCCACGGCGCACGGGATTGCGTGGTGCAGAACAATGTTTTTTACGGGAACAAAGACTGGCAGGTCGACTTCCATGGCTGGACCACCGAGCACAGCTTCTGGGAAAGGCACCTGCCCACCATGGTAAAGGGCTACGAGGAAGTGGCGGATCAACCCGCTTGGAAAGCGATGCGGGGAATGGATTTGCATCCCACAAAGATAGCCCTGCCCAATGGTCTTACCATGCGGGGAAACCGGTTTGAGCGTAACTTGGTCGTTTCCACCACGGCAGAGGTGCCCGTTGTCAGCCTTCTGCGGGTTCCGTTTTCGCACAACGTTTTTGAGTCCAATCTGTACTGGGCTCCGGGCGGAGCCGTGCGCACTGGCTTCCAAAGTGTGGGTGCGGTGGACGCGACGGATCTGCTGGGGCCTTGGAGTGGCGCGGAGGACGCTTTGCCTACAGGCTGGCGGCTCATCTCCAAGCCCGCGGGGCAGCCCGTCGCACAACTCAAAGGCAAGGACGCTGGAATGGTATTCCAGATTTCCTGCGAAGGAGCTGAGGGCAACACCAAGGTTTCGCCCCTGTATGCCGGTCCAAACATCGCACTCGAGTCCGGTGCCAGTTACCGGCTGCGGACCCGTTTGCGTGCAAGCGTTCCAGGTAAGGCCGAGTTCGCGATCCAGTCCTTCGTGAGCAACGTTTACTTTTGGATGAGCCCCAAAAGCAGTGTGCAGGTCGGTTCCGAATGGAAGGAGCATGAGGTGCTTTTCCAGGTGCCCGCCCCGGGCAAGCCCGGTTGGAACGAACAGATGAGCAAGTTTTCGCCCCGACTCGGCTGGCGCTGTGACAACGGCACGTTGGAGGTGGAGGTTTTGCAGTTGCATCGCGTCACGCCAAAATCCGAGATCGACGCGCTGCGCGAGCAGGGCGCGGACGCCCATTCAATCGTTGCCGACCCGCTTTGGGAGGACGCTGGCCGCTTTACGCTGCGCAAGGACTCGCCCGCCTGGGCGCTTGGTTTCCAGCGGATTCCCTTCGAGCGGATCGGCCCCCAACCCGAGTAGCAACCCGGCGCGCCGCCCCAACCGGCAGCTGACGCCCAGGACCCGAGGCCCGTCCCGGGAATGGGAGGCCCGCGACAAGCGCCCACGGAAAGTGCCAAACAAACGTGGGCTGGCGGGGTCTAGTGATTGTGACACCTGTAGAACATGTTCCAAATACGGAACCGTGCCGTTCCACGAACGAGACTTCCGTCCGCATTGAAGCCCCAGCCCTTGACCGGGGCCTGGCCGTTTTGGAGGCGCTTGACGCCCGACCCGGAGGAATGAGTCTCTCGGAGATCAGCCGCAGCATTGGCAGTCCGAAGAATTCGACGTCGCGTCTTTTGCAGACCTTGGTCGTGCGCGGTTATGTCGAGCGGGACGCGACAACACTGTTGATCCGATTGACGGGCAAGTTGCTGCGGTTGGGGCATCCCCGCGTGGCACGGAAGAGCCTGGTCGAGTGTGCGCTCGAGCCGATGCGAGGCCTGCGGGACAGGGTGGGGGAGACCGTTCAGCTTGGGATCCTGACGGGGGATGAGGGGGTCATCATTGAACAGGTGGAGAGCCGGGCCGCCGCCCGGATTTGCGTGGAGATTGGTTTGCGTTTCGGGCTGTACACCAACGCCCCGGGAAAGCTGCTGCTCGCGTTTCAGACCGACAAGGAGCGCGAGCGGGTGATCAGCGGGCTGCATCTCGAGCGTTTCACCGCGCGCACGATCACGACAAAAGAGGCGCTGCGCCGGGAGTGTCAATACGTGGTGGAGCGGGGTTACAGTACCGATTGGGGCGAGGCGGACGAGGGGATTCATTGCGTCGCCGCGCCGGTGTTTGACCGGCCGAACCATTTGCTGGCAACGGTTTGGGTCTCGGCGATTGCCCGGCGGATGCCAAAGACGTGTTTTGATACGGTTGCGTTGGAGGTGCTGCATGCCGCACAGGAAATAGAGAGGAGGCTGGGCGCATGAAGACGTTGTTTTTGAGGGCAGGGGAGGGGATCCGCACAGCCTTCCCCTGCCAGCCATTCCTTCTTCTTTTTGTTTTGCTGGTGCTGAACCTCAGCGCTTCCGCAGAAGACTACTTCCTCTCGAAAATCGAGCCTCTCTTGAGGCAGCGCTGTTACGAATGCCATTCGCATGAGAAGAAGATGAAGGGCGGCCTCACGCTCGACTCGAAGAGTGGCTGGGAACAGGGGGGCGATTCGGGGCCGGCACTTGTGGTCGGGAAACCGGAGGAGAGCCTGCTTGTCAGGATGGTCCGCTGGGCGGATGCGGAGCATCAGATGCCGCCAAGGGAGAAACTGCCTCCGGTGGAGATTGCGCTACTCGAGGAATGGGTGAAGCGGGGCGCGCCAGACCCGCGCGTCGCTGCACCCGGTCGACCCACGGGGGCTGATTGGTGGTCGCTCAAGCCGCTGCCAGCGAAGGGCGCCTTGCAAAAGCCTCCGGCGGCTGAAGACCGGCTTTCCTTGAATCCGGTGGATGTCTTCATCCGTGCGCGTCTCGCCGAGAGGAGGATCTCACCCTCGCCGGAGGCGGATCGGCGCACGTTGCTCCGGCGCGTCATGTTTGACCTGCACGGGCTACCGCCGTCGCCTGCTGAAGTGGAGGCGTTTGCGAAGGATCCGGACCCGAACGCCTACGGGAAGCTGGTGGATGGCTTGTTGGAGTCTCCGCGTTACGGCGAGCGTTGGGCGCGGCACTGGCTGGATACGATTCACTTCGCCGAGACACACGGCTGCGGTCATGACCTGCCTCGGGACCATGCGTGGCGTTACCGCGACTACGTCATCACCGCGCTAAACGAGGACAAACCCTGGCCTCGCTTCATCCGGGAGCAACTCGCCGCGGACGTGTTGTTTCCCGAGGAGCCACGCCTCATCGCGGCACTCGGCTTTCTGGGTGCGGGCGTCTTTGATCACAGCGCCTACCAAACCGCACCAACCAACTTTGACTACCTCGACCGCGATGACCTTGTGACGCAGACGATGGGCGCCTTTGCCAGCACCACGGCGAACTGCGCCCGCTGCCATGCGCACAAGTTTGATCCCATTTCGCAAGACGACTATTACGCGCTGCAAGCGGTGTTCGCTGGTCTCATCGAGGGCGACATTCCCTTCGACGAGGACAGCGCGCTCGCGCAGTCGCGGACGCGCTGGCAAACGCTGCTCACCGCCGCCGAGACCAAGAACAAGAACGTGCTCCTTACGACGGAAAACGCATCGCTGGTAGAAGCATGGGAAAAGACTCAGGGCGCGCCGGTGACGTGGAGCCCGCTTGGCTACGAGAGCTTTGTCAGTGCCGAGGGATCCGCCCTCAAGCGCACCGGTGAGACGATCCTGGCTTCCGGGGCCAAGCCGGAAAAGGACACCTACCTCATCACCAGCAGCGTGACCCTAGCCAAGATCACCGCAGTGCGCCTCGACGTGCTGGCGGATCCGTCGTTGCCGATGAAGGGCCCGGGCCGTCAGGACAACGGAAACCTCACCCTCAGCGAGTTGGAGGCGCAGCTTTTCGACCCCGGCGCCGCGCAACCGCTAAGGCTGAAGTTCACCCGCGCCACGGCTGACTTCGACCAGCAGGGCTGGACCGCGGCGATGGCGATTGATGGAAACCCCGCCACTGGCTGGGGCATTCATCCGGTGATCGGCGTTTCGCACCATGCTGTGTTTGAGCTGGCGGAGGCCATCAGTGTGAAGGCCGGCGCGAAACTCACTTTCACTCTTAAGCAGCTCTCGGGTAAATCGCATCTCATCGGCTCATTCAAGCTGTCTGTGACTGATGATCCCGGCGGGCGCGCGGCCGCCATGCCGATGCTTGCGCAGGAGGCGCTCACGCTGTCAGCTGACAAACGTAGCGAGCCGCAGCAACTCGCCCTCGCGGCCCACGCAATCCGTGTCATCGCCGCCTCTGAGCTTGCAAAACTGCCTGCGCCCTCCCTGGTCTATGCCGCAGCGAGGAAGGCCGATGTGCTGCTCGCCGTGGGCAAGGGCACGCCCACCACCATCGCAAAACCAAAGACGGTGCAGGTCTTAAAGCGCGGCGAGTTCGACAAGCCGGTGAAAGAGGCTGTGAGCGGCGCACTGAGCGCGATCGATGCCCTGCCCGCCCGGTTTGAGATAGCGCAGCAGGCCACTGAGGAAGGCGCGCGCCGTGCCGCGTTGGCCGACTGGCTCGCGGATGAAAGGAACCCGCTTACCTGGCGCAGTATCGCCAACCGAGTGTGGCACTACCATTTTGGCCGCGGTCTGAGCGATACGCCGAACGACTTTGGCCGCATGGGTGGGATGCCGTCGCACCCCGAACTGCTCGACTGGCTGGCCTGCGAACTGCGCGATCACGGCGGTTCGCTCAAGCATCTCCACCGCCTCATCGTCACCAGCGCTGCCTACCGCCAGGTCAGCGTGTATCGGGAGGAGGCGGCGAAACTCGACGCCGACAACCGCCTTTTGTGGCGCATGAACCGCCTGCGCCTCGATGCGGACAGCTTCCGCGACTTCTTACTCGCGGCCGCTGATCGCCTCGATCCATCGCTCGGAGGCCCGAGCGTGCGGCAGTTTGTTACCGGCCCGCCCGTGCAGCTCACTCCGACGCTGAATTACGAGGCGTACGACTGGTCCCTTCTACCGAAACACCGCCGGAGCGTCTACCGGTTCGTCTGGCGCGGCGTGCCCGATCCCTTCATGGACGCGCTCGACTTCCCCGACCTCGGCATGCTCGCCCCTGTGCGCGGTTTCTCAGCCTCCGCGCTACAATCGCTCTCCCTTTACAACAACCGCTTTGTGCTTCATTTCAGCGGAGAGTTGGGGAAACAAATCACCACGCCCGCGGAGGCAGTGCGACGTATTCTCCTTCGTGAACCGACGGAGGAAGAGCAGGCGAACTTCACCACCTTCGCCCAAAAAAACGGTCTCTCCGCGCTCTGCCGCGTGCTTCTCAACTGCAACGAGTTTCTCTTTATCAACTGAACCATTGCCCTTATGAAACACATGCTGCTGTTCCTCATATCGTTGCTTGCCGCTTCCCTTAGTGCGCTGAAGGCCGCAGACAAAAGCTCCCACCGCCTGCTCCTCACCGACTACGGCGGCAACCGCGTTTGCATCGTCTCCGCGGCGGGCGAGATCGAGTGGGAATATCCGGCGACCATGCCGCAGGACTGCTGGCTGCTGGCCAATGGAAACGTGCTCTTCAGCCAGAGCACCGGAGCAGTGGAGGTCACGCGTGACAAGCAGGTGGCGTGGCAATACACCGCCCCGCCGCAGGCGAGGGTCCACTCCTGCCAACCCCTGCCGGATGGAAGCGTGCTCTTGGCCGAGTGTTTCATGAGCCGTCTTCTCATTGTGGGGCGCGATGGCCGGGTGGTGAGGGAACTGCCTGTGAAGTCCGCGCCGAAGGTGATGAGCCATCAGTTTCGCGGCGTGCGCCGCAGCGCGGACGGGCACTTCTGGGTCTGCCTTATGGATGAAAAAAAGGTCGTCGAACTCGGTGCCGACGGCGCGCTGCTACACGAAATCCCGCTCGACGGGCACCCCGGCGGGATTGTGAAGCTCCCGAACGGCCACCTCCTCGTCAGCGTATGGGACAAGAGCGAGATCATCGAACTGGACGAGGATCTCAAGCCCGTGTGGCGCATCGGTGAGAACGAGTTACCCGGAAACCCGCTGCGCATCCCCATGGGAATCCATCGTCTGCCGAACGGCAACACCGTCTTTGGCAACTACATCGGTCACGGCTTCACCGGCAGGCAGCCGATGCTCTTCGAGGTCACACCAGACAAAGAGGTGGTCTGGGAGTTTGCCGCCCACGTCCGCTTCAAGACGGTCTGCCAGGTTCAGATCATTGACACAGCCGCCGACCCGCTCAAAGGCGAGGTGCTGCGCTAAAAGTCCTATCCTCAGGCCATGAACCCCCGTTCCATCCTGCGCCGTCATTTCCTCTCCAGCCTTGGCGGAGGCTTCACGGGTCTCGCGCTCACGGATTTGTTGGCTCGCGAGGCGGCGGCGGACCTTCCCCAGCCGCGGCCCGGGTGGAATGGAGGCATTCATCATCGGGCCAAGGTGAAGCGTGTGATCCAGTTGTTCATGAACGGAGGCGTGAGCCCGATGGACACCTGGGACTACAAACCCGCGCTCGCGAAGCTCGACGGCCAGAAGCTCGGCTCCAAAACCAAGATCGAGGGTGCGACGGGCATGCAGGGCGCGCTGATGAAGAGCCCGTTCGAGTTCAAGCAGAGCGGGCAGTGTGGCAAGTGGGTCAGCAGCCTGTTTCCGGAGCAGGCAAAGCTCGTCGATGAGATTGCCTTTCTGCAGGCGATGACCGGTCGCTCGAACGTACACGGCCAGAACGCTTACCTCATGAATAACGGCTTCCTGCTGCCCGGTTTTCCCTGCATGGGCGCGTGGATCTCGTATGCGCTCGGCAGCCTGAGTGACAACCTGCCCGGCTTTATCGTGCTGCCGGACGCACGCGGGCTGCCCTACAACGGCCGGGGCTGCTTCACCGCTGGGTTTCTTCCCGCCGTGCATCAGGGCACCGTCATCAAAACCGACGCGTCGCAGCCGATTCCTGACCTCTTTGCCTCCGACAAGTTCGCCTATGCCACCCGCACCGCCGATTCCGACGGACTCGCCTTGCTCAATCAAATGAACCGCGCCCATGTCGCGCAACATCCCGGCGACTCACGGCTCGCAGCGCGCGTTTCCGGTTATGAGCTCGCCGCGAAGATGCAGATGAGCGCCCCAGAAGCCTTCGACGTAATGCGCGAACCCGAATCCGCCCGGCAAGCCTACGGCCTCGACAGCCCGGACAAACCCACCGCCGATTTCGCGAAGCGCTGCCTGCTCGCCACACGTCTGATCGAGCGAGGCGTGCGGTTTGTACAAGTATGGAGCGGGCCCGAAGGCGCGGTGAACAACTGGGACAACCACGGCGACATCCCCAAGCAACTCCCGCCCATGGCCCGCAGCATCGACCAGCCCATCGCCGCACTTCTGCGTGACCTGCGCCAGCGTGGTCTTGCCGAGGACACGCTCGTCGTATGGGCCACCGAGTTTGGCCGCACGCCCTTTTCCCAGGGCTCGCTCGGTCGCGATCATAACTGCGGCAGCTTCGTGAGCTGGCTATGGGGCGCAGGCATAAAACCTGGCATCACTCATGGCATCAGCGACGAAATTGGCTACCAGGCCGCGCAAGACATCACCACCGGCTACGACATGCACGCTACCATCCTGCATCTCCTTGGCATCGACCACGAAAAGCTCACCGTTCGCACCAACGGCGTCGATCGGCGGCTCACTGATGTGCACGGGCACGTCATCAAAGACATCCTTGCCTGAGCCATCATTTGCGTCTTTTGCTTTCAGCGGCAGTTTGCTCGTGGCCTTGCCGTTACAGTGTCTGATCGGGTAGCACAATGGCGCGGTCTGCTTTGGGCTTGGACTGCTGTTCGCGGCGATACCGCAGCGGCGTGGTGCCGGTGAACTTTCTGAGGTGCTTTACGTTGCTTCCAACGGTGGCGGCATCATGGGGCGACCCTACAGCATCCCTACAGCACCCCTACAGCACCCCTACAGCACCCCAAATTTTGAAATGCCCCTACCGGTTGGGGCGCCAGACAAGCGTGTGGCTTTTGAGCTCCAATTCGGTCCAGTGGAGCTTGTACTCGAGGACCGACCCCATGTCGTAGCGTGCCAGCCCCTCCTCGCACAGCCATTCAATCTGGCGCCACTGCAGCAGGTTGCCGATGGACAACTGCCCCACGTCCGCGTGGTAGCTGAACTGCTGTCCGCGGTAGTGGATGCCGTCCACTCCGCCCATGACAAAGCCCACATCCTCGCCGTCCCGGGTCGCGAAGATGGCCCGCGCCGCGCCGTTTCGGCACATGCGCCGAAACACTTCCCCGTAGAAGGAGCGGAAGGGCTCCTGCGAAATCCCGCAGTGTTCCCGCCCCTTCCAACTGGATTCCTCAACGGCGAGCATCCGTGCATAGACGACCGCTGCCTCCTCGTCGGAGAGGGACGGCGCACAGCGCACAAACTCTATCCCGGCGGCATGCGCCTTTTGGAGCGCCTTGCGCAGGTTGCCCCGGAACTTTCCGGAGCGGCGGGAAAGGAAGCCGTCCGCCCCCCCCTCGAGCGAGGCGGAGCGGAAAAGGGTCGGCTCAAGGAAGCCGACCTCGTACCGGCGTTTGAGCAGGAGCGTGAGCTGGCGGAATTGGGGCGAGCCCCATTGCAGGCCGCTGAGGGCAAGCGAGGGGGGGCAGCCCATGTGCTCGGGCTCTTGTAGAAGGGCCTCTAGAAGGTGGACCGCATCGGGGCCGAGCAGCGGGTTGGGGAAGAACCAGTGCGACTCAAGGGGCTCTAGCAGCGGGCCGATGAGGGGGTGGAACACTTGGGCCAATGCAAGCAGGCTTCTGTGGAAGGAGCGCAGCAACAACGTCCGCTGCGGCGCGAAAACGGCATGGTAGGAAAGAAGCCACTCCGAACGGCTGCACATGGGGTCCGCCAGGTCGCTTGTCCGGGCGAGCTGGTTGAGCAGGGAGTCGGGTTGCTCCAGCGACTCGGGATTGACGTTCATTGCGGATGGGCGGCGCCGCGCCGAGCTTGTTTGCCTTGCTTCAGGCTGGGAGCGAACATTGCTGAAAGTAGCCTGTTTTTGCTTGGGGAACAAGTCTCTCTCAGCTTTCCAGGCAGGGTTGACCCACCTCCTCCGGCCGCCGGGAACACAGAACAGGCGGGCTTCCGGGGCGCCCGTGCGCCGACCCGCTACTGCGAGCCTTTTTTCCAAACGGCAGGCCAGTCGGGCGACTCTGATCGGGCCGTTTTGAGATACTCTGAAAGTTTCGCCGCGATTTCCGGCTGATGGTTGGCGACGTTGGTTTTTTCGGCAGGGTCATCCTGCTGGTCAAAGACGGCGACGGGAGCTTCCGGTGCCCCTGAGCGGATCCCCTTCCACCGCCCCCGGTAAAGCGCAGCCTGCGTGAAATTGCGCTCGTGAAACTCCCAGTACAGAAATTCATGCCTGCGCTGTGGTTTCTCCAGGAGCTCAGGGACAAAGCTCACCGAATCCGCGGGAATGTCCGCCTTCGCTTCTGACAGTTGTGCCGCGGTGGCGAACCAGTCTGCAAGCGAGCCTACGTGCTCCGATGCCCTGCCCGGTTTCACCCTGCCTTTCCAGCGCACAATAAAAGGCACCCTGATTCCCCCGTCGGTAAGGCTTCTTTTGGTCCCGGAAAAGGGTCCGGAGGGCTGGAACCGGCTCAGGTCATGGTTGCTCTCGTTGTGGGGGCCGTTGTCGCTGGTGAAAACAACGAGGGTGTTCTCGGAAAGCCCTAGCGCGTCGAGTCGCTCCAAAAAACGGCCAACGTGGGAGTCCAACCGTGTGATCATCGCCGCCTGCCCCTTGTCCGGCGCAGGCCACTGTTCACCCGCATAAATCCCGTAATCAGGCACTTCCGCACCGTCCTTAAGCACCTTGGCCCGCTCGTTGTTAGCGTGCGGCGAGACCATGCTCCAGTAGAGGAAGAAAGGCCTGTCCTTGCTGGCAGTGACAAATTTAAGGGCCTCTTCCGCAAACAAGTCGTCGGCAAACTCTACCGGCTTGGTGGCGTAACCGCCGCCCGAATCGCCGACGGGGGTGACTACGTTTTTGGTCGGTTCCCGTGTTTCGTTGCGCCACAGGAAATCGGGGAAGTGGTTGTGCGCGTGATGTTGATTGAGGTAACCGTAAAACTCGTCGAACCCTTGTTTCCCAGGCAGTCCGCTGGAGGCCGCGCCCTCTTCACCCAGCCCCCACTTGCCGATCAAAGCAGTCCTGTAACCGGCGGACTGCAGCACCTTGGCCACCGTCTGGTCCGTTTCCCGCAGGGCTTGTCGTTGCCCACCGGCATTGCCGCGCACCCGGGTGTGGCCGTGGTGCATGCCCGTCATCAACACGCTTCTGGAGGGAGCACAAACCGTGGCGCCCGCGTAGAAGTGGGTAAACCGGAGCCCTTCGCCGGCCATGCGATCCAGGCAGGGCGTCTTGATGACCCGTTGGCCGTAGCACCCGAGTTCCCCGTACCCCAGATCGTCTGCGAGAATGAAAACCAAGTTCGGCTTTTGCTCGGCACCGCACAGCAGCGCCGGCATCAGGACGAAGGCAGCCCACAGCGCCTTGCCGGCGGTTCTGAGGATTTTGGGTCGGAATGGAGGCATAAGAAGTGGGGGATGAAGGGTCCGGGAAACTGCTTTTGTGCAGCTGCAAGGATGAGGTGTGTAGCGGGCGATTCCAACTGAATCAATGCGTGCCTTCGGGTGCGCGCCGCAACAGCGGGCTATGAAGAATTGCGCGGCATGAACTGAAACCAAGAAAGTGGCACCATCCCCGCCAAACACGGGCTTCTGGGATTCCTTACTTGCCGACCTTATCTGAGCCGCCACCCCGGGGCTTGTTTCCAAAGGCGCGGCAATGCGCGAACACGCTCCGGGTGAAAACCGCAGCGCCCGGGGAGGGGGTGTGTCCGGTGCGGCTCAGGAGCGCCACCTGCCGTTCCACGGGTGCACCCCGGAGCCGCAGGGCCGTGCAGTTGGCCGAGCCCTGCCGCGTGGCCAGTTGGGGCAGCAGCGCGATGCCCAGACCCGCCCCCACCAGAGAACGGATGGTCTCCAGTTCGCTGCTTTCGCAGGCTATCCGCGGCTCGAAGCCCGCCGCCCGGCAAGCCGCCAGTGCCGTGTCCCGTGCCCGTCCCTTGTACAACACAAAGGGCTCTCCCGCGAGTTTTTCCAAGCTGACGCTCTGCTGCCGGGCCGCCGGGTGTGCCGAGGGCACCAGCGCCAGAAAGCTTTCGGTCAGCAACAGGTGTTCCTCAAAACGTCCACCGGTTGTGGGAAGCTGTACAATTCCGAGCTCCACCCGGCCGCTTTCCACCCACTGGGCGACCGCTTCCGAGGTGCCCTCAAACAGGGCCAGTTCCACCAGGGGATGTTTGCCTCGGAACTCCGCAACCGCCCCGGGCAGCAGACACGCGCTCGCCGAGGGAATCGCCCCCACGCTGAGCCTCCCGCCGCGGAGGTCCGCCACGTCCTGCACCGCCCGGCGGGCCGCCGCCGCGCGCTCGAGCAGCCCTTCCGCGTGCACGCGGAGCGTCTCTCCCGCCGCGGTCAGACCGCTTTCCCGGCGGCCCCGGTGGAAAAGCGGCGTCCCCAGTTCGGCCTCGAGTTTGCGGATCTGCTCGCTGAGAGCCGCCTGCGCCAGATGCAGACTCGCAGCGGCGCGGGTGAAGTTGCGCTGCCGGGCTGTTTCGAGGAAGTACTCGAGCTGGTAAAGTTCCACCCGGATCGGTTTACCCATCCGCAGGAGGCAGATAAACTACAATCGGTTTTTCCGTTCGCGGTGATCGCAAAGAACTGTTTTACCGGGCTTATCCCAGCGTCTGTAATCAGGCACGATGAACTCGCAGGCACCCTTTCCCCCTTCCACTGCCGGAGCCGAGCCCCGCCTTTGCGTCCACACCGTCACCACCAAGCAGCTCTCCTTGGACGAATGTCTGGTCGAGTTCCCCAAGCGGGGCGTGAGCGGCATCACCTTCTGGCGGCAGGCGCTCGAAAACCGGGACCTTCCAAGCGTCGCACGGCAGGCACGGGAGTCCGGTCTCGAAGTGGTCTCGCTGTGCAGGGGCGGTTTTTTCCCGGCCTTGGACGCCGCGTCCCGCCAGCGGGCGGTGGACGACAACCTGCTGGCCGTCGAGCAAGCCCACGCCCTCGGAGCGCCGCTTGTGGTGCTGGTGTGCGGGGCGGTTCCCGGTCAGCCCCTTTCCGAATCCCGCAAACAGATTACGGAGGGCATCGCCGCGGTCCTGCCCGCAGCTGCGCAGGCCGGGGTCCGGCTTGCGATCGAGCCGCTCCACCCAATGTACGCCGACGACCGGAGCGCGGTGAACACGCTGCGCCAGGCCCACGAAATCTGCGACGCGCTGGAGTCGCCGGAGTCCGTGGGGATCGCGCTGGACGCCTACCACGTCTGGTGGGACCCCGAACTGGAGGCGCAGATCGCGCATGCAGGGCGGACCGGCCGGCTGCTGGCCTTCCACATCTGCGACTGGCTGACGCCGACTGGCGACCTGCTTAACGACCGGGGCCTCATGGGCGAGGGGTGCATCAACCTCCGGGAAATGAGCGCCTGGGTCGATGCCGCCGGCTTTTCCGGCCACCGCGAAGTCGAGATTTTTTCCCACCGCTGGTGGGCCGCCAAGCCGCGCCATTTCCTCGATGAAATCGCGGCCAGCTATCGCCGGCTTTATTCCTGAGGGCTGCTTTCCCTGGAGCCCGAACACTCTCAAAAATATGAAGACACAACGCATTGGCATCATCATGAACGGCGTCACCGGACGTATGGGCACCAACCAGCATCTGATCCGGTCCATCCAGGCCATCCGCGATCAGGGGGGGGTGAAGGTCGGCAATGATCTGGTGCTCATGCCCGATCCCATTTTGACGGGGCGCAGCCACCAGAAGCTGCAGGACCTCGCGCAAAGGACCGGCTTCACCCGGTTCACGACGGATCTGGACGCCGCCCTTTCCAACCCGGAGGACGAAATTTTTTTCGATGCCTCCGGCACGCTGCAGCGGGCGGACTTTGTGGAGCGTGCGGTTCGCGCCAAAAAGGCGGTTTACTGCGAAAAACCGACGGCGGTGGAGGCGTCCGAGGCGTTGCGGCTGGCGACACTTTGCGAAAATGCGGGCCTCAAAAACGGGGTGGTGCAGGACAAGCTGTGGCTGACGGGAATCCGAAAGTTCCGGACGCTGCGGGACCAGGGTTTCTTCGGGCGGATTTTGAGCGTGCGCGGGGAGTTTGGGTACTGGGTGTTTACGGGGGAGGACGAGAACCAGCCTGCACAGCGGCCGTCGTGGAACTACCGCAAGGAGGATGGCGGGGGAATCATCGTGGACATGCTCTGCCACTGGCGCTACCTGATCGACGACCTGTTTGGGAAGGTGAAGGCCGTGAGCTGCCTTGGGGCCACGCACATTCCAGCCCGCAGGGACGAGCAGGGCAGGGAGTACGCGTGCACGAGCGACGACTCGTGCTACGCCACGATGGAGTGCGAGAACGGGGTGGTCTGCCAGTTCAACAGCTCCTGGACGGTGCGCGTGCGGCGCGACGACCTGCTGACCATGCAGGTCGACGGCACCCACGGCAGCGCGATCGTGGGGCTGCGCAAGTGCTGGGTGCAGAGCCTTGGCACGACACCTCGGCCCACCTGGAACCCCGACATTGAGCAGCCGATCAACTTTCTGAGCGGCTGGCAGGAGGTCCCCGACTGCACCACTTACGACAACGCCTTCAAGATCCAGTGGGAGGAGTTTTTAAAGCACGTCGCGCTGGACACCCCGTTCCCATGGACGCTGCGCGAGGGGGCTAAGGGCGTGCAGCTTGCCGAGCTTGGACTCCAGAGCTGGGAGCAGCGGCGGTGGCTGCCGGTCGGAGAGCTTTAGGCATTACTGCACGCAAGCGGACCCCGGGCAAAGCCCCACCAAAACCTGCAAAGCATGAAAAATCTCATCGAACGCCCTGAAGACCTCACTCCTGAAACCCCCTGGTTGGAAACCAAGTGGGCGTGGACGGGGGAGGAGGAACTCATCGACCACCAGACCAAAGCCCGTCTTTGCGCCGCCGCCCTGCTGCCCTTCAAGGACGGAGCCCCGGATTGGGAAGGCTTCACCGCCAGCATCCGCTGGATGCAGGCGGCGGCTGACCACTACGGGGTGGAACTCGTCGTCGTGCTCAACGCCGACACGGGCTACATTTTCGACCTGGATGACCGGCTCTACGCTGAGGTGCTGCGTCGCTTCCGCGCGGATTTTCCCCACGCCCGGTTCATCGCCGGGGTGACCGCACGCGGGGCTCAGGACGACTCCTCGTTCAAGGCGGAACGCTACCGGACCCTGCTCGACATCGTACAGGAACATGACAACTGCGAGGTCATGCTGATGACCTCCCGTTGGCTGAGCGCCCTGCCCGCAGCGCCGCGGCGGGACGCCTACTACAAGATCGCCGAATGGCTGGTCCGGCCGGGAATCGTCCACGCCCTCGAGCCTGCATTCGTCCCCTGGGCGACGCCCTTTGAACCGTGGCTGTTGTGGCAGTTGGCCCTGCATCCGAAGTTTGTCGGCGGCAAGATCAGCACGCTGGACGAGCCGCACTTCCTGTATTGGGCGGCGATGTGTCAGGACCTTGGCCTCGATTTCTCTCCCCACAGCGGGGACGACTTCGGGATCGCAACGGCGGTCAAGTTGGGGCTGCCACTGCTCATCGGGGCGGCGGTGAGCGCGGCACCCCTGATTTGCGCCGCCAAGGACATGTGGCTCCACGATGGTGCGCCTGAGAAAAAATTCCCGTCCGGTGCGGGTCGCTTCGACACGCGTGTGTACAAGCTCTTTGAAGCCTTCCAATCGCTGGAGGACCAGGTTTTCAGGCTGGATGCGAACATGAGCGCTTCCGCCTACAAGCACAGCACGGCACACGTGCTCCGTAGCTTGGGAGTGATCGGGGCGGCGGAGGCGCATCCGGCGTGCAGGGACTTGCGCGGGGAGGACGAGGCGGCGCGGATGGAGGAGGCGCTGCGCCGGCCCAGACGCGTGGCCCGGCGGCTGGGGATTGACTTTGCGCAGTGACTGGGTGGCGGGTCGACGGAGTGGGGGGAGCTCCGGCCGTCCGCAAGTGGTGCGCCAGTTTGGGCGTGACCGGGCGCTGGGCCGAATGCAGTTAAGAGGAGATCCCCCCTTCCTGTGAACACACCGCCCCCCTCCGCCGGTCGCCTTGCCTCCCTAGATGCTCTGCGCGGCTTCGACATGTTTTGGATCCTCGGCCTTGGAAGTGTCTTTCAGGCCGTCCTTAAAACAGGGTTCCCAAACTCTGGTGCGGCACAGTTTGTTTCCAGCCAACTGGAGCACGTTTCCTGGGAGGGGTTTCATTTTTACGACCTCATTTTCCCCCTGTTTGTTTTCCTCTCGGGCGTCTCTTTGGCCATCGCCCTGCCCCGCAGGTTGGAACGTGACGGACTGGCGGCCACCGTCCGCCATCTGCTGGCCCGCGGTTTTGTCCTCTTCCTTCTCGGCGTCTATTTTTCGGGAGGGCTCAAGGACGGCTGGGACAAGGTGCGCTGGCTGGGGGTCCTTCAGCGCATCGGGATTGCCTCCGCCCTCGCCGGGCTTTTGAGTCTGCGCCTTTCCACCCGCGCGCTGGTGGCCGCCACGGTTGGAATCCTGGTCGGTTACGCGCT
>JBIKSY010000281.1:0-4922 GCA_044348365.1 Chthoniobacteraceae bacterium
GCGGGGTTTTTTTCGGGGGGTTTCTCAGCGGTTTTTGGCGGTTCCAAGGCAAGGGGCTTGGGGGGGGCGGGCGCAGTTTTGGAGGGAACAGGCGCAGCGGCGGTGGGTTTAGCGGGGGGTTTCTGGCTACTGTTCGGCGGTGTCGGGGCTGGCGCTGCCGCCGCCAGTGGAGCAGGGGTAGGGGCAGTCGGTGGATTGGAGGCAACGGATTGTGTTTGGCCGGAGGACGCAGGCGTGGAGGTTTTGGTTCCCTTATTTGAAAGGGGGGTTCCGGTTGGCGAGGAGTTGCCTCCCGGCGCGCTCGGGGGGGGCACAGCAACGGGTTGGGGGGTAGCGGTTGCTGGTGAAGATTTCGGGGGAGTTTGTGCCGCCAGTTGAGTTGGTTTGGCTGGCTTGCCTGTCTCTTGCCTGAGCTGTGCTGGGACAACTTCTGCTTTGGGAGACTGAGAAGAGAGAGGCACCGATTCGGGGGCGGGCGTGCCGGAGGGAAGGGGAGGGGGCGGAGGAGTCTCGAGCGCCAGTTGCACGGGCTTCGGAGGCTCATTGGTGGGAGGGACCTCGGGGAGGCCCCCTTCGACCCGGACGATTTCACCCGGCGTTTCTGGAACCTGATTATTGGCGTTTGCGGCAGCACGGCGGCGGGCGGACTCGCGCAGGACGGACCGTACCTCCTCGCCACGTACCAAGGGGAAGCCTGCGCCCACGTTGAGAGTCTCAGGCGGTTCGAGGGCGAAGTTGCCAAAGCCGTTTTTGAGCGCGTAGTTGCCGTACAGCAGGGGCACGACGGTCACCTGCATTCGCCCGTCCAAAGCGTGTCCGACCTGCAGGATCGCAGACAGGTCGTGGGTACGCTGGAGTCTCAGCTCCAGCCCGGTCCGCAGCAGAGAGAGCATTTCCGGAACGTCGCCCTTACCCTTTGTCGGATAAACAACCTCAGCAAGCAGTTGCGGGAAATCCACTGATTGAGTCAACGCCACCGCCCCGCAGTTAAAAAGGTCCGTGCGTTGGAGTTCGTAGGCGCGCAGAATGACAAACTTTCCCGTGAGGTAAGGGACCAGTTTCTTGGTTTCCGAATAGTTGCGAAGGTAGTTGCGGAAGAGCTGTTCGTTTTCTCTTTGAAGTTGGAGTTGCGTGTACGGACTGTAACGCTCAAAGAGGCGCTGCGCTTCGAGAAACTCGCCGGGGGGCGCCTTGGTAACCAGAAAGCGGACCGGGGTCGCAATCTTGTTGAGCCTCTTGAGCAACCGGTAGGCCCTCGGGTTTTCCGGGTGGCCGAATACGTAGAAACTACCTAGCCAGCAGGCGAAAACGAGTGCAGCGAGCAGCAGCAGAAACACCGTCCAAAGAAACAGGTTGTCCCGCCCCGGAGGTTTTGCTGGATTGTCGCTGAAGACACTGTGCGGCATGTAGCGTCCGAGCCCGCGTCCTACGAGTGGGCAAGAGAGGCAGTGCGCTCCTCTGCAGATGAATTTTCACCTGCCTCCGGTGCGGCAGGTTCGAAAGAGGTGCCGCAGCCGCAACTGCGCGCTGCGTTGGGATTATGGAGGCGGAAACCCGTCCCTACTAAGTCGTCACAGTAATCCAACTCGGCTCCACGGAGCAGCGCTGCGCTGGCTGGATCCATGAAAACCCGCGCACCCCCGGCTTCGCTGAGCACGTCACCCTCCCTTCGAACATCCAATTTCATTGCGTATTGCATTCCAGCGCATCCCCCCTTTTCCACCAGGATCCGAAGCCCTTCCTGAAAGGTTTTTGCTGCATCTGTGGAATGCACGTCCTCGGAGCCCGGCGCATGGTTTGAAGGCACCGCTTCGGGCGCTGACAACAGCGCCAGCAAATGCACCGCTGCAGCGGGTGTTATGACGATCATTTTGGGATTGTACGCTTCCGCCTTCACTGAGTCAAACCACTCGCCTCACAACCAGAGCAGGGCGTTACCGCCAAACCGCGAGCAGGAACCACAAGACCATCCCTCCCCCGGCAATGACCCGCAGCAAGATGCCAGCCGCGTTGCCCACCACTGTGCCCCAGGCTGCTTGAACGGCTTCCTTGGGTGCCTTGCCCGAGAGTAGTTCGCCGACGATAACCCCAATAATCGGCCCTAAAAGCAGCCCCGGCAGGCCGAAGGCCAATCCAATGACCAGCCCGGCAAGCCCTCCCCAGACTCCGCGTGAGGAGGCGCCGTAGCGCCTGGCCCCCATCAGGGTGCTGGCGATGTCTGTCACGTGCGATACAACCATGATGAGAGAGAGTCCCCAGAGTGTGGCCGTTCCCAATTGGGCCCCGGAGGGCGCAACCAGCCCCTGGTAGGCGAAAACGCCCGAGAGGATCAGGGCCGTCCCGGGAAGCAAGGGAAGAAAGCAGCCAAGGAACCCAGTGCCCAGAAGGGCCCAGACGAGTACCCATCCGGCGGGCGAGTCGGTGAAGGAGGTGAGGGTGGACAGAGCAGCGGACATGCAAGCGGGGGTGGTAGGAGTGGTTTGCTGTTGCTCCCAGGCGCGCGCTCTTTTAAAGGGAGCGGCCGTCAGTGCAACAGTCTGACCTGTGGAAGCAGCGATAACCGGCTTTCACCAACCTCCAACCAATACCCTACCATGGCAATCCCATCCGGCTCAAAAGCACCTGAATTTTCTCTCAAAACCAAGACCGCGGAAGGCCTGCAAGACATCCGCTTGGCAGACAACATCGGCCACCGCAACACGGTGCTCTTGTTTTTCCCCCTAGCATTTACCGGAGTTTGCACAAAGGAAATGTGCGATGTGTCCGGCGGCATCAAGGCCTATCAAGATCTGAATGCAAGCGTCATAGGAATTAGCGTGGACAGCCCCTTCGCGCAGGAGGCCTGGGCGCTCAAGGAACACATCACCATTGCGCTGGCAAGTGATCTAAACAAGGAAGTCGCCAAGGCCTACGACGTGTTGCTTGCCGACCTCGTCGGGATCGGCGCCGCTTCTGCAAGGGCTGCGTTCGTCATCGATAAGGAGGGGATTGTGCGCTATGCGGAACAGACCCCGACTCCCCTCGAGTTGCCCTCCTTTGACCTGATTAAGGCGACCCTTGCGCAGTTGCAGTAGTCCCGAGCGTATTCTTTTCAGCCTGTTTTGGCGCAAACCCGGGCCCCTGTGGCCCGGGTTTTTTGCGTGCGGATGCCTCCAAAGAGCGGGACTTGCTTGCTCCCCGGCTAAAAAAAACGTCTTTTGGTTCATTCACCAATGAGCACCGAATCCTTTCAACCCCATTCGTTCGACACCGGTTCCGGCAGGCAGGGCAAATTCTATTCGCTTCCCGCGCTCGAGTCTTCCGGCGTCGGCCCCGTTTCCAAGCTTCCCGTATCGATTCGCATTGTGCTCGAGTCGGTTCTGCGCAACTGCGATGGAAAAAAGGTCCTGCCCGAAGACGTCAAGGCCGTGGCGAACTGGAATGCCAAAGCTCCCGCGCAGATTGAGATCCCGTTTGTGGTCGCCCGGATTGTTTTACAGGATTTCACGGGTGTCCCGTTGTTGGTTGACCTGGCGGCGATGCGCTCCGCGGTGGCGCGGGCCGGTGGCAAGGCTGCCATCATCGAGCCTCTCGTCCCCGTGGATCTGGTGGTGGATCACTCTGTCCAAGTGGACTATTTTGGTTCGGCTACCGCGTTGGCGCAGAATCTGGACCTTGAATTCAAGCGCAACCGCGAACGCTACCAGTTGCTCAAGTGGGGCCAGCAGGCGTTTGAGACCTTCGGGGTGGTGCCTCCCGGTATCGGGATCGTGCACCAGGTTAATCTTGAGTATTTGGCCAAAGGGGTGCTGGAGCGGGACGGGGTGTACTTTCCGGACACCCTTGTAGGTACGGATTCCCACACCACCATGATCAATGGCCTCGGGGTGGTGGGCTGGGGGGTGGGCGGGATTGAGGCCGAGGCGGGAATGTTGGGGCAGCCTGTGTATTTCTTAACCCCGGAAGTCGTAGGCGTCCACCTGACCGGCGCCCTGTCCGAGGGAGTGACCGCCACCGACATGGTGCTGCACGTCACCCAGATGTTGCGCAAGGCCAAGGTGGTGGGGAAATTTGTGGAGTTTTACGGACCGGGCGCGGCCAAACTCCCAGTGGTGGACCGTGCGACGATCGCCAACATGGCTCCGGAATACGGTGCGACTATGGGCTTCTTCCCGGTGGACGAACTGACGGTGCAATACCTGCGTGAGACGGGCCGTTCCGAGTCTCTTTGCAACACGTTTGAGGCCTACTACAAGGCTCAGGGGCTCTGGGGTATGCCTGAGAAGGGGCAGATCGAGTACAGCGTGGACTTGGAGTTGGATCTCTCCAGTGTGGTGCCTGCGGTGGCCGGTCCTAAGCGGCCTCAAGACCACATCGACTTGCGCAAGCTCAAGACAACCTTTGAAGGCCTCTTTTCCAAGCCGCTGGCTGAGGGAGGTTATGGCAAGGCGCCTGCCGATCTTTCCGAGCGCCATGCGATCCATCTTGAACATACCGCGGAAGCTGCGGCGGACGCCTACCGGGAAGCGCATGTCGAGGTGGGTCATGGCAGCGTCCTGATTGCTGCGATTACCAGTTGCACAAACACCAGTAATCCAAGCGTGATGCTTGCGGCCGGCTTGCTTGCCAAAAAGGCGGTGGAACGCGGACTCAAGGTCAATCCGGGGGTGAAAACCTCTCTGGGGCCTGGCTCTCGGGTTGTGGCGGATTACTTGGATCGTACGGCCCTTCAGCCGTATCTGGACCGGCTCGGGTTTCAGGTTGTGGGCTTTGGTTGCACGACGTGCATTGGAAACTCCGGGCCGCTCCATCCCAAAATTGAGGAGGCCATCCAACGGCATGATCTGGTGGCCGCCAGTGTGCTTTCTGGCAACCGTAACTTCGAAGCGCGTGTGCATCAGAACATCAAGGCGAACTTCCTTATGTCGCCTCCGCTGGTGGTG
>JBIKSY010000069.1:0-16057 GCA_044348365.1 Chthoniobacteraceae bacterium
GCGACGTAATGGCCGTAGGTTGGGCTCGTGGCGGCCATGTCGCGGAAGGCGATCACCAGCCGCCCGTCCGGGGTGCGCTTGATGACATGCCGGTCGCCCGTGAGTGCGGCGGGCAGCTCTTTTGGTTCGCTCCAGGTGCGTGCCTCGTCGTCGCTGACGGAATACAGGGAATGGTGCTTCCGCGTGTTCTCACGCATGAGCATCAGCAGCTTCTTGCCATCGGCGGACCGGATGACGCTTGGTTGCGCCCACTGGCCGGGAACCACTAGGATGACGCGCTCCGGGCTCCACGTGAGCCCGCCGTCAAGGGATTCACTTTGCCATACCACGGGGTTCGGATCCTTGGCGTTCTTGGGATCGCGCCGGTCGGACCACATCACGAGACGCTTGCCCGAGTCAAAGGGCAGGATGCTCTTGGGGGCTACCTCCCCTACGAGGCCCGTAGCGGCCATGGCCGACCACGTTTTTCCTCCGTCCTCGGAAAAGGCCCGTCGGATATTGCCCGGAAAATCGCACCCTCCAAAAATGAAAAGCCGTTCAACACCCTTTGGATCGGTGAGTCGGTGGAGGACGGGGGTTGTGGTTTTGACCTCCCTCCAGTCGGGCGGCGTGGGCAGGGGGGCGCTCCAGGTGAGGCCGCCGTCTTCGCTGCGGGCGAATGGGCCGAGGTAGCCCGCATGGTTGACGCTCCAAGCGGCAAACATGGTTTTGCCGTCGGCCAGCAGGGCGGTGTCACAGTGGCCTTGATAAGCGGTTTCGGTACCGCGGGCGATGATGGCCTGGCGGTTGGAATCCCGGGAAATGTCGACCGTTGGGAGGATGACGGCGCGCTGCGTGCCCGGTGTGGGCCCCTGAAAGACGGGCGGTTCTGCGGCCAGGGCCAGAGGCAGGCCGGAGAGGGTGGCGATGGCAAAGGGGCGGAGGAAAGAGCGCAAGGTCATGGCGGGGTAGTCACGTCTCGTAGGTGGTTTTTGTCGGGGCGGACAGCATTCCTCCGTGTTATGATAACACGATGGCCGCTTCCTCCCCGCCCACGCTCAAAGACATCGCCGGTGCCACCGGGGTGTCCGCGATGACGGTGTCCCGGGTGTTGCGCGGTTCGCCAAGGGTATCGGAACGGACGCGGGAGCTGGTGCTGAGGGAGGCCAGGAGGCTTAACTACCAGCCGGATCCGCATTTGATGAGGATGATGCAGGCGGTGCGCGGCAGGAAGGAGCAGAGGGTGCGGGCGGTGATCGCGGTGATCCGGGAGCACGTCCCGAAGGACGGTTTGCTAGGCCCCTCGTACCAGTACGTGCCGGTCGAGGACATCCGCCGCCGCGCGCACGGACACGGTTATGGGGTGGAAGAGTTTTTTTTGGGTAGGGACGGCATCACGCCGAGGAGGTTGCAGAAAATACTCCACGCGAGGGGGATTGAAGGAGTCATTGTGTCCCCGCAAAGCGTGCAGTTGCCGTGCAGCAAGCTCGACTACGCCCCCTTTGCTGCGGTGACGTTTGGAAACGCCATGAGCAAGCCGGCTTTGCACATGACGGCTGGAAACATGACTTTGGGAATCCAGATGGCGGCGGCGCTGCTCCGGCAGCGGGGGTACCAGCGGGTTGGCGTTGCCGTGACGAGATGGATCGTGACGCGCTCGCAGTTTGGCTACAGCGGCGGCTTTTTCCACTGGCAGCAGAGCCTGCCGCCCGAGAGTCGCGTGCCGCTGCTGCTTTTTCCGGACAACGACATCCGCGGTGGCTTTGGCGTGTTTGCCGGATGGATGCGCGAGCAAAAACCGGATGCCGTCATCTCGTTTGACACGCACGTCCCCGGTTGGTTGGGTCGGCTTGGTCTGCGGTTTCCCGAGGACATCGGTTTTGTGGTCCACGACTGGACTCCCGGAATGACTGGGCTGGCTGGCATTTACCAGCAGCGCGACCACCTTGCCGCGGCTGCGGTGGACTTGGTGGTCACGCAGCTTTCCCAGCATGAGCGCGGTATTCCCGAGGTGCCGCGTCAGATTATGATCACGCCCCGATGGGTGGAGGGGCCGAGCGTCAGGGCGCCTTTGGCTCAGGTTGTCTAAGCCAAGGGGGTGCGCGGAGTGCCCGTTAAGGTAGCCTTCCGGGCGGGCGCGTGTGCGTGGGAGGCCTGCCGCTCAGGTCGTCCCCGAGGTCTGCGCGGGCTTTTTCTGCGAGGGTCTCCAGGCGGGCAATGACCTCCGGGTGTGCGTCTGCGAGGTTGTGTGTTTCGCCGGGATCGTTTTTGAGGTTGTAGAGTTCGCGTCCCACGGCGAGTGGCTTGTATTGGCCCGGGAGGCCGTCCGTGCCCTGAGGCTGTCCCTCCATGGTGCGCGCGGTGTGGGGGAAGTGGAGTTTCCAGTCGCCCGCCCGCACCGCTTCAAGGTCGTTTTTGTTGTAGTAGAAATAGTAGGCGTCATGCGGGTTACGCGCTCCCGGCTGGCCGGCGAGCAGAGGCCAGACGTCGAGGCCGTCGATGGGGTGTTTGGGCAGTTCGGCGCCGATGAGCCGCGCGAGGGTGGGGAGGAGGTCGATGGTCATGAGGGGCTCGTCGCATACCGAGCCTGGGGGGATGCGTCCGGGCCAGCGCATGATACAGGGCTCGCGGTGGCCACCCTCAAAGGCGGTGCCTTTGCCTTCGCGGAGGCCGCCTGCGGAGCCGGCGTGGTTGCCGTAGGAAAGCCAGGGGCCGTTGTCGGAGCTGAAGATGACCAGGGTGTCCCGGTCGAGGCCGTTGGCGGTGAGCGCCTGGAGAACCTCGCCGACAGCCCAGTCGATTTCCATCAGCACGTCGCCGAAGAGGCCTGCTCCGGATTTGCCCTTGAACCGGTCGCTGACAAAAAGCGGCACGTGGGGCATGTTGGGCGCCAGATAGTAAAAGAAGGGCTCATCCTTGTGGCGGTTGATGAAACGGACCGCCCGTTCCGCGTACTGCACGGTGAGCTGTTCCTGATCCGCGGGGAGCAGTCCCGGGTTGACCGTGCGTTCGCCTTCGATCAGCGGCAGCGGCGGATAGGAGCCGGGCTTGGCTTCCGGATGGTAGGGCCACATGTCGCCGGAGTAGGGAATGCCGTAGAATTCGTCAAACCCGCGCCGTGTGGGGAGGAATTCGGGAAGGTGTCCAAGGTGCCATTTGCCCGCCATCCCGGTGGCGTAGCCCTTTTGTTTGAACATCTGCGCAAGGGTCAGTTCGTCGGCACTGATGCCGTGCTTCGACTTTGGGCCCAATGCGCCGCTGATGCCGATCCGGTTTGGGTAACAGCCCGTGAGCAGTGCGGCGCGGGAGGCCGAGCAGACGGCCTGCGCGACGTGGAAGTCCGTGAATTTTCGCCCCTCACGGGCCATACGGTCGAGGTTTGGCGTCTTTGCCGCCTTTCCTCCAAAGGCGGCGACGTCGCCGTAGCCTTGGTCGTCGGTGTAGATGACAATGACATTTGGCGGTCGTCCGGCTTCCCGGTTGGGAGCGGTGAGGGCGGTCGCCGGCAGAAACCAGGCGAGGGTGCAGGTCCAGAGGGGGAGGAGGAGGGCTCGGTTCATGAGATGGGAGGCGAGGGCGTCGAGTCTTGTAAGTAAGGGGGCTCGGGGATTTTTGTGGCGACCAAAAAGCGGGGGAATGTGGCTTTTCAGCCCCGGGCTGAGGGGGCGCTTATTTTTTACGCTTTTTTCAGCAGTCCGCTGGTTCGTGAATATATTGTCGGATGTGACGAGCAAACCGCCAGCTGGTGTCGTGCGGATTCTTCTTTTGGAGGATTCGGACTTGGACGCCGAACTCATCGAGGGGGAGCTGAGGGCGGGCGGCCTGCAGTATGTGTTGCGGCGGGAGCAGGACGGGCCGGGGTTTGAGGCCGCGTTGCGGGAGTTTGGGCCGCGGGTGGTGCTTTCGGACTACCGGCTGCCAAATTACGACGGGGCGCAGGCGCTGGCGCTGGCGCGGGTGCTATGTCCGGAGGTGCCGGTGATTGTGATTTCGGGGGCGGTGGGGGAGGAGAAGACGGTGGAGCTGCTCAAGGGGGGGGCGACGGATTTTGTACTCAAGGACCGGCTTGGGCGGTTGGTGGGGGCGGTCCGGAGGGCCTTGCGGGAGGTGGCGGAAAGGGAAGCGCTCCAGCGGGCGCAGGCGGAGCTCTACACCTGCAACATGGAGCTGGAGCAGCGGGTGCGGGACCGGACGCAGGAATTGCGCGAAAAAAACGAGCTGATGGAGGAGGAGCTCCGGATGGCGCACGAACTACAGCAGGCGCTGTTGCCGCGCCATTTTCCAGCGGTCCCCTCCGGGGTCGCCGAGGAGCAGAGTGCGGTGCGGGTGTGTAGTCTCTACAGGGCCTCCCATTTTGTGGGTGGGGACTGCTTTAACGTGACGCGGGTCTCGGACACCGCGTTGAGCGTGTTTATCTGCGATGTGATGGGGCACGGGGTGCGCGCCGCCCTGGTGACGGCGATGCTCCGGGCCCTGGAGGAGCAGCTGGGGGAGAAGGCGGCGGATCCGGCGCTGCTTCTGAGCGAGATGAACCAGGCTCTGTGCCATATTTTTGAGGAGGCCGAGACGTTGGTGTTCGCCTCCGCCTGCGCTCTGACGGTGGATGTCGCCAGTGGGCGGGTAAACTTTGCCAACGCCGGGCATCCGAGCCCGCTGTTGGTGCGGCGTGCGAAGGGTAGGGTCGACGCGCTGGGGGGGGCGGAGCCGCAGGGGCTTCAAGCCGCGCAGCGGAACCCCTCGGGGCTTGGGGTGCCGGGGGCGCAGGGCGCGCGGGGGCCGGCTCTGGGGATCTTTTCGGAGGCGCAGTACTCAAACGACTCCTGCGAGGTGGAGGCAGGGGATGTGGTGCTGCTTTTTACCGACGGCCTGTTCGAGGTGGAGAATGCGCGAGGGGAACTGTTCAGCGAAACCGGTTTGCGCGCGGCGATCACGCGCTTTGCGCAACTGGCGCCCGAGGCGCTGATACGTGCGGCAGTGGAGGAGGCGGAGAAGTTTGCCTCGGGCAGGCCGTTTCCCGACGACATGTGTGTGGTGGGGGTGGAGATCAAGAGGTTGGAACCCGCCGAGGAAGGGGGCGCTGCGACGCTGGACCTGGAAAGCGGCCGGCGCAACAGCGCGAAAGGAGGTAGCGGGGTGAAAGGAGGCGGCGGGGTGGGGAAGCGCTAATCGCGGGGTGGCGGCGGTGCCTAGCCCTGTCCCGGGTCCTGTCCCGGGTCCTGTCCCGGGTCCTGTCCCGGGGTGGGACCAAGGAGCAACTCGAGCACGGGGTGGGAGGGGTTGAGCTGGAAAAGCGGGCGGACCCGTCCGTCCACCTTCCGTGCGCCGCCCTTTTCGATGAGGCGCAGGCTGTGGAGTTCTGAAAACTGGGTCTGGACGAGTTCCTCGTCGAGCTCGAGCATTTTTGCGGCCTCGCCGGCGGTGAGGAAGTTCTCGGTTTTGAGCAGGCGCAGGCACTGCATGCGGATGGCGGAATAGGCGGGGCGAGTGGAGGCCCTCGGCCGGGTGGCGCGCAGGGGAAAGATGGTGCTGGTGCGGGGAGGGGAGGAAAGAGAGGCGAGGGAACGCTTTGGGGTGTCGGGATAATCGAGTTCGGGAAAGAGTGGCCAGGGGCCGTGAAGGGAATGGGAGATCATTTTGAGGAGGATTTTGGCGTGTTTGGCTGTGTCGTTGTTCATGGAGGCTTCCCCCCTAGATCGCAGGAGGGCGGCTGGGCGGATGCCTTACCGCCGGAAATGGGGTCCTTCCCTAGGGGGGCTCCCGGGTAAAAGTGTGGCTTCGCGGCGGGCGCCCTCTTACAAACTACCTTCCCCTCCAGCCGGATTTTTCAACCCAGACCCTGATTACCAATGAAAGACGCAAAACAAATGTCCGACCTGGAAAGGATCCGCCACTCGGCAGCCCACGTGCTGGCGACGGCGATTGCCCGGCTTTGGCCTGAGGCTCAGTTTGCGGCCGGACCGCCGGTGGAGACGGGGTTTTACTACGACCTGGAGCTGGTGCACCGGATTTCGCCGGAGGATTTTGTCAGGATCGAGGAGGAGATGCGGCGTGAGATCAAGGCCAACCACGTGTTTGAGCGGAGTGTGGTGACCCGGTACGAGGCGATGGAACTGGCCACCAAGGGCCGGCTGGGGGCGTTGAGCGAACGGGCGGACGCAAGCCGTTTCAAGTTGGACATTCTTTCGAACATCCCCGAGCACGAGGAGATCTCCCTCTACACCAACGGCGACTTCGTGGATCTGTGTGCGGGGCCCCATGTAATGCGCACCGGCAACATCGGCGCCTTCCGACTCACGCACGTTGCCAGCGCCTACTACAAGGGGGACGAGCGCAATCCGCAGCTGCAGCGCATCTACGGAACGGCCTTCAAGAACAAGACCGAGCTGGAGGCCTACTTCACGATGCTGGAGGAGGCCAAAAAGCGGGACCACCGCAAGCTGGGGCGCGAGTTGGAACTGTTCACCTTTGACGAGGACGTGGGCCCCGGCCTGCCCCTGTGGCTGCCCAACGGCACGGTGTTGCTGGAGGAACTGGAGCGTCTCGCAAAGGAAACCGAGTTTGCCGCGGGCTACCAGCGGGTGCGGACCCCCCATCTGGCCCGGGAAAACATGTACCTCACCAGCGGTCACCTTCCCTACTACGCGGAGAGCATGTTCCCGCCGATCGAGCTCGCCGAGAAGTCGGCCGACGGCTCCACAAGCGGGGTGTCCGACCGGTACTACCTGAAGGCGATGAACTGCCCGCATCACCACAAGATCTTTAAGGCCGTTCCGCACAGCTACCGGGACCTCCCGCTGCGGCTGGCCGAATACGGTACCTGCTACCGGTACGAGCAGTCGGGCGAACTGCTGGGACTCATGCGCGTGCGCTCCATGCAGATGAACGACGCCCACATCTACTGCACCCCCGAGCAGTTCGAAGCCGAGTTCCGGGCCGTCAACGAAATGTACCTGAAGTATTTTAAGATCTTCGGGTTCGAGAAGTATCTGATGCGCTTTTCCACCCACGATCCGGCGCGGCTCGGGGAGAAGTTTGTGGACGACCCCGAGCTGTGGCGGCAGACCGAAAACATGGTGCGCGACGTGTTGCAGCGGTCGGGGATCGAGTACGTGGAGGTGCCCAACGAGGCCGCCTTCTACGGACCGAAGATCGACGTGCAGGTGTGGAGTGCAATCGGCCGCGAGTTCACAATCGCAACCAACCAGGTCGACTTTGCGGTGCCCTCCCGGTTTGGTCTGGTTTACAAGGACCGCGACAACACCGAAAAGACACCGCTCTGCATCCACCGCGCCCCGCTGGGCACCCACGAGCGGTTTGTGGGCTTTCTCATCGAGCACTACGCGGGAAACTTCCCGCTCTGGTTGGCCCCGGAACAGGTGCGTATTCTGCCCATCGGAGCCGAACCGGAACTGGTGGAGGCGGGCGCCGTTCTGCGCGCCGAACTGCGCGCCCACGGGATTCGCGCGGAAATGGACGCGAGCACGGACAAAATCAACGGCAAGGTGCTGCACGCCGAGGAGGCGAAGGTCCACACGATGCTGGTGCTGGGCAAACGCGATTTGGAGGCGGGTGTCTTGAGTGTGCGCGTGCACGGCAAGGGCAACCTTGGGGCGAAGCCCCGGGCGGAGGTCATTGCGGACCTGGTGGAATCGATCCGCGAAAGGCGCGCGCACTGAGCCAGGAACGGCTGCGGCCACCACGGAGGAGAAAGTTCGCGCCCGGGTAGCTCCGGGCTTGAATGGCAACCGGATTAGTGTAGTTAGAAAAAATCCCATGACTCTTACCAAAAAAGGCGAATACGCCCTGAGGGCGATGATCCAGCTCGGCATTGCCAAGTCCCTCGGTCGCGGGCTGGTTTCCATGTCGGAACTGGCCGAGAGCAACCGGCTCCCGCTCAAGTTTGTGGAGCGCATCTTTTTGGAACTGCGCGAGGCGGGCTACGTTGAAACGCAGCGAGGAAAACTGGGCGGCTACCAGATTGCCAAGCCCATGGACGAAATCCGGATGGGCGAACTGGTGCGCCTCATTGATGGGCGGCTGGCGCCGATCGCCTGTGCGAGCGAGACGGACTACTGCCGGTGTTCCTGCCCCGACGAGGAGCATTGCGGCCTGCGGATGCTCATGATTGACGTGCGCAACGCGATTTCAAACATTCTGGACCGCTACACCCTTGGACAGGTCGTGGAGGTGACGCTCCGGAAGATGCGGCGGGACAACGCCGCGCTGCCCTTCACTCCGGAACCGGCGAAGACCGACCGTTCGGGGCGGCGTATTGCGGATCCCGCGCAGGGTTTTCTGTCCCAACTGGGAATCCAATCCGTTCTTGAGGGCGTGGGCGACGGCGTGCCCGGGGGAGACGGCGGGTTCCGCGAGGGCGTGGAATCCGGCCCGGCGACAGCGGGGCACTGAGGCGGCTTGGGGCTGAGTGAGGATGGAACAGGCAACGACGATTCTCAGGGGTGGCAGGCCCCGAAGTGTGCTTCCCGGGTTTGGCTTGAGCCTTGGGTTTACGGTGACCTATCTCGGTTTGATCGTTTTGTTTCCGCTGCTGATGGTGTTTGTGAAGACCTCGGGAATGGGATGGAAGGGTTTTTGGGCGGCGATCCTGACCGACCGGGTGTTGGCGGCGTGCAAGCTGACTTTCGGTCTCTCTTTGCTGGCGGGCCTGTTGAACGGCGTTTTCGGACTGCTTATCGCCTGGGTGCTGTGCCGGTACCGCTTTCCGGGCCGCCGTCTGCTGGACGCCTCCGTGGATCTGCCCTTTGCGATGCCTACGGCCGTGGCGGGGATTGCGCTGACGACGCTGTATGCGCCCAACGGCTGGCTAGGCCAGTTTTTGGTGCCGCTGGGGTTGAATGTGGTGTTTGCGCCGCCCGGGATTTTGATCGCGCTGGTGTTCATCGGACTGCCGTTTGTGGTGCGCACCCTGCAGCCTGTGTTGGAGGATCTGGAAATGGCGCAGGAGGAGGCGGCGGCGAGCCTTGGCGCGACGCGCTGGCAGACCTTCCGGAGGGTGGTGTTTCCCCAGCTGGTGCCCGCGTTGATTACGGGGACGACCCTGGCCTTTGCCCGGGCGGTGGGCGAGTACGGCTCGGTGGTTTTCATTGCCGGCAACATGCCGGGGAAGACCGAGATCGTGCCGCTCCTGATCATCACCAAGTTGGAGCAGTACGACTACGCGGGGGCGACGGCGCTTGCGGCGCTGATGCTGGTCATTTCCTTTGCGCTGCTGCTGTTGATCAACTTTTTGCAGCGCAAGACGCTGGTCAGGAGGGTGGCGTGAGCGCCCAGAGCCGGGCAACGGGGGATCCGCGCTGGGTGCGGGTGGTGCTCATCGGTGCGACTCTGGCGTTTCTGGGGCTGTTTTTGTTTGTGCCGCTGGTTTCCGTCTTTGTGGAGGCGTTTCGAAAGGGCGTGGTGGTTTACGCAAAGGCGATCACCGAGGAGAACGCCCGGGCGGCGATTTTTCTGACGCTGAGCGTTGCAGCGCTTGCTGTGCCGCTCAACGCCGTGTTTGGGGTGGCGTCGGCGTGGGCGATCGCGAAGTTTTCCTTCAAGGGCAAGAGCCTGCTTTTGGCGCTCATCGACCTGCCCTTTGCCGTCTCACCCGTCGTTTCGGGTCTGGTGTACGTGCTGTTGTACGGGGCGCGCGGCCTGTTTGGGGACTGGTTGCTCGAGCACGATTTGCAGATCATTTTTGCCGTCCCCGGGATGGTGCTTGCGACGGTGTTTGTGACCTTTCCGTTTGTGGCGCGCGAACTCATTCCGCTGATGCAGGCGCAGGGCAACGACCAGGAGTACGCCGCGCTGAGTCTGGGGGCGTCGGGCTGGCAGACCTTCCGGCGGGTGACGTTGCCCAACATTAAGTGGGCTTTGTTTTACGGGATTATTCTTTGCAACGCCAGGGCGATGGGCGAGTTCGGGGCCGTCTCGGTGGTCTCCGGCCACATCCGGGGGCAGACCAACACGCTGCCGCTGCACGTGGAGGTGCTCTACAACGAGTACAACATGGCGGCCGCGTTCGCCTGTGCTTCCATTCTCAGCGTGCTAGGCCTGGTCACGCTGCTGCTCAAAACCCTGATCGAATGGCGCGCCGGGTTGCGTCGCCGCACCCACTGAGTCCATGTCTATCTCCGTTGAAAACCTGCGCCGCACCTTCGGGACCTTTCAGGCCTTGCGCGGCATCACCCTTGAAATTCCCGACCACCAGCTTGTCGCATTGCTGGGTCCTTCGGGTTCGGGCAAGACCACCCTGCTGCGCATCATCGGGGGGCTGGACTTTCCGGATGCCGGCCAGGGCCGGGTGCTGATCCACGGGGAGGACGTCACCAACCAGCCGGCCGCCAGCCGCCGTGCGGGGTTTGTTTTTCAGCATTACGCGCTTTTCAACCACTTGACGGTTTTTGAAAACGTGGCCTTCGGGCTGGAGGTGCGGCCGGCCGCGACGCGGCCCAAGCCCGAGGCGATCCGGGACCGGGTGCTGGAGCTGCTGGGGTTGGTGCAGCTGGACGGGTTGCAGCAGCGGCTGCCTTCGGAGCTTTCCGGCGGACAGCGCCAGCGGGTGGCGTTGGCACGGGCGCTGGCGATCGACCCGATGGTGCTGTTGTTGGACGAACCCTTCGGGGCGCTGGACGCCCGCGTGCGCAAGGATCTGCGGCGCTGGCTGCGGTCCTTCCACACGGAGCTGGGGGTGACGACGATCTTCGTGACCCACGACCAGCAGGAGGCACTCGAACTGGCCGACACCGTCGTGGTGATGAACCAGGGACAGATCGAGCAGATCGGCTCGCCCCAGCAGGTTTACGACCATCCGGCCACGCCTTTTGTCTATGAGTTTCTGGGGGACGTCAACCGGGTGCGCAAACCAGGACGGCCCGACCTTTTTTACGTGCGGCCCCACGAGGTGCGGGTCCTGTTTGCGGGCGACAGCACTGCGGAACTGCATGCGAAGGTGGAGCACCTCTTTGCTGCGGGCCCGAGTGCGCGGCTGACCTTGCGCGTGTTGGAATCCAAGGAGACTCTGGACGCGGACATGACCCGGCAGCAACTCGACGAGATGGGGCTTTCCGAGGGGGACGAGGTGGGGCTGAAGCTGGTGCTCGGGAACCGGGCCTAACCGAGGTTTTTCCGGATTGCCTCGGGGGCCCCCGAGGGCGCGCCTTAATGTCAAACGACATAAAAATAGTGCTGCATCCGCTTTTAGGCCTTAAGTCCGACGGTAATTCAGCCGAAGTGACGAAGACGGTAACTCTCTCTGTGCGAAATTGAGTGCGGAGGGAGTTTAATCGAAGAAGCCGCAAATCTATGATCTCTCTCGTCAGCTCCAGCTTTAATTCCATGGCGGTTCTCAGCCTGAACCAGGCCAGCAATCTAAAGGCGGCCGCCACGGAAAACCTGGCGACGGTTTCCAAACTTTCAAGTCCGGGAGGGCACATCGCCGAGTCCGCGGCGGTGTTGCGCACGCACAACGCCAAGACGGTCAATTCGACCCTGATGCAGAACTTGGCCGGTGCATTGAGCTACTCAGAAACTCAGGCGAGTAGTTTGAATCGGATCGCCGGCATTTTTGATCAGCTCAGCGAAATCGTTTCAAAGATGCATAACTCCGTTCAGGGGAGCGACGACCTGAACAATTACATGATCCAGTTCAACGGGCTTAGGCAGGACATTGTCCAGACCCGGAAGGAAAAGTACGGGGGCATCAATTTGCATGATCGCTCGGGGACGAGCGTTCCACTCCAGATCTCCTTGGACGGCTCTACCACGAACGTGCTGGAGTTGACGCAGTCGAACTTTCTGGGCGAGGGGGCGGGAGCTCTCTTGGCGCTTTTGGGTTCCTCGACCCAGGATTTTGAGGTGACCGTGCCTGTGGACGAGGGGGATGGCACAGACTACGGGGGCGAGACTCCGACCCCAGTTTCCGGTGGTGCTCCAACTGGCGCGATTTCAGGGGAGGAGGGTTGGGGGACTGCTTCCACCAATTCTCCCCAAGCTTTACTTGAATGGGGCGTGGAGCCTCTGGACGCCCTGTTATCGTCGGTGGCACAACTGCTTTCTATAAATTCTTCGCAGCAGGAACGGATTCGCAGCGCCATCGACAAGGCGAGGGAGCGGAACACCGATCTGGCCGCGTTCGAGGGAAAGATTACCGACGTCGACATCGCGACTGAGGTTTTGAATCTCGCGAAGTCTGATCTGCGCACGCAGGCGGGAACCAGTGCAATGGCTCAGGCAAACGCGTCTGCGGAGTCGGTGGCTGCAGCCTTGTATGGAGGGGCTGGGGCTGGCATCAAGTGGTACAGTTCGATCTTGTGAGGTTGCCAGGCGGACTTGAGCCGCGGCGTGTGGGCTTGGCTGACAGAGCAGTGCGCCAGATTCTGCGCACTGAACCCTGAAGGTGCTCTGCTCTTGAATGAGCGGGTTGAGCGCTCAACAACCGGCTGGTTTTGTGCTGTCCCCCAGCTCCGCTTGTTTCTTCTGGGGCCACTGGAAGCGGAGGGATAGAGTTAGGCGGAGACTGGAGTCGTCCTCTCTTTTTTCAGCTCAATGAGACGGGCGGACGGGCGTTCAAACTGGAAGGCGGGCCGTGATCTGTGCCACGGCCCAGAGGGCGTGCTCTGAGATCAAGGGTTCGGGGTCGAGCGCCGCTTTTTGGAGCGGTTCGAGGTCCTCATGGGTGCCCGTGTTGCCGAGGGCGACGCACACGTTGCGGAGGAAACCGCGGCGCTTGATCCGTTTGACGGGCGAGTCTTTGAAGAGGGCGCGGAAGGCAGCGTCGTCGAGTGCGAGGAAGTCGCGCAGGCGCCACTGGTGGGCGAAGGGTCGGGCGGCGAAGCGTGCTTCTGAAGAGGCTTGGGCGAAGCGGTTCCAGGGACAAACGGCGGCGCAGTCGTCGCACCCGTAGATGCGGTTGCCCACCAGGGGGCGCAACTCCACGGGGATGGCGCCCTTGAGCTCGATGGTGAGGTAGGAGACGCAGCGTCTGGCGTCGAGCTTGTGGGGGGCGGTGATCGCGGCGGTGGGGCAGACGTCGATGCAGCGGGTGCAGCGGCCGCACCGGTCCGGAACGGGGGCGTCGGCGGCAATCTCCAGGGTGGTCAGTAGGGCGCCAAGGAAAAAGAAGGCGCCCAGTTGTTGGGAGATGAGCATCGTGCTTTTGCCATGCCAGCCCAAACCGGAGAGGGCGGCGAAGTCGCGTTCCAACACGGGCCCCGTGTCCACGTAGCTGCGCTGCCTGCCGCCGTGGGCGGCGAGGATTTCCTCCAGAGCGCGGAGGCGCGGGGTGAGGACCTCGTGGTAGTCGTCCCCCCAGGCGTACTGCGCGATCTGATAGGGGGCCGGGGCGCCGCTCGCAGGGGCCGTCGGCGGGTGGCCGTAGCTTTTTGCTACCATGACGACCGTGCGTGCGCCCGGGAGGACAAGCTGGGGGTCGGTACGTCGGTCGGCGTTTTTGGCAAGCCAGCCCATTTCTCCGGCCTGTCCCTCCTGAAGCCAGTCCAAAAACGCGTCAGCGTGCGGGGGCCGGACCGCTGGGGCGAAGCGGCAGGCCTCAAAGCCCAGCTGGGACGCGTGTTCCCTGATGGCTTGCTTCAGGGCGATGGGTTCCACGCAAAAGCATGCCTCGCGGCGGTGACGAGCGCCTCGACCGCGGCCGTTTGCTGCAAATGAGTCGTGTCGAGGGTGTGATGGGCGGCCGCCTGATACAGGGCACTCCGGTCTTGGATCAGCCGCGACAGCGTGGCGCGCGGGTTTTCGGTCTGGAGCAGCGGGCGCTTGGAGTTGCGCGCGACCCTCTCGAAGAGAATGTCTTCGGAGGCAGTCAGGCAGACCACGAAGCCGAGGGCCCGGAGCCGGAGCCGGTTGTGCTCTGACAAAACCGCCCCCCCGCCCGTGGAGACCACGTACCGCTCCGAGTGGGCCAGGGATTCGATCGCCTCGGTCTCCAGAGCGCGGAAGGCCGCCTCGCCGTCGGTCTCGAAGATGTCCGAGATCTGGCGACCGGCTCGGTCCACGACGATTTGATCGGTGTCGGTGAACTGGAAGCCGAGGGCCTTTGCTGCGAGCCTGCCGACGGAGGATTTGCCACTGCCCATGAAGCCGACGAGCACGAGGTTCTTTGGTGCTTCAGGGGAAGGGGAGTTTTGCATGGGTGGAGCCTCCGTTTCAGTGGCGGCGGCAAAAAGGGGCGCTAACAGTTTGCGAGACTGGCCTGGATGAAGCCTGTAAACAGCGGGTGCGGGTGGTTGGGCTTGGACTGGAACTCGGGGTGGTACTGGCAGGCCAGAAAGAAGGGGTGGTCACGCAGTTCGATGAGCTCTACCAGGGTGCCGTCCGGGGAGGTTCCCGAGATGATGAACCCCTTGGCCTCCATCTGCTCTCTGTAGGCCAGGTTAAACTCGTAGCGGTGGCGGTGGCGCTCGCGGATCTCCGCGGTGCCGTAGACCTTACGGCCCTTGGTGTCTTGCTTCAGGAGCGTGGGCCAGGTGCCCAGACGCATCGAGGCGCCCTTGTCGGTGACGCCCTTTTGTTCCTCCAGCAGGTGAATGACACAGTGTTTGGAGTCGGGGTCAAACTCCGCGGAGTTGGCTTCGGCCAGACCGCACACGTTCCTCGCGAACTCGATGGTGGCCACCTGCATGCCGAGGCACAGACCGAGGAATGGGACGTTGTTTTCGCGGGCAAAGCGGGTGGCGTTGATTTTCCCCTCGACGCCGCGTTCCCCGAAGCCGCCCGGAACCAGAACGCCTGCGACGTCCTTGAGGACGGTGCCGGGATTCCAATCCTCGAGGGTCTCGGCATCCACGCGGATGAGGTCGATTCCGCAGTCGTTGGCCGCAGCGGCGTGGGTGAGGGATTCGTAGATGGACTTGTAGGCGTCCTGCAGCTCGATGTACTTGCCGACGACGGCGATTTTAACCCGTTTTTTGGGGTAGATCGCCCTCTGCACGAAGCGGTTCCATTCGGTGGTGTTGGCGGGCTGGACCTTGAGGTGGAGCAGTTCGCAGACGATCTCATCGAGGCCCTCGCGCTGGAGCATCAGCGGCATTTCGTAGATGGAGTGGTCCACGTCGCGCGCCTCGATGACCGCGTTGAGGGGGACGTTGCAGAACATGGAGAGCTTCTGGCGCACGTCGTCTTCGAGGGGCCGTTCGGTGCGGCACACCAGCACCTGCGGGTGGAGTCCGATTTCGCGCAGTTTGGCGATGGACTGCTGGGAGGGCTTGGTTTTGAGCTCCCCCGCGGCCTTGATGTAGGGCACGAGGGTGACGTGCATAATCACCACGTTTTGGGGGCCCACCTCGAGGACAAACTGGCGGATGGCTTCGAGAAAGGGGAGTCCCTCGATGTCGCCGGTGGTACCGCCGATTTCTGTGATCAGGACGTCGCAGGGCTGCTCCTTCGAAAGGGTCCGCAGGCGTTGCTTGATCTCGTCGGTGACGTGGGGGATGACCTGCACGGTGTTCCCGAGGTAGTCGCCCCTGCGCTCGCGGGCCAGGACCGTCTCGTAGATCTGGCCGGAGGTGGTGCTGTTGGAGCGGGAAAGCACGGAGCTGGTGAAGCGCTCGTAGTGGCCCAGATCCAGATCGGTTTCGGCGCCGTCGTCCAGGACGTAGACCTCTCCGTGCTGGAAGGGGTTCATCGTGCCCGGATCCACGTTGAGGTACGGGTCGAACTTTTGCATCACCACCCTGAGCCCGCGGGTTTCGAGCAGCGTGCCAAGGGAGGCCGCTGCAAGGCCTTTGCCGAGGGACGAGACGACGCCGCCCGTAACAAAGATATATTTCATGGCGTGATTGGGAGTGGAGGTGGCTTTGGGCATGGAAAGGGGCTGTGCACCCGGGGGGAGGCGTGCTTCTAATAAAAACGTTCAGCGCGCCTGATTCTGCAAGCGCGAAGGTTTGCTCAAAAGGGCTTCCGCTGCGAGAGCGTCCGCCGGGGTGTCCACCCCGATGGAGGCGTGGCTGGTGAGGACCACTCGGATAAGGGTGCCCCGTTCGAGTGCGCGGAGCTGCTCGAGCGATTCGGCCGCCTCAAGGGCACCGGTGCGCCACCTGACGAAGCGCTGCAAAAAGCCGCT
>JBIKSY010000282.1:0-4901 GCA_044348365.1 Chthoniobacteraceae bacterium
AGGCGGGCTGCGTACAGGCGGGCGTGCTCGGTCTGGGCCATCGCCTCGCGAAGGCCCGGAACAGGAGAACCCGACTGGAGGAGCAGCGTCGGCTTGTTGAGGCGCAGTTGCAGCAGTTCCTGCAGTTCGGCAGCCTTGGGCGGCCCCAGGATGCTGCAAAGTGTCGGGCTCACCGCGTCGAGGGTGGTCCGCAGGAAGTCCTGCGCCACCTGGGCGGTCAGCGCAGAGACGTCCTTGCAGAGCTCGGCGTCAAAGGGCTGCCCGCTCTCGAGGGCAAACTCCCGCAGGGCGCGCTGACAAAAACCGTGAATGGTCGATATCTGTGCCTCGTCCAAGTCACGAAGCGCGCGGCCGATCCGTTGCGCGCAGGCCTCCCGATCCGAAGCATGTCGTTCCAACAGAGCAGAAAGAACCGAGTCCTCCGAGTGCCCCTCGGCAAAGGCCTCGCGGGCGCCAAGGAGGCGCAGTCGGATGCGTTCCTTGAGTTCACGGGTGGCGGCCTCGGTGAAGGTCGACACCAGAACCTGGCGCACCTCGAGCCCCTCGGTGGCAATGAGCCGGAGAAAAATGGCGGTGAGGGTGTAGGTCTTTCCGGTGCCTGCGCTGGCCTCCAGCAGCGTGGTACCGGGGCTCAGCGGTGAGCGGGCCGCGTCAAAGGAAGGATACGTCTCAGTGGGAAGGTTGGACATATTTACAGGTCTGAAATTGCGGCCATAAGCGGAGAGAGAACCCCGCAGCTAAGGCTTCTGAAATCCGCGTTGAGAGGGCCCTCCTCCCCGCCGAAGCAGAGCGAGACCGCCTCGTTTTCAAGCTCCCCGGGAGTTTCCCCAAATCCATTCCAGGCCGCCTCAGCCTTTTTAAGGGCGGCCTCCTCCCCTCCGGAGAGGGCGCTGGCGTAAGCCCAGGAGGTCTTGGGGAAAAAGCGCAGTGGCTCACGCTGGCCCCGCTCAAAAACAGAAACAAGAGAATCGAGCAATTCCACCGCGGCGCCCGGACCGGGAGAAGCCAACGCCTGACAGGCAGGTTCCTTCGAGGGAGTGTGAACCAACAACGCGGGGGGACATTCGACGCCCATCGCCGCAAGGGCAAGCTGCTGCAGCCAAAGATCCAGCCACTGGGCGCAGCGCGCCTCTCCGGCGCGCCAGTGCACAAAACCGCCGTCCCCGAAGCGGCCGCTCAAAAGCCCCTCCAACCGCCAGCCGTTGGGAAGCTGCAGGTGCACCGAAAGCGGCTCCAGCGGCCGTTGCACAAGCGACCGGACCCGTTCCGCCACGGGCAGGCTTTCGCTCCAGAGCGCTGCGATTTGCAGCTGGGCGGGTGTCCCCGGGGCGAGGAGCCCCCGGGCCCTCGCCTTTGCCAGGGAAGACTCCATCGAATCCCCCGCAAGCTGCGCCCCGCACAAAAACTGCCGCAGCGTATGCATCTCAAGCGCGCTGTGCGAAAAGGGCTCGGTATCCGCAAGCGGCTTTTCCAAGCGCTCCAGCTGAACCTGTAGGGTGCTTCGCAAAAAATAGCCGGCAGGGTTGGCGAAGAATCGGGCCAACTCCGAAAGCTGAAGCCGCTCCGACTCGAGCCCCGAACCCGCGGCCTTGGCGGGCAGCGGACCGGAAAAAAACGCAGGCGGACGGTCCGTTTGCCGGCGATGGGTGCCTGCGGCGCAGTTCTCCTCGGAAAAGGAAAACAGACTTGGATTGGAGCCGTTGAAGTAGCGTTCGCTGAAGGCCTGCAGCGGATGCCTCACAGTCAGCGCCTCCTCAAATACAGAGCGCTCCTTGCTCGAGCCCTCCGGCAGAAACGTCTTTGCCGCGCACTCCAGCAACTCGCTCACCACCACCGAAGGCGGATTTTTGGCTGCGTTGCGGGGCGAAACCCCGCAGTAACTCAGGTGCAGCTTTTCCCTCGCGGAAAGTACCGTCTCCAGAAACAGCTCGCAGTCCTCCGCCCGGCGGGTCCGTTCGGTCTGGACCGGTTCGGTGTGCCGTAGGTCGAAGGCAGGCACATCGTCGCGGCGTGGAAACGCCGCCTGATCCAACCCGATGACCGCCACGACCTTGAACGGAATGCTGCGCATCGGTTTGAGCGTACAAAAGGTGACACGCCCTCCCAGGAACCTGCCGCCGCCGGCTTCCTCCTGCAGCAGGCTCTTGAGTTGCGTCTCCACAACCTGCCACGGCACCGGCTCGGCATAATCTTTTTCCAGCGCCGCGAGACCGTCCACCTGAAGGGTCAGCTCGGTGTAGTCCTCGCTCCGCCCGCCTCCCCCAAGAAACGTCTTGGCCACCTCAAGCAGCCTGCCGCTCCAATCTGACCAGGACGCTTCCGCGGCGGCGAACGGATGCAGGACCTTGAAAAGCTGCTCACAAAAGTCGAGCAACTGCCCCAGCGCCCCCGCCGTCCCACCATCCGGTCCCGGAGCCGGAAGCACGCCTGCAAACGGGATCCCCTCTTCCGGTTGCATGGCCAGGGAGAGAAGAAGCCGGTCCAAACCGGTCCGCCAGGTCGCGTGACCATCCGGGGGCAACCCCAGTTGGGCACGGTGATCCGAGTCAATCCCCCAGCGGATCCCCGCGGCGTCGATCCATTCCTTGAAAAGCGCGATGCCCTCCTCTGGGATTCCGAAGGACTCCCGGATGGGAGTGTGTTCGAGCAGTTCGAGGGTCTCGGAGGCGGTGCACCGGCCCCCGGCAAGGGACAACAGGGCGAGGAAGGCGCGTGCGCAGGAGTTCACCTCGCCCCTGCAGCGGTCGGCGATTGTGAAGGGAATCCTTCTGGAGTCTTCAACTACCCCGAAGACGGCCTCAATCAGAGGCGCGTAGGCCCCCACATCCGGCATGGTGACGAGGATGTCGCGTGGTTGCAGGGTGGGGTCGTTTTGCAGCCAGAAAAGCAACTGGTTCTGGAGCACCTCCAACTCCCGCACCGGACTGTGGCAGCAATGGACACGCAGCGAGTCCTCCTGCGCGGGGTCAGGCGGGGGCCCCTCTATTCCGGAATGTTCCGGCGGTATTGCTGCGTAAATGTCGGACTGAATCCGGGCGAGGATTCCCTGACTTCGTGGCGCAACAAAATGGTCGGATTCCGCCCTCGGCTGGAGCTCGAGCAGGGCGGAGCAAAAGAGGCGACCCGCCCTTCCCCAGGAGGCGAGCAGCGGATGCCCGAGTTCGGCATGGATGTCCTCCAGTGACGGCGCCCCCGCCTTGCGGACGAGCCGGTCCACCTCCTTTTGGGTCAGCAGGTCCGACCAGAACTCAGGCGTGGGCGTCAGCGCGAAGAGATGCACTTCCAGCACCCGGGCCGCCGACTCCAACAGGTGGAGGTAGTGCTGGGGAAGGGCCGACACCCCAAACACGCTGACCCGGGGCGGCAGAGCGGCAAGCGCCTGAGGATTTCCCGCGAGCGCCGCATCAAACCTCTGCTGCAACGCCAGCGGCGACCCCTCCGGAGCGCCCTCTGCCAGTAGGCGCCAAAGCCCCGCCTGCCAACCGGTCCCCTGGCCCGCCTCCCAGTCCCGGAGCGTCCGGGGCCGGTGCGCCACGTAGCGGTCAAAACTCGCAGCGATGCGCTGCGCGACCTGGAAACGCTTCAGAGGGTGGGGCTTTTCCTCAAGATAACGGGCGAGGCTCTCCGCCCCGGGTTGGGCGATGATGCCTGGCAGCAGCGCCGCGATGCGCCACTCCAGCCGTTTGCGCTCGAAAGCCGAGGTGCTGGGAATCTGTGGGCCCAGCGCAGCCCGGAACAAGCCCTGGGCGTGCGCGGCGGGAAAGGGGAACTCCTGCAACATGCTGACGCCGGTGGTGGCGGCCAAGTGCTGCTGGACCCACACCCCCATTCCCCGGCTTTGCACCACGACGGTTTCTGTTTGCAGGGGGAGGAGCGGGCGGGAGCGCACGATGGCTGCGAGGGCGTCTGCTAGTGCCTCGAGGCGGTTGCTGCGGTGAAGATGGAGTCCTGTCATGCGGGGTTGGTCAACATTGTAGCACAGGCACCTATGCCAACATTAGGAGCACGGCCGTTTGAGTCTGCTGCCTCCTCCGTGCCGAAAAATGCCGCTCAATCGGGGCAGAGACGCCAAGCTGCTGAGCACAAAGCTCCCAGCCTGCGCAAACAACCCAAACAACCCAAACAGCCACGCTGCACGCCGAGGCCTTTTTTGACTGAGATCCAACAAGGGGCGACAGTTTCCTTCCGAGCAATGGTTTGCCCTACAACTTAATTCTGTGGCAAAACTATAACTTGACGTGCTGCATAAGTCAAGTTTAATATGTTTTTTTAACATAAAGATGTTTTGTCTCATGAGAGTTCCCTTCCTTCGATTCTGCCTTATTGCACTGCTGCACCTGTCCTGCGGTTGCGACCAGTTGTCCCAAAAGCTTGGGCTTGGCGAGAAAAAGGCCTCGGATGGGGGAGCCCTGCAGTCCGAAAAACCCGGTCAGGAGAAGGGGCCAGCGGCGCCAGCAAGCACTTCCGGGAACACACCCGCGAATGCGGTTGCCCAGGCTCAGCAACCCGATAACGCAGCGCAATTCAATGCGGATTATGAGAAGTGGAAGCAAAGAGCGGTGGAGGAGTTCCCGGAAATTGGAAAAGCAGGATCACGTTTCAATCAACAGTTTCTGCTGGAGGCCAAAAAGCTCAGGGAAAGCAACGCCCCTGAACTGGCCCATCCAAACTGGCCGTACCTTTTGGCTTTGATGGTTAACACCTCTCTTGAAAGGTCGGGGGGTACACAACCAGGTGGAGCACCCATTTCCCCGGTGGGTTCGCCTAAAACTGGCGCCGGAGCAAACGTTCCGCAACCCTCGGAACCCCAAGACATGTCCGACAGATTCGGCAACTACGCCGTGTCGGATCTCACGAAAATGCGAACTCTCCCAAAAGGTGGCACATTTAAGGGAACCATT